>JAEZLW010000133.1 GCA_023415145.1 Bacillota bacterium | reverse complement strand
GGGTAGGGGATTATCCTGTCCGTCCACCACGCCGGTCTGCAGTGCCAGATACAGCTCGGAGAAAGAGATGGGCGTAGGATTGGCACCCAGAGCGCGGCCCAGGAACAACCAGGCTTCCGTATTGGGCATGCGCAGGTTGACGCCACTTAAGTCTTCGGGAGTCATCACTGCCATGTCCTTGGACAGGGAGATTTGGCGGCTGCCCAGATAGAATGCCGCAAGAGGCAGGAGGCCTTGCTCATCCGCTACGCGCTGGAAGACACCTTGACCGATTTCGCCGTTGAGCACATTGGTCATGTGCTGATAGTTTTTGAACACGTAGCCGGCGGTGAACATGGAGATCCACGGTGAACCGGTGGTAAGCCAGGATGCGCTGGTCAACGTCATGTCGGCGTCACCGCCTACCACTGCCAGCAATTCCTCTTCCTGGGTGAAAAGGACGGCGTCGGTATACAGATCGACGGTGATGTTGCCATTGGAGATTTCCTCTACTTTTTCCTTGAAGACCTGCATGGCTTTGGCGTGCGTGTCGGTAGAGACGGCTGTCAGCGTTACGGTAAGCTTCACAGGGGCATCATCAGCTACCGCGGCCGGGATGAGGCGACAACAAGGGTCAGGGCCAGCAAGAGGGTTGCGAGTTTCTTCATTTGGGAGACCTCCTTTATTATTGATCCGCACCCTGGCGGATGGGTTCAGTGGGCAACGAGGCCTGGTACTGGGCCACATGACGGCGGGACTGTTCCAGATGCTCCCGCATGGCAATCTCGGCCAGGTCCGCGTCGCGGGCAACCAAAGCGTCGTAAATCTTGGTGTGGCGTTGGATTGCGTCATCAATGCCGCCCTGAACGAAGATGCCGGCGTTCATCATTTCCCTGAAGATGTGCGATAGGGTTTCCAGAAGCACCACCTGCAGGCGATTGCCTGCGGCCCTTGCGATGAGCAGATGGAAAGCATAGTCTGCGTCCCGGCGAACTTCCGGCACCAGATTTCGGTCTTTGAGCAGCATCAGTTGCTCCTTCATGGCACATAAGTCCTCACTGGTGGCACGAACAGCCGCCAGGCGGATACAGGTGACCTCCACCATGATACGGACATCGTAGATATCATTGTAATCGATGCCGTTGAGCTGGATGATGCGGCTGATCACGGCCGAAAGATTGCGGGCTTCCGGTCTTGTGACCAGTGCCGCGCTTCCCCGGCGAAGGTCTACCAGGCCGCGTTCGCGCAAAAGCTTGAGGGCTTCCCTGATGACGGTACGGCTGACCCGAAAGGTATCAGCCAGGGAAAGCTCGCTGGGCAAACGGTCACCGTCCTTGTAGGAGTTGAGAATTTCATGCTCTAGCAGGTCGGCCACCTGTTCATATAGGTGGGCTGTATTCAAATCGATGGCGCTCAGGCCCGACGGCAGGCTCATAGGCGGCTCCATTCCGGGAAAACAGCCTGTATCAATTGATCCATTTGCCGAACCTCGTCCCGGAATGTTTCTGTCAGCAGAGTGTCCGGTTTGGTACGGGTAAAGGTCGTGACAGGCAGCTTCTCAATAGCGCTCAGGTGATACTTGGCATTTACGGGATAGCATTGACGTTCTATTTGTGAAGCGCATGTCAGCAGCGCTTGCACCAGATCGGCTTTTGGGTGATTTATATGACGGGTGAGCCATACATAAGCCTGTGGATGGAAATTGGCCATGATGCCTGAATAGCCTGGCGCTCCATCGCGCAGGGACCTAAGCAGAGTGGTGGTATTGGCGTTGTACAATTGGAAAGGTGATCCGGCAATTGCCAAAAGCCGCTGCTTGATCGTGGCCGCATCGCAGCAGGTATCCTTCAGGAAATAAAAACGTGATGTATCGGCGACCTTTCTGATCACCGGAAGGCTCAAAAGGCGCTTGTAGGGCTGCGGGCATTCATAAAGCCCCAGCGGCAGGGCCGGATCCAAATGATCCAGCAGATGAAACAGGCGATGGAGAAGAATCGAGTCATCCTCATCTTCCAACGCCAGCCGGTTGGTTAATAGGATCACGGCATCAACACCTGTATCCGCCATGGCCTTGATGCTGCGTAACTGATCGTTAGGTTCATAATCAGTAAACCCGGAGCCTACAACGGGCACCCGCCCGGCCGCCTGGTCCACGGTGATGCGGGCAATGCGCATGCGTTCTTCAAAATCCATATTGAATATTTCACTGGATTGGCAGGACGCAAACAACCCGTCCACCCCTGCATGAATATACCAGTCCACCAAAGCGCGCAAACCGCCTTCATCAACCGATCCGTCCCGGTTGAAGGGCGTGAGCATGACAGGCCATACCCCGCCTGGATACTGTTTCATAACCGTCTTCCTCCTTGGTAATGTTTGATGCATGGCAAATACAGCATGAAGCATAAGAACTGGATGACAGAATCAGCGGGAGCGGCCATCGCCGAGATGGAAGACCGCACGTGCATGCTGTAATGAATACGCTACTTGTATGACAACTATACTACCATACAACTGGAGATTATGCAAGAGAGGAATTTCTGTTTTGTTTCTGAGAATAGCTGGAAGATCACACCGCTTACCCGCTCCGTGAAGCCCCCTATTTTGGCGGCTACTCAAAAGAATCCCCCCGGAGCACATGCTTTGGGGGAAAATCCAAAAATCATATCAACCATAGGTATGGCAAAAAGATCAGTCTATTTATTAGCGGCTGCACAAATCAGCCGTTTTTTTCATTTAAGCGAATGACCGGCTTTTGAAAAGCAATACTAACATCGAAATTTCAAAATCAAGAAAGGAGCCCTACTATGTCACAGTTAAACCAGGTAGAACTGCAGAACCTCCGGCATCTCATTGGAGCGCATGACACAGCATTTCAAAAGATGCAGGCCTATGCCCAGCAGGCAACAGACCCGCAGGTCAAAGCTTACTTCCAGAAATCCGCTCAGGATGCCCAAAGCACAAAGCAGCAATTGCTGTCGTTTTTGCAGTAAAGGAGGAAAGAATCATGTTCCAGGAAAAAGCCATGGTCAACGATGCGCTGTCTTCTGTCAAGAGCAGCCTTACCTTTTACGCCACCACCATTTCCGAATGTGCCAATCCCATGCTCCGCAGCACCATTCAACAGATCAGGGACAAGTGTGAGGCTTCGCAGTACGAGCTTTACAAGCTGGCCCAGTCAAAAGGATACTACAAGCCCGCCATCATGGCAAATGACAACGAAGTGCAGCAAACCAAATCGCAGCTCCAAAGCTGAGATGCATTCTGGAAAATGACGCCGTCATTTTGTGGCCGTACTCCTTCCATAGAGGGGGTACGGCTTTTTCCATTTGCTGATTTCGTTGCCGTATGGACGGTCATTTGTTTACATTTTTCATGACTCATGGTAAATTGGTGTAAAGCATACAAGAATCGGCAAAGATGAATTTTGGAATGCAGATATGAATCAGGCAATATATGGTATCGTTGCGTGTATGCTGTGATCGGAATAAGTGGAGGATGATATGCGTCAAGGCAGCAATCATTTTGAAAATGAAAGGAAGACGCTGATTTTTGCTTTTTTGTTGCTTGCCATAGTATGCTTTCCGCTGTCCTGCGGATGTACATCGAAAGTATCAAATATAGACGTCTCTTCTGTAAATGAGCCCACGCATAAGTCCCGTATTGTAAGTCAGTCTTTCAAGAGTATACATATGGGAATCAATGTGCCCTTCATGGTGTATCTCCCGATGGGTTATGAGGGCAGAGACGAATATCCGGTATGGTATGGGCTGCACGGCTACTCCTCTTGCGAAACCATGTGGCTGGATACTGCCTTGGTTGGCAGGACTGCCGATGAAATGATTGAGCGTGGTGAGATCGAGCCATTGATCATGGTTTTCCCGCTGACCCGGTATGACTCTGCCAAGGTCATTCAGGAGGATATGAAGGATGGGAAACGGGATGCGAGTCAGATGGAAATGTTTTTATGCAAAGAGCTGGTTCCGTATATAGATACCCAATATAAAACCATTCATTCTCCAGAAGGCCGGTACATAGGGGGATTTTCCATGGGCGGATATTTCGCTTTGGAGATTGCGTTTCGCCATCCCGATCTTTTTGGAAAGGTTGGCGGATACAGCCCGGCACTGTTGTACAGTGATTTTTCAGGCAGGCAGCTTGAAAGGTGGATATACCCCAACAACAATGCGGAAGAAACGTACATGGCCGCCGATGTAGCAAAGGATATGGCGCTGAACCGGTTACAGGTTTATCTCGACTGCGGCAGCGTTAATGAACCATTCTCCGCGGGGGCACAGTCGTTGTATGATGCCCTTATAGAGCGTGGAATCAGTGTAGAATTCCATAAGCACGACGGCGGGCACACATTGCAGTTAGGCAAGATGGGGGAATATCTGTTGTTCTACTGCGACGGGGAAAACAGCCGCTAATTGATGATGTATACTTTTTCATTCCTGACATGTGCCTCATTCCTGGTGTACGCAACCGTCACTACCGCCACATTTGTTCTTTATGCCATTATATAGCAAAGACCCTGTAACCGCCATGATTACAGGGTTTTTTGCTGGTATGCCCGGCAGGATTCGAACCTGTGACCTTTGGAGTCGGAGTCCAACGCTCTATCCAACTGAGCTACGGGCACATATGCCTTGCACAAGGCTTATTGATTATAGCCGATACAGGGGCGTATGTCAACTGCGGCAACAGGATTTTGCGCCTTCTTATGCATTCTTCCCGCAAAATAGCGGTCATGCGGTGCTTCGTCAAATGGCCTCCTTAACGGCCGGTGACGCACTTGCTTCCTCCGTAAGCACGCAATATTGGCCGGGCCTATACACATCCACCAGCACAGGCACGGTGCCGCCAACCTTAATGCCGGGCGGAAGCTTCCATATCCAGCCGCTTTTGACGGTCCACTTACCAATGCCTTGCGGGCTTTGCAGGGTGCATGTGACAATGGCTGGGTGGCGGCCGTTGAACGATATTCGTAGGTTCACATCCACACTTGTGACAGTGGCATTGACCCTTGTACCGTATTGCTCAAGCTGCCTGAGCAGGGAGGACTTTCGCATTTGCAGAAGCAGCGCTGTAAAGCCAACCGCCGCCAGGATGCAGCCTATAATCCCCAGCCATAACTGAGCGGCAGCGAAATCCGGTTGCAGGGACACTGTAAGCTCCGGCTCCAGGAAATAGCGGACGGTGACATACCGGCCCTGCCGTATGGTGGATTTGTTGGTATCCGCTTCGAATACATAAGGGTCGCCGCCATCTACCACAAAGCAAACAAGCGGCCTTTGGTTCTGTCCGCTCCCTGTAAAGCCTACAATCTGTCCTGTGGTTTCTTTGGCCGTTGCCCAGTGGGCGGCATCCAGGCGGGGCAAAAGCTGGCTGGCGCCCAGCAGTAAAGCGGACGCCAGCAAAAAAGATATACCGATCCAGCCCCATAAACGGCGCATGGCGGTTACCTATGGTTCCCCATAAAGAAGATGGCCATGGTGCCAGGGCCGGAATGGGAGCCGACAACAGGCCCGATGAGGCTTAACATCACATCTTTGACATGCAGCTCATCCCGCAGGATGGAAGCCAGCCATTCGGCCTCTTCCAGGCAATCGCCGTGGCTGATAAAGATGGTCTGCTTCTCCGGCTCGACGGCATTTTCTTTGACCTTGTCAAACAGTGTGCGCAGCGAACGCTTGCGGCCCTGAACCTTTTCCCGGGGGATCAGTTTGCCTTCCTCGTTTACTTGAAGGATGGGCTTGATCTTCATGATGCCGCCCAGGTATGCGCTGGTGGCGGAAACGCGGCCACCCCGGCGCAGGAATTGCAGATCATCCACCGTAAACCAATGGACGACCTTTTGCAAATTCTCCGTTACCCAATTGGCGGTCTCTTCGAAAGATGCGCCGGAATCGCGCATTTGCAGCGCCTGATGGACCAACAGCCCCAGACCCATGGAGGCGCATTTTGAATCGACAACGATAAGCTTGCCCCTTGGGAATTCGTCTTTCAGTTGTTCCTTGGCACTTATGGCAGCCTCATTTGTGCCGCTTAATGCGCCGGATAAGGTGATGCATAGAACATCCTGGCCTGCTGCCAGCAGCTTCGCAAAGGCTTCTTTCCATGCCTCTGCGGTAATTTGAGCGGTGGTAGCCACGACGCCGCTGCGAAGCTTGGCATAGAAGGCCCGTGTGTTATCGTCAGAGCCGTCCGGTGTGTGGAACTGACCTTCTATTTGATACAGCATCGGGACGATGGTCAGATTTTTTTGCTTTTGCACATAACTTTCAGGGAAATCCGTACAGCTATCCGTAACGATCCAGAAAGACATGGCTACCTCCTTGCGACGGCGGTATTCAATTGCCGTTCAATGCTATTTGCTGCCAGTTTTATGATAACAGACTGCACGTCCTACGTCAAGATTCCTTGTGATAAGCGCAGTAAAAAAGCCCTACTGCGAGCAGGGCACATTTCATTACCAAATAGGGGAGCAACGAGGGGGACCCGCAGGTTCCCCTCGTTTGATATCGTCTCGACCGGCTTTGCTGGCGCTGTAACCCTGCCCCCGCCAGTGGCGGGAATGGACAGGGTGAAGGCGGGAAGCGAAACGAGCCATGCGAACGGCATTGAGCAGGGCGACGATTGAGCTTCCGGAACGTGCGGGCGCTTGCGCAGCAGCTTTCCTTACACGATTTTCTGGCCGTATGCCAGGCACCATCCAAGCGAAGCGCTGGAGTGTGCCTGGCATACAAGAAAACCTTGCAAAATTAAAAAAGTGACGCGATTGCGTCACTTTCTTGAATGTTACTTGATTTCGATAACGGCGCCGACTTCGGCAAACTTGGCCTTGATCTTTTCGGCTTCGTCCTTGGAAACGGCTTCCTTGATGGTCTTGGGGGCTGCTTCCACCAGGTCCTTGGCTTCTTTCAGGCCCAGGCCGGCGATGACTTCGCGCACAACCTTGATGACCTTGATCTTTTCGGCGCCGGGATCCTTCAAAACGACGTCGAACTCGGTCTTTTCTTCAACAACTTCGGCAGCAGCCACGGGGCCGGCAACCATGGCCACGGGAGCGGCGGCGGAAACGCCAAACTTTTCTTCCATAGCTTTGACCAAAGAGGCCAGTTCCAGCACCGTCATGGACTCGACGGCCGCGATGATTTCCTGATGCGTCATGGGGTTATCCTCCTTATAATTCGATCAATTACAGTGTACTGCCTGGGCGGCGATGAAGCGGGGAATCATTCGGCCTCGCCGGCTTTTTGCTTGCGATAGGCTTCCACCACGCGCACGAAGCTGGAGATGGAATTGGTCATGCTGCCGAGCAGTCGGGCCAGCAGTACTTCGCGGCTGGGAAGTTCGGCCAGTGCCTTGACGGCTTTTACGTCAAGTGCATCTCTGCCCAACAAACCGGCCTTGATTTCAATGGCATTGGTCTTCGTTTTGGTGATGAAGCCATCCAATACCTTGGCGGGAGCCACGGCGTCCGTCATGCCAAAGGCAAAAGCGGAAGGACCTTCCAGCACATGGTCAAAACCAGTGATACCCAGGTCGTTCAGTGAACGGCGGACCAAAGTATTCTTCAGCACGCAGTATTCCACTTGGGCAGCACGGCACTGGTTGCGAAGCTCGGTCACCTGTTCCACCGTCAGTCCGCTGTACTTAACCACCACGACGCTTTTGGCGTTCATGAATTTCTGGGTTATGTCGGCGACGACTTGCTTTTTCAGTTCCAGATTATTGCTCATTTCCTTGCACCTCCTTTTTTTGAGGATAAAGGAAAACCCTTGCGCAGGCGCAAGGGCGAGCAATATCATCATGATTGCAGGCTTACTTACACCTCGGCGGGCGAAGCGAAAACTTCATTACACCGAAAAAAATTCCGGCACCCGCTGTCTACGGCACAGGTTTTCTAAAACCTGAAACATCATAGCATGTGATAAGTGTTTCGTCAATCTTTTTTTTGACGGGACGCATAAAAAAGCAGAAAATGTACGCAAATGGATTCTAAAATGGCTGGCATAAGCACCCTGCGAACAATTGGCAGGGTAATTTGGTCCGCACGGGTAAAAATAGCGTTGACGCCATAACAGGAGGTGAAAAGTCCGATGATGAATCAACGAACCGCCAACAGCAGCAGTTCCAACAACGCAACTGTGCCGGAAGCCCGGGCTGCGCTGGACAACATGAAGTTTGAGATCGCCAGGGAATTGGGCATCAACTTCAAGCAGGGCTACAACGGTGACCTGTCTTCCCGTGAGAACGGCTATGTGGGCGGCTACATGGTCAAACGCCTCATCCAGCAGGCCGAAAAGCAGATGGCCGGCAGCCAGCAGAGCCGGTAGGCAGGCGGGGCGGGGAAGCGCCGCGCTAAAACGGACCTATATTTTAAATGATGGAGTGAAATGAAATGTTCAACAGCCCTAACACCTCTGGTTCCAACAATACCTCCACTGTACCCGAAGCCCGCGCGGCGCTGAACAACATGAAGTTCGAGATCGCCAACGAGCTGGGCATCAACCTCAAGCAAGGCTACAACGGTGACCTGCCCAGCCGTCAGGCTGGCTATATCGGCGGCTACATGGTCAAACGGATGATCGAGCAGCAAGAAAGGGCCATGAGCGGCCAGAGCCGCTAATCGATAAGGTTAGCAGGCAAGGACCCTGTCATATGAGGCCGGCGGCGAAAGCCGCCGGTTTTCATTCATAATGGAGTGATTATTTTGTCCAATCGACCCAATACCATAGGCTATATAGGCAGTTCCAGTGTGCCGGATGCACGCGCAGCGCTTGACAGCATGAAATTTGAGATTGCCAATGAACTGGGCATCAACCTGGAGCAGGTCCATCAAGGCGATATGCCCAGCCGCGTGGCCGGCAACATGGTCAAACGCATGATCATGCAGCAGGAAAAGGCAATGATCGACAAGGGTCGCTGACCGATAGGCGGTTTTTTGGGGGCTGTCACATGCAGCGCAACTGCCAGTGGTTTACTGAAAAGTCATACAGTTGTGCGACTTGCGATAGCCCCGGTGATGATGCCCTTCATTGCTCATTTAGCATTCGCATTTATCAGGGAAGTATGATAAAATGGAAAAAATGCATGCAAAAGAGGGTGCGCATATGAATAAGGCAGAGATACTATCCCTGTTTGAACACTGTCATGCCTATCAGGAGGGGCACTTTCGCCTGGCGGGGGGGAAACATACCAACCGCTATGTGCAGTGCGCCCACCTGACGGAGCATGCCGACATAACGGAAAGGGTATGCCGCGCTTTGATTGATGCCTGCGGCGAGACAAACGCCAAGGTGATTGTCAGCCCGGCCATCGGCGGCATGATCTTTGGCTTTGAAGCAAGCCGCCTGACAAATTTGCGTTACGTATATACCGAGCGCAAGGACGGGGCTATGATCCTGCACCGGGGCTTTGATATTGAGAAGGGTACGCCCGTACTCGTGGTGGAGGACGTGGTGACCACCGGTGGCAGCGTGCGGGAAGTAATGGAGATTGTTCGCGCCTTGGGGGGCAATGTGGTGAAGGTTGCCTGCCTTGTGGATCGCTCGTGCGGAAAAGTAGACTTCGGCGTGCCTTTTGTGTCGCTCATCTCCTATGAAGTGGAGGCTTGGGACGAAAAAGGGTGTCCTCTGTGTCATAAGGGAGCACCCGTGACGAAACCGGTTGGCAGGCTTTAAATGCCAGCCAGAACCTTTTGTATGGATTCCTGGCTGAGCTTAGAAAAAGGCGTGGGCGGAACAGGGTAATCGTGAAATTCGCCCAGCGTTTTTTGCAGCCAGATGATGTCATGCCACTTGCCCAATTTATAGCCCGCTTTGGGGAATACGCCAAGTGTTTCAAAGCCGAACGCTGCATGCAGCTTCAGGCTTTTTTCATTGGGCAGGGAAAGCACGCCGTAGACCGTTTGGTAGCCCTGGATTTTTAAGAGTTCCAGTAGCGCTGCATACAGCTTGCGCCCGGCACCGCGGCCATGAAAATCCCTGTCCACGTATACCGACAGTTCCGCATCCCACTGGTAGGCATCGTGGGGCCTGAGCGACGAAGCGTAAGCATAGCCGATGGTTTTGCCATTTTCTTCACAAACGATGAAAGGATATTGCGTAATCAAAGACTGGATTTTGTCCGTAAAACTCTCAGCCGTCGGAACCTTGGACATGAAAGTAATGGCCGTTTCCATCACATATGGGCGGAATATGAAGCACAATGCGGCGCTATCCTCCAAGCAGGCGGTACGAAGAAGCATAGGAATACTTCCTTTCCTCACGATTTCTTAGGTGTAAGCTCTTTGATCCTTTTTATGTCGCTTTCAGACACGGTGATGTACAGCGTGCGCTGGTTGGTATAGATGACAAAGCCTGCCGGGCTGCCGCCTGGCTTTTTGACATATTTGCGATGTGTGTAGTCAATGGGTACCCCTGCGCTTTGCCTGCCCCGGCTGTAATAGGCGGCCAGTTGGGCGGCCTCCAGCAAGGTGTTTTCAGGGATATCCCCTTCCTTGCGGATGATGACATGGGAGCCGGGCATATTCTTGGCATGAAGCCAGGTTTCTTCTCCCTGGGCCGAAGACGTAATCCTGTCGTTTTGAAGACTGTTTTTGCCTACCAGAATCTCAATGCCGTCCCGGCTTTCATACCGAAAAGGCTGGCTTTCCGGCAGCTTTCTTTGCGGTTTGCGGCTGTGGCTGGCCCTTACATACCCTGCCTTTTGCAATTCCAGCCTGATCTCCGAAAGCTCCGATTCCTCCACGCACTTTTGCAAATCGTCCAGTGCGCCTTCCAAAAAGGCAAGCTCAACCAGCGTCTTTTCTTTTTGTGCGGCGGCCGTTTCCTTTGCTGCCCTGGCTTTTTGGTAACGCTTGAAGTATCTTTGCGCGTTTTGAGCAGGGGTAAGCTGCCTGTCCAGGGTGATATCCAAAAAACCGCCTTCGGGGTCATAGTAATTTTGAAGCCTTGCGCTCTCCTGCCCCTTTCGCAGCCTGAACAGATTCGCGTTGATCAAATCGCCCAGGATACGGTACTCCTCCATGCGGGCGCTGTTTTCAAGCTCCTGCATTTGAAGCGCCAGCTTCTTTTCGCACCGCTCGATGTGGGTTTTGAGCAGCCGGTTTAGTGATGCGCTTTTTTGCGCAATGCGCTCCTTCAAATCACGGGTGGAAAAAAACGCATCCAGCGCCTGGCTGATGGATCCACTGGCCGTTTGCAGCAATGTATCGCGGCTTAAGTAGGAGAAGGGAAAAACGTCGATGATTGTGCCATCCTGATCCGTTTGCAGCACCGGAGGCGTAAGGCTTGTGATAAGGTTCATAAAATCAAACAACCGTTGGTTAAGTGTGTCTAGATCCGCATCCTCCATAAGGGCCTTGTCGCTTCCGGTCAAGCGGTAGGCGATCTCCTGGGCGGCAACGGAAGACAAGCCTCGGAAAACGGAGGCCAGCGCTTTGTCCAGACGGCCGGAGCAGGCGGATAACTTCTCCTTGGCTTCTTCTTTTGAAAACGCTGTGGGGTCCAGCTTGTCCTGCGCGGGGGGAGGTTCATAGGCAAGGCCGGGCAGCACCTCCCGTACGCGGCTCATGTCATGGCCTACGTGCCGGATGGAATCGATGATCTTGCCTTGCATGTCCACCGCGATCAGGTTGGAGTGGCGGCCCATGATTTCCAGTATCAGCGTTCGGGTGGTCAATACGCCCAATTCGTCCGTATTCTCTATCTCCACATGCAGCACCCGGTCGCCGCCTATTTGATGTATGGACAGTACATGCCCGCCTAATAGATGCTTGCGCATCAGCATGCAAAACATGGGCGGCTCCATGGGATTGGATAGGCTTTGCGTTGTCAGATGTGCCCTTGCGTTGTTGGGGCTGGCGCATAAAAGCAGCTTGTGGTTTTCACCTTGGCTGCGAATGGTTAACACCAGTTCATCCTTTTCCGGCTGAGCCACCTTGTCGATGCGCCCTTTTGTGAGTCTTGCGTTCAGTTCCCTGGCTACAAATTGCAGCGTCAGGCCATCCATGGGCATTGTGCCGTCCTCCTTGATGCGATGGAAGTTATTATAATGCGAAAATGACAATAGCGCAAACACTCCTTGTTTTTTCCGGAAACAAATAGACATTCATAGCCGGATGCATGGGGGCATACACTTTCACTGCAATCATCAAGCAAGGAGTGAGCTTTGTGAAGATCAAGCGGACGGATATCGAGCGAATCCTGATCCTATGCGCGGCGGCGCTGGTGGTGGTTCTGGCTCTGCGGGGATTGGGGCCAAAATCGACCCAGATCCTGTATGAGGAGCCGCCGCTGGACATTACACAGACCGCTGCCAAGGTTCAGGGCGAAACACAGCCTACGGTGGTTTTTTATCAGGACGGCGAAGGCTATCTGGTGCCGGTCACCAGGCAGATCGCCAAGCAGGATGGGGTAGCCAAGGCGACATTGAACCTGATGGTGAAGAGCAGCGAGAACGATCTGCAGGCCGCACGGCTTGGCCTTCGGACCGTTATCCCGGAAGGCACCACCTTTGATATCAACATTGCCAATCAAAAGGCCAGGGTGGACATGAGCAAGGAAGCACTCAACTGCCAAAGCGCTGAGGAAGAGCTTCTCATGGTGCAGGCCGTAGCCAGTGCGCTTACCACATTCCCCACGGTAGAAGAAGTGACCTTCCTGTTTGATGGGCAGGCCAGAAGCAAATTAACCCACGGTACAGTCGTCAGCGGTGCTTTCACCGAGGATGGCCTGAATCTGGAGAGCGTTTCCGCGTCCTCCACGACCAATGCCGATCAAATCCAACTCTACTTCCCCTCCCAGACAGGGCGGATGCTGATTCCCGTCACACGCACCGTCTTCTCCACAGCTGACCTGACCACCGCCATGCTGGAACTGGCCAAGGGACCCAGGGATGACAGCGGGCTGACGCGCCCCATCCCCAAGGATTGCGGTCTGAACGGCGTCACCATGAAGGACGGCACCGTCACGGTGAACTTCACCAAGGAATTCATGGAGGTTGCCCAGCAGTCTGACGGCGGCAAGCAGGCTCTGAGGGCCATCCTGTTTACCTGTGCCCAGTTCCCCGGCGTCAAGAAGGTGGAAGTGCAGGTGGAGGGAGAAAAGTTCGTACCCAAGCAGGAGGATACCACCACCTTCGTCAACGAGGAGCAGGATGTGCTGGCTCAGTATCCTGGCATTATAGAGATCGACTAGTCATTGGCATAAGAAATACCACTTTACGGAAGGAATTTCTATCAAAAAGAAGAACAAGATAGAACTGGGAATTCCGGGAAAGGGACGGCCAAAAGCGCGCTGTGATTAAACTGTCAGCGCTGCTTCGTCCCTTTCCATTTTGTTGATGGAGGGACAAGCCATGACAAGAACCGACGGTCGGACATATGATCAGCCACGGAATTGTGTGATTCTTCCCGGATTTGTGGGTACGGCGGATGGTAGCTGCCTCATTGAAACGGGAAAGACCCGGGTCATTTGCACAGCATCGGTGGATGAAGAGGTGCCTCCGTTTCTCAGGGGAAAAGGACAGGGCTGGGTAACGGCGGAATATGCCATGCTTCCGGCTTCCACTGGCCGGCGCAAGGCCCGTGACGGCATCAAGAAGGACGGCCGCAGCGTGGAGATTCAGCGGCTCATTGGCAGAAGCCTTCGCCAGGCGGTGGATATGAGAGCGCTGGGAGAGCGGACCATTACACTGGACTGCGACGTGCTGGAAGCCGACGGCGGCACACGCACCGCTTCCATCACCGGCGCATTTGTAGCGCTGACGCTGGCGGTGGACAAGCTGATACGGGCGGGAAAGCTTTTGCGCTCGCCGATCCGGCGGCAGGTGGCGGCCGTCAGCGTTGGCGTTGTGAAGGACACACCATGTTTGGATTTATGCTATAGCGAGGACAGCGGCGCACAGGTGGACATGAACCTTGTCATGAATGACCTGGGGGATTTTATTGAGCTGCAGGGTACGGGGGAAGGACGGGCTTTTTCAAAAACGGAAATGGAGCAGCTGGTCACCCTGGGAGAAGCGGGCATCCGCACGCTGATGGCGGCCCAGCGGGAAGCGCTTGGGGAGAAGGCACAGCTCATTGGGGTGAAGCCCTTATTGGTGGCCGCCACCGGGAACACGCACAAGCTGAAAGAACTGACTGCCATGTTTGGCGGCTACTTTGACGTGGTATCCATGCGGGATGCGGGCTTTTCGGGGGAGATCGAGGAAAACGGCGCTACCTTCCAGGAAAACGCCGTATTGAAAGCCGAAGCTGTGGCAAAGGCCACGGGCCAGTGGACGCTAGCGGACGACAGCGGGCTTTCGGTGGATGCATTGAATGGCGAGCCGGGGGTCTATTCCGCCAGATATGCCGGAGCGCATGGCGATGATAACGCCAACAACGCGCTGCTGCTTAAAAACCTGGAGGGGGAGGCAAACCGAGATGCAAAGTTCATCTCCGCGATCGCCCTGGCATGTCCGGGGCAAAAGACGACAGTGGTGGAAGGGGATTGCCCCGGCGTGATCCTTCACGAGTCCAGGGGAACAGACGGTTTCGGCTATGATCCGCTCTTTCTGTATGAAACGGGAAAGACATTTGCCGAAATGTCTTCGGATGAAAAAAACGCCGTCAGCCATCGGGCCAGGGCTGCGGAAAAGATGCTTGAACATATCCAAAAAACATTCAGGTAGGAGACTGCAAATGCGCGCGGCATTGTTCAGCGACAGCCATGGAGAGTTGACCGCTTTGCGGCAGGCTTTGGAAGCGGCCATGAGACTTGGAAAAATTGATTTGTTTGCGTTTCTCGGGGATGGTGTTTTGGATTTTTTTGACTTGAAACAAATGATGAAAAAGCACAATCCAATGGCAATCATCCAGGCGGTGCGGGGGAACAATGACCATGCCATGATAGGGCTTAAAGAAGAAGCGGTCATAAAAGCGGAAGGCCTTTGGCTTTTCCTAACCCATGGTCACCGGCAGCGGGTGAAGCTTACCGACACATTCTTATTGGGTGATGCCCGGGACAGGCAATGCCGCGTTGCGTTGTTTGGGCATACACACCGCGCTTTATGTCTGGAAAAGGAAGGCGTGCTGCTTTTCAATCCCGGCTCTGTATCGCTGCCTGTTAGATCCGGCCCTACGTTTGGCCTGCTGGATATATTGCCGGAAGGCGTATTGATGCCGCAAATTCTTTATTTGCCATCATAATTTATTATGAAAATCAGCACCAGTACAAATTTTACGCTTGACAGAAAAAGCGGCATGTGATTTAATACAACCAAACCTACGATGTGGAGATCAAACCGCAGGCGCGCTTAAAGAGAGCCGGGGCAGGTGAAAGCCCGGTAGAAGGCGGGGCGGCAAATGGACCACGGAGGGCGCGGGGAAAGGTTAACGCCGAGTATTCCGCGACGCAGCTCCAGCGTGAAAGGGAGTTGGGTGTGTCGGCACCCTGACGAGCCGGGCGGCTTAGCCGCCAAGCAAGGTGGTACCGCAGATGTTTGGCATCTGTCCTTGATCAAGGACAGGTGTTTTTTTATTAAGCGGATGCGCACCCGGCCCTGGCCGCAACTTTTCCGACATTGCAACCGGGAACTCAAAAAATGATCGGAAGGGGAATCATCATGAAAAAAATGCTTGCTCTCATCGCCGCCCTGGTACTCGTTTTTATCACTACCGCCTGCGCTCTTGCCGAAGAACCGCTCAAGGTGGCCATCGTCCAACTGGTGGAAAACGGTGCTTTCAAAGATATGCGGGAAGGCTTTATCGCCCGTATGCGGGAGCTTGGCTACACGGAGGACAAAGTGACCTTTGTGGAGAAGAATGCATCCGGTGACATGAGCAACCTGTACACCATCGCTCAGGGCGTGGTGGATGACAAGATGGATTTGATTGTCGCCATCGCCACGCCTGCCGCCCAGGCCGTTGTGAACCTGGAAAGCGATATTCCGGTATTCTTCATCTCCGTCGCCAACCCGATCGGGGCCGGCGTCATCACCGATATGGCAAAACCCGACAGGAACGCCACCGGCGCTTCCAACGCCATCCCCATCAGCGAAAACTTCAAGCTGGCCGCGAAGCTGACACCGGAAGCCAAGGACTTTGGCCTCATCTATTGTACCAGCCAGGTGAACTCCGTCACCACCATCGAAAACGCCAAAGCCTACCTTGCTGCCAACGGGTATACCTACAAGGAAGCTGTCGTAACCGCCAGCTCCGAGGTGTATGAGGCGGCGCTGTCTCTTGTTGACCAAGGCGTTACAGGCATGTTCATCCCCAATGACAGCGTGATACAGGATGCCATGGAAGTCATTTCCCAGGTGGCAAGGGATGCCAGGATCCCGGTGTACGGTTCCTCCGCCGTAATGGTGAACTCCGGCGCCTTTGCCACCATTTCCATCAGCGACCCGGAGATCGGCGCTGTCGTTGCCGATATGGTGCACAAGCATCTGACGGGTACGCCCATTGCGGAGATTCCCGCCGTTGTGGTCGATAAGTTTACCACCGTCATCAACAAAACCACTGCCGATTTGATAGGCGTAACCGTACCGCAGGATGTGCTGGACAGCGCCGTGGTTGTGGAATAAACAATAGACGAAAGGAGGATTGCCTTGAACCAACTGATGGGAGCCGTCCACCAGGGACTAATCTATGCCGTGCTGGCGGTGGGCGTCTATGTTGCGTTCCGAATCCTCAATACACCCGATTTGACAACTGATGGCAGCTTCACTTTGGGGATGGCCGTATCGGCAGTATTAACCGCCGCCGGGCATCCCCTGCCCGGCTTACTGGCAGCGCTCCTTTGCGGCATGCTGGCCGGTTCCATCACCGGGCTTTTGCAGACAAAGGCAGGCATCTATCCCATCCTCGCAGGCATACTGGTCATGAGCGGGCTGTATTCCGTGAACCTGTTCATACTTGGCGGAACGCCCAACCTGGCACTGCCCAAAACGCTGTTCAAGGAAGCGTATGGCCTTTTCCCCGGCATCGCCAAGGAAGGCCGCGACCTTGTAGCCGCCGGGGTGGCACTTTTGTTCGCGGCCATATGTGTTGCATTTTTGATCTGGTTTTTTAAGACCCATGTAGGCCTTTGCATCAGGGCCACAGGCAACAATGAGGATATGGTGCGCTCCTCCTCTATCAACGCCGGGCAGATGAAGGTATTGGCGCTTTCTCTGGCCAATGGGCTGGTGGCGCTTTCGGGAGCCATGGCGGCACAGCTGCAGGGCTATGCGGATGTGAATGCCGGCATCGGTATGGTTGTGGTGGGCATCGCCTCAGTCATCATCGGCGAAGTCATCTTTGGCAAAAGGGGCGTTACCGTAGGGCTTGTGTCCTGTGTAGCCGGCTCGTTTTTGTACCGGCTGATTCTTGCCTTCGCCTTCCGTTCCAGCATTTTGCCTGCCTACGCTTTTAGGCTGATTGCAGCCGTCATCGTGGGCACTGCGCTGGCCATCCCTCATATCCGCAAAAACATCCGCCGAAACCTTCGCAAAAGGGAGGGGACGCAAAATGCTGGACATTGAAAACCTGTCCCTCGTCTTTTCCAAGGGCACGGTGAACGAGCACAAAGCGCTGGATAGCCTTTCCCTGCATCTTGACAGGGGAGAGTTTGTGACGGTGTTGGGCTCCAACGGGGCGGGGAAATCGTCGCTCTTCAATGCCATCTGCGGCACCCATGACCCGGAGGCCGGGCGGATCATGCTCGATGGCAAGGATATCACCTGGATGAAGGAACACAAAAGGGCGCATATCATTGGCCGGGTGTTTCAAGACCCCATGAAGGGTACCGCGCCAGACATGACAATCGAAGAAAACCTGGCACTGGCGCATGCCAGAGGCTCCAGGGGGCCTTTTTCCCGGGCGGTCAAAAAAAGCGATCAGGCCTTTTTCCGCGACAGGCTGGCGGAGTTTCACATGGGGCTGGAGAACCGCATGAAAACCAAGGTTGGTCTGTTATCCGGCGGGCAGCGGCAGGCCATGACGCTGCTCATGGCGACTGTGGCTGCCCCCAAGCTGCTTTTGCTGGATGAGCATACCGCGGCGCTGGATCCAAACACGGCGGAAACGGTGCTCAATATCACCCGGGACATTGTATCAAAGCAAGGGATCACCACCATGATGATCACCCACAACATGGTTTCGGCTCTTTCGATGGGCAGCCGTACCATCATGATGGACGCCGGACGGATTATTTTGGACATCAAGGGGCAGGAGCGTTCGGACATGACGCTGGACCAACTGCTGGATCGCTACGCCAAATCAAGCGGAGCACGCTTGAATACCGACCGGGTGCTCCTGTCCATGAAAAAATAAACTTTTTGTCAATACAGCTCCCTTTTCTGTTTGCATGATGAATTCAGAAAAGGGAGCCTTTTCTTTTTGGTGAAATGCTGAAAAATACAAAAAAATCCTTGACAACGGGTATTTCATCCGTATAATACACGTATAATTATTCATTAATACGGAATGATTATGCTTCTTGGGAGGGAGCCGCATGGCAAAAGTATTTATCGATGGCCAGGAAGGCACCACGGGGCTGAACATTGCCCGGCGGCTAAATGGCCGGGAAGATATCTGGTTGATACCCATTGAGGATGCGCTTCGCAAGGATGTAAACGAGCGAAGGCAAAAGATGCAGGAAGCCGATGTGGCCATCCTGTGTTTGCCGGACGAAGCGGCCAGGGAGGCGGTACGCCTTGCGGAAGGGCTTCCTGTACGAATCCTGGACGCCTCCACTGCCCACAGGACGCAAAGCGGCTGGGCGTATGGGTTTCCCGAATTGTCCTTGGAGCACAGGGAAGCGGTCATCAAGGGGAGCAGGGTTTCCGTGCCGGGATGCCATGCCAGCGGGTTCGCGGCACTTGTCTATCCCCTCATTAAGGCGGGGGTGCTGCCTAATGATTATCCCATCGTGTGCCATTCGGTAACGGGGTATTCAGGCGGGGGAAAGAAGATGATCGCGGAATATCAAGCACCGGATCGCTCTTTCACGTTTAACAGCCCCCGGCAGTATGCACTGACCCAAGCACACAAGCACCTTGCGGAAATGCAGAAGGTGAGCGGCCTTGTTTATGCCCCTTTCTTTAACCCCATCGTGGCGGACTTTTACAGCGGCATGGCGGTATCGGTGCCGCTGCACGCAAGGCTCCTCAATAAAAAAATCATCCGAAGGGAGCTGCATGAGCTGTATTCCGCCCATTATCAGGGCGAAAAGCTGATCCGCGTACTGCCCCTTGAGGCGGGAGAAGAAATGGGCGGCTATCTGGCGGCCAACGCGCTGGCGGATATGGATTATATGGAAATCATGATCTGCGGAAACGACGACAGGCAGCTGGTGATCGCAAGGTTTGACAACCTGGGCAAGGGCGCATCCGGTGCGGCGGTGCAGTGCCTGAACTTGATGCTTGGGGCGGAGGAGTGCTCCGGTCTCAATTGCTAGGAGGATAAAAATATGGAGTTTATTTCCGGCGGCGTATGCGCCGCCCAGGGATTTTTGGCATCGGGCATTCATTGCGGCATACGCAAAAACAAAACGAAAAAAGACCTGGCATTGATCATAAGCCAGACAAAGGCAGCGGCAGCCAGCATTTATACCACCAACCTGGTCAAAGGCGCGCCGATTTACGTGACAAAGGAGAACATTGCGGATGGTTATGCTCAGGCCATCCTCTGCAACAGCGGCAATGCCAATACCTGTAACGCGGACGGTATCGACATCGCCAAGGGCATGTGCAATTTGGTGGAAAAGCATTTGCCCATTTCCGCAAGCGACGTGATTGTGGCTTCCACAGGCGTGATCGGGCAGCCTTTATCCTTAAGTCCAATGGCGGAGCATATGGCCGCCTTGGTGCAAACATTAAGCATGAATGGAGAAGGCGCTGCGGCGGAGGCCATTATGACCACCGACATCATCAAAAAGGAAGCGGCCGTTTCCTTTGAGATCGGGGGCAAAACCTGCCGCCTGGGGGGTATGGCCAAGGGTTCGGGGATGATCCACCCCAACATGGCTACCATGCTGGTGTTTTTGACCACCGACGCGGCCATATCGCCCGAAATGCTTCAAAAGGCGCTGGTCAACGATACGCAGGATACCTTTCACATGGTCAGTGTGGATGGGGACACCTCCACCAACGACATGGTGAGCATCCTGGCCAACGGTCAGGCGGGGAATGCTGTGATCGACGGGGAAGGGGAGTCGTTTGAGGTTTTTTGTAAAGCCCTGAACGCTGTAACCGCAACGCTATGCAAGGCCATTGCCAAGGATGGTGAAGGGGCCACCAAGCTGTTGTCGTGCATCACAACCGGGGCAGCCGATAAAGAAACGGCCCGGAAGGTTGCAAAATCCGTCATCTGCTCCAGCTTACTCAAATCCGCCATGTTCGGTGCGGATGCCAACTGGGGCCGGGTGCTGTGCGCCATCGGCTACAGCGGGGCGGCGGTGGATGTCAAAAAAATTGACGTGGCCTTTTCATCGGAGGCGGGGCATATCGCCGTATGTGAAAAAGGCGCAGGCATCCCCTTCAGCGAGGAAACGGCCAAAGAAGTGCTATCCAAGAGCGAGGTCAACATTCTGGTCAGCCTGAATGATGGTGTCGAATTCGCCACTGCCTGGGGCTGCGATCTGACGTATGATTACGTGAAAATCAATGGCGATTACCGCACGTAAGGAGAGGAATAAGTCATGCATCTTGACAACGCTCAGCGGGCGCAGGTATTGATTGAGGCATTGCCCTATATTCAGCGCTATAATAGCAAGATCATCGTGGTCAAGTACGGCGGAAACGCCATGATCAACGACGACCTGAAACTTGCCGTCATGAAAGACATCGTCATGCTGTCTTTGATCGGCATCAAGGTGGTGCTGGTGCACGGAGGCGGGCCGGAAATATCCCAAACGCTTCAAAAGATGGGCAAAAAAAGCGAGTTTGTGGATGGACTTCGGGTCACCGACGCCGAGACCGCCGATGTGGTGCAGATGGTTCTGGCGGGAAAGATCAACAAAGCACTGGTAGCGCAGCTCGTGAACATCGGCGGCAAGGCCATCGGCCTGTGCGGCATGGACGGCGGGATGATTGAGGCGAAGGTGCTGGATAAGCGGCTGGGCTATGTTGGGGAAATTACAAATGTCAATACGCAGCCCATTCTGGATCTGCTGGACATGGGGTACATTCCTGTTATCTCCACCGTGGGGTACGACAAGGAAGGCCATGTGTACAACATCAATGCCGATACCGCCGCCGCCCGCATCGCAGGCACGCTGAAGGCCGAGAGCATGATTTCCATGACCGATACCGTGGGTTTATTGCGGGACAAGGATGATGCCTCCACCCTCATCCCCAAGGTTCGGGTCAGCGAAGCGCCGCAACTGGAGCGGGAGGGCATCATCTCCGGAGGCATGATCCCCAAGGTGGAGTGCTGCATCGAGGCCATCAGGCGGGGCGTTAAAAAGGTGTTCATCATCGACGGGCGCGTACCACATGCCATATTGATTGAGGTATTAACCGATGAGGGCGTTGGCACCATGTTCGAATAGGAGGGCGTTATGAACTTACGGGAAATGGATCAAACCTATGTGGCCAATACCTATGGCCGCTTTGACCTGACGCTGACGGAAGGGAAAGGCTCCCTTTTAACGGATGATGCAGGCAAAACCTACATTGACCTGGGCACCGGCATCGCCGTCAACATTTTCGGCGTGGCGGATGACATCTGGCAGCAGGCGGTTGTTATGCAAATGAACCGGTTGCCTCATGCCAGCAATTTGTACTACACCTCGCCACAGGCGGAGTTGGCAAAGCTGCTCTGCGAAAAAGCAGGCATGAAAAAGGTGTTCTTCGGTAACTCCGGTGCAGAGGCCAACGAGTGCGCCATCAAAGTGGCCCGCAAGTACGCCTATGACGTAAAGGGCGATGAAAGCCCGGTGATCGTCACGCTGAAAAACAGCTTTCACGGCCGCACCATCACCACCCTTTCCGCTACGGGGCAGGTTAGCTTTCACCAATATTTTGGGCCCTTTACGCCTGGGTTTGTTCATGTGGAGCCGGACGACTTCGCTCAAATGGAAGCAGCTCTTGAAAACTTTCCGGTTTGCGCCGTGATGCTGGAAATGGTGCAGGGCGAGGGCGGAATCCATGTTCTTGACAAAGCCTATGTGCAGAAGGTGGCTGCACTGTGCAAGGAAAAAGGCGTGCTGCTGATGGTGGATGAGGTGCAAACCGGCAACGGGCGCACTGGTGAATTGTATGGCTATATGCACTATGGCATTTGTCCGGATGTGGTGTCCACCGCCAAGGGCTTGGGCGGCGGACTGCCCATCGGTGCCTGCCTGATGAACGAAAAAACTGCCGGCGTGCTGACTTCCGGCACCCACGGCTCCACCTTTGGCGGAAATCCCTTGTGCGCTGCCGGGGCTATGAGCATTATCAAGCGTTTGGATGATACGCTTTTGAAAAGCGTCAGGGAAAAAGGACAGTTTATTAAAGAGGCACTAGCAAATGCACCTGGCGTGAAAAGCATCAGCGGCATGGGACTTATGCTGGGAATCGAAGTGGATAAGCCGGCCAAGGAAGTGGTGGCCATCTGCCAATTGAAGGGCGTGCTGGTTCTAACCGCCAAGCAAAAGGTGCGTCTTTTGCCCGCTTTGAATATTCCCATGGATTTGCTCATACAAGGCATTGAAGTATTGAAGGAGGCTTTAAAACCATGAATCATTTGCTGAAGCTTTCAGACCTTTCCGCCGAGGAAATACTGGACATCCTGAACCTTGCGGATCAATTGAAATATGAAAAGACCCACGGCATCACCCACAAGTACCTGCAGGACAAGACGCTTGGCATGATTTTTCAAAAGTCGTCCACACGCACGCGGGTATCCTTTGAGGTGGGCATGTTCGAGCTGGGGGGATATGCGCTTTTCCTTTCCTCCAACGATCTGCAAATCGGCCGGGGAGAGCCGGTGCAGGATACGGCCAGGGTGCTTTCCCGGTACCTTGACGCCATCATGATCCGCACCTTCAAACAGCAGGAGGTGGAGGACCTGGCAAAATACGGTACTATCCCTGTGATCAACGGCCTTACCGACCATGAGCACCCCTGCCAGATGCTGGCGGATTTGATGACCATTCGGGAGTTGAAAAAAAGCTTCCGCGGCTTGAAGCTGGCCTTTGTGGGTGATGGCAACAACATGGCCAATTCCTTCATTGTGGGCGGCGTGAAGCTGGGCATGCAGGTTGTAATTGCCTGTCCCGAAGGCTATGAGCCGGATGAGGGCATCATGAAGTGGGCGGCTGAAACGGGACTGTTCACTCTGACCCATGACGTTATGGAAGCCTGCAAGGACGCCGATGTGGTGTATACCGACGTATGGTCCTCCATGGGCATGGAAAAGGAAGCGGCTTCCCGCAAGGCGGCATTTGCAGGGTATCAGGTGAATGACGAAGCCATGGCTGTGGCAAAGCAGGATGCAATCGTGCTGCATTGCTTGCCGGCCCACAGGGAGGAAGAAATCACCGAAAAGGTGCTGGAAGCGCATGCTGCGGAAATCTTCCAACAGGCGGAAAACCGCCTGCATGCCCAGAAGGCGGTGCTGGTGAAGCTGCTGGGGAAATAACGTTTTCCAGTGACGAAATAAGTTATGGAATTTGGTTGGCAATTCGCTTGAAAATCGCAGGGGCGATTAATCATCGCTCGAATGTAGCGGTCAGGGTATGTCACAAGGCGGGCGAAACTCCTTCCGTCACGGCTCACCTCCCTCATGAGGAGGTAAGCCGATCCTTCGATGTTGTTGGTATATCGTGTATTTCATAAAAACCATGATTGATTACTGGAGCGCCCTCATTTGGGTGCTTCTTTTTCTTTTTTCACGAAATCGTTTTTGTTAAAATAGTTCAAATTTGCTCTTGACAATTGACAAACATCCATATATGATATTCATGAAAACGTTACCGCGAACGTTTACAGGGAAATAGGGATGTGATGGGATGCGAATTGTAACCATCAGGGATGTGGCCCAGAAAGCAGGCGTCAGCATATCTACGGTATCCCGTGTGCTCAACGAGCGCATGGACGTGGACCCTGAGACAAGGGATAAGGTGCAAAGCGCCATCACCGCGCTTCATTATGTTCGGAACAATAATGCCCGCAATCTCAAGCAGCGCCACACCGATTTTGTGGCCGTCATTCTGCATGGCCGGCGGAACATTTTTCTTACCGATGTTGCCGAGCGTATTCTGGAATACGGCAAAGAAACATCCTGCCAATTTCTTTTGGAGTTTATTGATGAAAAGGCGGATGAGTTCCGTGCTGCGCGCAGGCTGTATCTGGAGAGAAAGCTGTCCGGTGTGATTTTCCTGGGCAGCAATATCAGCGGAAGGGAAAAGGATATTGTCCAGCTTGATCTGCCCTGCGTTTTTTCTACCATCGAGGCTTCTGCCTTGAAAATACCCAAGGTTTGTTCCGTGAGTGTGGACAACCGCAAAGGCGGCATGGACGCCACCGACAGGCTGTTTGCTTTGGGGCACAGGCGCATTGCCGTGGCAGGCTACCAGGGAGAACCTAGCGACGGAACGGGCCAGCGGTTTGCCGGGGCTATGGACAGCTATCATAAGCATTTCGAAAATTTTGACCCGAACTTATTCATTCACACAGACTTTACGTTGGAAGGCTCTTATGAAGCAGCCTGCAAAACGCTTGAAAAGACCCGCGATTTTACGGCGGTTTTCGCCATATCCGACATGATTGCCATAGGCGTCATCAAAGCGCTTTGTGACCATGGGCTGCGTGTGCCGGAAGATGTTTCCGTGATCGGGTTTGACGGGATAGAGCTTGCATCCTACATCACACCATCCCTGGCAACCATGCGCCAGCCGGTGGATGATATTGCCAGGATATCTGTTTCTCTTTTGATTGACAGCATTGCGGGAAAGCTGCCCCGCCATGTACTTTTGGATACCGAACCTGTTAAGGGAGATTCGATCCGTTCCATTTGATCCATGTATGCAACCGGCACGTCCGGTTTCATAAAATTGCAAGGAGGTAGTCAACCATGAAGAAAATCCTGTCGGTCCTGTTGGCACTTACCCTTATGCTGGGCATCATGTCCTTCTCCACGGCGCTGGCGGAGGGGAATGTAACGCTGCTGGTGTGGGAATCCGAGGGTGTGGAGCTTGATTTCATCAAGGCCGCCGCCGAAAAGTATACGGAACTGCATCCCAATGTAACCTTTGAATTCAACTCCGTTGGCCATACCGATGCGGTTCAGAAAGTGGAACTGGACGGCCCCGCCGGCGTTGGCCCCGACCTGTTTGCAGCCCCCCACGATAAGCTGGGACAGATGGTGGTTGGCGAGCTGATCCTGGAAAACCCCGCTGCCGAAGAAGTCAAGAATGCTTTCATGGGCGCCGCATTGAACGCGGTGACCTATGGCGGCGTAACCTACGGCTATCCCACCGCCATTGAGACGTACGCGCTGTTCTACAACAAAGACCTGATCCAGGAAGCTCCCAAGACATGGGAAGAAATGGAAAAGTTCTGCGCTGAATACAACGATGTGCCCAACAACAAGTTCGGCCTGGTGTGGGAAGTATTCGCTCCCTACTACAACTACATCTTCATCAGCGCTTATGGCGCGGACCTGTTCGGGCCTGCCGGCGATGATCAGAGCAAGCACGACATCAACAGCGAAGCTTCCATCAAGGGCATGACCTATTTCTCCTCTCTGAAGGACAAGATACTGCCTGTTGCCGCGGAAGACATGACAGGCGCTTTCTGCACCAGCGCCTTCTTTGAGACAAAGACGGCCGCCATGTTCATCACCGGCCCCTGGTCCATCGACGCGGCCATCAAGGCCGGCGTGAACCTGGGCATCGCGCCCCTGCCCGCCCTGCCGGAAACCACCACACCTCCCGCCTCCTTCTCCGGCGTGCGCGGCATGTATGTATCCGCTTTCTCCGCCCATCCTGCGCAGGCTCAGGATTTCGCCGCTTACCTTTTGACAAACGAAATGCAAGCGCTTCGCAGCGAAATGACCAACACCATCTCCCCCCGCACCGACGTCGTCTCCGAGAATCCGTACTTTGCGGGCATCATGGAACAGGCCAAGTATGCCAAGCCCATGCCCTCCATCCCCGCCATGGATGGCTACTGGACCAGCATGGGCCCAGCCTTTAACAACATCTGGAACGGCAGCGATGTCAAGACCGAGCTGGATGCCGCCGCCCTGGTCATCGAATCCATCGGCAAATAAAACGCTGCAACAGCAAACGAGGGGGCTTCTGCCCCCTCGTTTCTCCCCTGGGGCTTCCCGTTGCAGCTATTTTAAAGGGGGGTGTTCCGTATGGCGCAGCTTGCCGTTCAAGCGCCTAAAAAAGCCGAGATGATACAGGACAGGCGGCCTGTCATTGCTTCCAGCCTGTTTATGGGACTGGGACAGTTGCTGTATCAAAAGCAATACATCAAAGGCATATTTTTTTTGCTGGCGGAGCTTGTATTTCTCATCAACTGCACAACCTTTTACCGAAAAATCAGGGGCTTCATCACACTGGGTGACGCACAGCCCAACCTGCCTATCATGCAGCGGGACAACTCCCTGTTCATGATGGTGGAAGGCATCATTTACATGATCCTGCTTGCCGCTTTCATCGGCCTGTATATTGCCAATATCCGGGATGCAATACATACGCAGCGCAAGTTTCAGCGCACTGGCAGCTATCCCACCAACCGGTATTTCGTAAGCTCGCTGGCAGACACATCCTTTGCCGTGGTGGGGCTATCTCCCATCCTGGTAATGCTTGTGTTTTTCATATTCATTCCGCTTTTGTTTTCCGCTCTGATTGCTTTCACGAATTATTCTTCGCCGAAAAATATCCCTCCGGCCAATACCGTGGATTGGGTTGGCCTGGATACATTTAAAGAGATCGCAAACCGGCCCTTGTGGTCTGGTGCTTTTGCGCGAACCGCCCTCTGGACTTTCCTGTGGGCGACGCTGGCCACTACCACCAGCTATGCGGGCGGCATGCTTATGGCGCTGACGCTGCTCAACAGAAAAATCAAACTGCCAAAGCTCTTTCGCAGCATTTACGTTCTGCCTTATTCCGTGCCGGCCATGCTGTCGCTGATGATATGGCGCAACCTGCTAAACGGCCAGTTTGGCCCTGTCAACGGCCTTTTGAAGCAATGGGGGATCATCTCGCAAAACATCCCCTGGCTGTCGGAAATAGGCATGGCCCGTTTTTCTTGCGTACTAGTGAATTTGTGGCTGGGCTTCCCGTATTTCATGATGCTCATCACCGGCGTGATGACCTCCGTGCCAGCCGATTTGTATGAGGCTTCGCAGATCGACGGTGCGAATAAGCGCCAGCAATTTATGAAAATCACGCTGCCGCTGGTGCTATATCAAACAATCCCCCTGTTCATCATGAGCTTTTCCTATAACCTGAACAATTTCGGGGCGGTGTACTACCTCACCCAGGGCGGGCCTACGGATACTGCCACTACCCAGTCCGGTGCAGGCGGAACCGATATCCTGATGAGCTGGATGTACAAACTGACCTATGATCTTCGCCAATACAACAAGGCTGCGGTGCTTGCCATTTTACTGTTTGTGGTCATTGCGCCCTTTGCCATCTATAATTTCTCCCGCACCAAAGCATTCAAGGAGGGTGATTTATAATGGCGGCTTCCCGTTTTATGCAGGCGTTAAGGTATATGGTGCTGTACATCTTCCTTTTGCTTGTTGTGGTATTGGTGCTCTATCCGCTTCTTTTCACGGTGTCCAGCGCCTTTTCGGAAGGAGACGCCCTGGCGGGTCTTGGCGTCTATCCCTTTCCTGCCAGGTTTTCCTTGCGTCAGTTTGACCGGTTGTTCCATGATACCAAGTACATCAACTGGTACTTGAACACGCTGAAGATCGCCGCCATCAACTCCGCGCTGTCGGTGTGCATTACCACGGTATCGGCCTACATCTTCTCAAGGTTTCGGTTCAAGGCGAAAAAGCCCCTGCTCATGAGCATGCTGATATTGCAGATGTTCCCCTCCTTTGCGGGTATGATCGCACTGTATGTGCTGGTCTGGCGGCTGGGGCTATTGGACTCGCACCTTGGGTTGATTCTGGTGTACGCCGCCGGGCAGGTTCCCTACAATACCTGGCTGATCAAAGGGTACCTGGATACCGTTCCCCGTTCGCTGGACGAGGCGGCGCGGGTGGACGGGGCGGGGTATTTCCGCACATTTTTGAAAATCATACTGCCCATTGCAAGGCCCATGGTTACATTTCTCGCCGTCACCAGCTTCACAGGCCCCTGGATGGACTTTATCCTGCCCCGGCTGCTGATCAAATCCGACGTCAACAAGACGCTGGCCATCGGCCTGTTCGACATGATCAACGGCAAGGAGCGGACAAACTTTACCATGTTTGCAGCCGGAGCCGTACTGGTTGCCGTGCCCTTTATGATTCTGTTTGCCATCAATCAGCAGTACATGACGCAGGTGCTGTCATCAGGCGCAGTAAAGGAATAGCAATATGAAGAAAATCATCGTTGCTTTTTTGTTAACGATGGCACTGCTTCTTACAGCTTCTGCCGTGGCCGTGGAGCGCGGAGTGTATTACGAGGTGTTCGTGCGCTCCTATGCGGATTCCAATGGCGACGGCGTTGGCGATTTGAACGGCCTGACGCAGAAGCTGGACTACATAAGCAGTCTGAGTGTAAAGGGCATATGGCTTATGCCGGTGTTCCCCTCATCTTCCTATCACGGCTATGACGTGACCGATTACCGGTCCATTCATCCTGATTATGGCACATTGGCGGATTTCGAGGCCTTTCTTATGGCCGCCCATAAGCGGGGAATGAAGGTGCTGCTGGACATTCCCTTCAACCATACATCCACAGAGCACCCTTGGTTTGTGGAAAGCATGAACCCCTTAAGCGATAAGCGGGACTGGTACCGCTGGGCTGATGAAACGACTGAAGGCGTAAGCCTCAAGCAGTCGGTATGGGGTTCCAACGTATGGAAGGAAACTGAAAACGGATGGTATTATGCGCTTTTCTGGGATGGGATGCCCGATCTGAACTTTGAAACGCCTGCCGTTCGAAATGAAGTCATATCCATCGTTCAGTACTGGCTGAACATGGGGGTGGACGGTTTCAGGTTGGACGCCACCTCACACATCTACGGTGAGGGCGAGTTTTCAAGGATGCAGGAAACAGACCGCTCGGCACAGTGGTGGACGGAGTTTTTCACGGCTGTCAAAGGGAGCCATCCCGATTGCTACATCCTTGGCGAGGCATGGGAGAGTGTTGAGCGGCGGGCCCAGTTGCTCAGAGGGCTTGATTCAGCTTTAAACTTCGATGTTGGTGAATACATCATCAAGCTTCTAAAATCCGGCGGTTCCGGCAAGGTGTATGTACAGAATCTTCAAAAGATCTACAATGCCTATGCAAAAGTACGGGAAAACGTGATCGACGCGCCTTTTTTGACCAACCATGACCAGAACCGTTTGTACGGCATGGTGGGAGCCAAACCGGAGCGGGCGAAGATGGCGGCAAACATGCTGTTGACATTGCCTGGCAACCCCATTGTATACTACGGAGAGGAAATCGGCATGCTGGGCGCAAAGCCCGACGAGGAGCTTCGCACGCCCATGCTCTGGGGTGGCGGCGACTTTTTGCAGGCCAGTTGGCGGGAATCCCGCTACAACAAGAAGACAATACCGGTATCGGAGCAGGAAGGCGATCCCAGCTCGCTCTTGTCCCATTACAAAACCTTGATTGCGTTGCGCAATGATCATCCAGCGCTGCTTTCTGGAACACTGATGGAGTTTGATGTTGGTAATGACATTTTAGCAGCCTATACCATGCAAGGCGGCGATGAAACGCTGCATATCATCCACAATTTCACCGCTAAAGAGCAGACAGCAGCCCTTTCGTCAGGACATTCTATAGTCTTTCAAAGTGGTGATGTCTTAAAGGATGGTGATGCGGTGACGCTGCCGCCCTATTGCACATTGATTGTAAGTGATTGATACCATTGTGTAAGGGTCATATGCATCGTACGAATGAAAACCGGACTGTGAGATTTTTTCTGCAGTCCGGTTTCTGATTGCATGCAAATTCGATTTACAAAATCGCCTTCTCGCAGTATGATACTATGGAAACAAAATCCGGAAGGGCAACTCCGCAGGCGGATAAAGCAACTGCTTGCGGCAAAAACCTTCCCCAAATAGATGGAGGCGGAAAAATGGAGAACCTTGGTTATTACAATGGGAAAATCGGCCTGATCCAGGACATGATGGTGCCCATGAACGACCGGGTCAGCTACTTCGGGGACGGTGTATACGATGCCACCTATGCACTCAATCACATTCCCTATGACTTAAAAGAGCATATCGACCGCTTTTATAACAGCGCTGCCCTGATTGAGATTCCCCTTGCCATGAGCAAGCAAGAAATGGCGGATTTGCTTTGTGATTTGGTGAAGAAAGTGGATGGCAAGGAGACCATGCTCTATTGGCAGGTGACACGCGGCACAGGCATCCGCAACCATGCTTTCTCCGGCGCGGCCACGGGGCCCAACCTATGGGTGACCGTCCGGCCCAATCCCATGAAGAACATTTATCAGCATTACAAGCTCATTACCCTGCCGGATACCCGCTTTTTACACTGCAACATCAAAACCCTCAATCTTTTGCCCAATGTCATGGCCTCCCAGCGCGCGGCGGAAGCCGGCTGTGACGAGGCGGTATTCCACCGGGACGGGTTGGTGACCGAGTGCGCCCACAGCAACATTCACATTTTAAAGGACGGCGTTTTCCGCACCGCCCCGCTCAACAATCTCATTCTGCCCGGTATTACAAGAATGGTTCTGATAGGGCTTGCCAAGAAAAACAACATCCCTGTGGTGGAAGAAGCCTTTACCTTATATGAGATGATGAATGCCGACGAAATCATCTACACCAGCGCCGGTGCGCTATGCTGCCCCGTGAATCAGATTGACGGCAAACCGGTGGGCGGTCGTGCGCCGGAGCTTTTAAAAACACTGCAGGATGCCTCCATGGCCCGCTTGCACGCTGCCACAAGCGCCGTGGCGATGCCCGCATAATTGAATGGAATTATTGAGGTCTTCATCATGAACCAGCAGCAGTTGACCCGTTTGAATGTTGGCCAGAACCTGGACGACCTGATGAACCTGGACCCCCGCGGGTACGGCGTGTGCCGCATTCTGTACAAGGGTGCGCGGGAAAAATGCAAGATCCCCTTGACCTTAAGCGCTGCGCTTCATTTGAAGAAAGCATTGCAGCCCGGAAAGCTTGTGTATATCTTTACGGGCTTTGTGCTGCCCACCCATCAAAAGCCGGAGACGGACGGCATCGTTGGTTCCATATTGCTGGCCCGTGCCTTGGCCCGCGGCTTTTCTGCGGTGCCGGTGCTCATCTGCCCGGAGGATTGCATTGCTGCTGCCCGTAACATGGCTCCGGTGGCCGGCCTGCATGCTTACGATACCATTGAGGAAGCGCTTTTGTATCCCGCAGCGCTGGCGCTTGTGCCATTTACCAAGGATGTTCAGGCGGCGCAAAGTCAGGCGGAGGAGCTGCTTCAAAAACACTGCCCAGTAGCCGGCATCAGCATTGAGCATCCTGGTGCCAACAGCCTGGGCGTTTACCACAACGCCATCGGCAAAAACGTGACGGCGCTGGAAGACAAGTCCGATGTGCTGTTTGAGCTGATGCAAAGGCGGAAGATTCTCACCATCGCCATCGGTGACCTAGGCAACGAAATGGGGATGGGACAGCTTTCGGAGCATATTCAAAAGCATATTCCATATGCTGCGCCGGGTGCTTGCGCCTGCGGCTGCGGCGGGGGCATCTGCGCGAAAACCGGGGCCGACCACGTGATCACCGCCACGGTGTCCGACTGGGGCTGCTATGGCCTGATGGCAGCGCTGGCTTATCTTTTGAAGGACATGACCGTGATGCACGACGGGGACATGGAGCGGGAAATGCTGCTTTCAGCCACCCGCAACGGCATGGTGGATATGAATGGCTGGCTGATTCCCGCCATTGACGGGTTTGATATGAAAATGCAGGTGCTGTTGGTGGAGCTGATGCGGGAATGCATCAGCTATCCTATGCAGTTGGAGCAAAGCTGCAAAACCTGGTTCGATAAGGTACTGGAGTTGGGCTTTTTTCAAAAAGAAAATAGTGCTGCTGTATTGTGAAAACAACCGATTATTGCCTTGCTAATAAACCTCCCCCCAGCCTTCTTCGTCGGCAGCCCCCTCCAAGAGGGAGCCTCTCAGGAAGCCTCCCTCTTGAGCCCATCGGGGCCGCCCGCAGGTGGCGGAAGGAGTAAAAGGGCAGGATCGAAAGAATGACTACGGCATTTTTTCGAAGGTGCCTGATTGTCGACACCATGAAGGGAGGAAGCCATGGACGGAACCGTATTTCTGCCCGTTGGCGATTGTGCGCTGACCGTGGAATTTGGCAATGAGATCAGCGAGGAGATAAACGGCAAGGTTCGCATGCTTGCCATGGCACTGAAAAGCGCTGCCATCCCCGGCGTTTTGGAATGGGTGCCTACCTACCGCTCCCTACTGGTGTGCTATGATCCTTCCATAATTTCCTGCCGCCGCCTGATATTTAAGCTTCGCCGCCTGCAAGGCAGGGCGGGGCGGGATACGCATTCCGGCTGGCGCATTTGGGAAGTCCCGGTGTGCTACGGCGGCGAATACGGGGAGGATCTTCCTTATGTGGCCCAAAACGCCGGTCTGACGATGGAGGAGGTAGTAAACCTCCACAGCAATACGGCATACCGCATTTATATGCTGGGCTTTTTACCCGGCTTTGCGTACCTTGGCGGGCTGGACAAACGCATTCATACACCGCGGTTGAAAACGCCGCGCACCTGCATACCGCCGGGCTCGGTGGGCATCGGCGGCGAGCAGACCGGTATTTATCCCATTGCCTCTCCCGGCGGCTGGCAATTGATAGGCCGGACACCGCTGAAGCCTTATGACCCCAAGCGGTCTTTGCCCATTTTGTTTGAGGCCGGGGACTTATTAAAGTTCGTGCCTATAGGTGAAAACAGGTTCCTTGAAATATCCGAACAGGTGAAGGCAGGAACATACAAATACCGCCTGGCTCAGGAGGGATGGCTATGAGTATCATTCTCCTGTCGCCGGGGCTTTTGACGACCGTTCAGGATGCGGGCCGCGTTGGTTACCAGCAATACGGCTTTGCCCCAGGTGGTGCGCTGGACAAACGTGCCATGGTTTTGGCCAACCTGCTTGTTGGAAACGAACCTTTTGAAGCGGTTTTGGAAATGACGCTGTTGGGTGCGGATATGGAACTTACGAAGGATAATGCAGTAGCCATCACAGGCGGATTGTGTGAACCAACCATAAACGGCGAACCCGTGCCCATGTATGCCGCCGTGAAAATGAGGGCTGGGGATACGCTTTCACTGGGAGCCGTGAAAGAGGGCTGCCGTATCTATGTTGCTTTTGCGGGCGGGCTGAACGTACCATCCGTCATGGGCAGCAAATCCACCCAAATCAAGTATGGTTTGGGCGGGTATGAAGGCCGGGCGCTGAAGGCGGGGGATGTGGTTTCATTCGTCCATCCCCGCCATGATTTGTCCAACATTGATAAACGGGTTATGCCAATGCCGGCAAGGCGGCCGGGGGTGCAAACCCTTCGGGCAGTGCTGGGGCCCCAGGCCGGCACATCCTTCACCAAAGAAACCATTAAAGCTTTTTTGAAGGAAGAATATGCGGTCACCAACGAATCAGACCGCATGGGCTACCGGCTGGAGGGGAAAGCGCTTTCCTTCATCAATGGCGCGGACATCATCTCCGATGCCATTGCACTGGGCAGTGTGCAGGTGCCAGCGAGCGGCAAGCCCATCGTGCTCCTTTGCGACAGGCAAACGGTGGGGGGGTACGCGAAAATTGCCACGGTGATTTCCGTGGACATTCCTGTGATCGCCCAGTGCAAAATGGGGGACAGGGTACGTTTTGAAGCGGTTTCCGTTGCCTATGCCCAAAGGCTTTACAGAAAGCAGGAAAAGGAATACCGCACGATTCGGAAGAAGCTTAACGGAAGGTAGGGGATAGCAGATGGATTACAGCCGCATGACGCCAAAGGAAGTCCGCAGCCTGATTCGGGAGGGGAAAATCACCGGCCCCCCTTCCGGCATGTGTTTGGGGTATGCCCAGGCAAATCTGGTTTCCTTGCCAAAAGCGCTGGCGTATGATTTTTTGCTGTTTACCCAACGCAATCCCAAGGCCTGTCCGGTGCTGGAGGTCAGCGACGCGGGCTCAAGATCTCTTCCATACCTTGCACCGGATAGCGATATCGCGCTGGATATTCCCAAATACCGCGTCTATGAAAACGGAAAGATGACGGGGGAATACTTGAAAGCGGATGGTTTTTGGCGGGAGGACTTGGTGAGCTTTCTGATTGGCTGCAGCTTTTCCTTTGAAGACGCATTGCTGGAAGCCGGCGTACCCATCCGCCACATTGAGGAAGACCGCAACGTGCCCATGTTCAATACTTCCATTCCGCTTGTGCCTGCCGGTGTGTTTCATGGAAATATGGTGGTGAGTATGCGGCCTGTACCCAGGGAGCTAGTGGTTCGTGCGGTGACGGTCACCGCCGCGATGCCAAGGGTACATGGCGCGCCGGTCCATATCGGCGATCCCGCTGCCATCGGCATACAGAACATTCACAATCCGGATTATGGCGACAGCGTCACCATTCATCCCGGCGAAGTGCCTGTTTTCTGGCCTTGCGGCGTTACGCCCCAAGCGGTGGTGATGCAGGTGAAGCCGGAATTTGTGATCACCCATGCGCCGGGGCACATGTTCATCACCGACATCAAGAACGCGATGCTCAAGGAGTAGGGAGGAAGTAATTATGTTTCGTGTGGATTTGAACTGCGATCTGGGGGAGAGCTACGGTGCGTATGTATTGGGGATGGATGACAAGGTAATTCCCTTTATTACATCCGCCAACGTGGCCTGCGGCTTTCACGCCTCCGATCCTGTGGTAATGGAAAAGACCGTGGCGCTGTGCAAAAAGCATCACGTGGCGGTGGGCGCGCATCCCGGTTTTCCCGATCTGATGGGGTTTGGAAGGCGGGAGATGCGCATAAGCGGCGCGGAAGCCAAAGCCTATATACTGTATCAGATCGGAGCGCTGGATGGTTTTTGCCGTGCGGCTGGTGTGAAGCTTGCCCATGTAAAGCCCCACGGCGCGCTGTACAACATGGCCGCCAGGGATGCCGCCCTGGCACGGGCCATCTGCGAGGCTATCAGCGAGTATGACAAGACCCTGGTGCTCCTGGCGCTGGCCGGCAGCGAAATGGTGCGCACGGCCCGGGAGTTGGGCCTGCCCGTAGCCCAGGAGGTGTTTGCCGACAGAGGATACGAGGAGGATGGCACACTGGTATCCAGGGGAAAACCAGGCGCTATGATCAACGATGAAGAGGAAGCCATCAAACGTGTGGTGCGTATGGTGACCGAGGGCAAGGTAACGGCGGCGACAGGCCGGGATATCCCCGTCCGGGCAGACTCCGTTTGCATCCATGGCGACGGGGAGCATGCGCTTGCATTTGCCAAGAGGATACGGGAAGAATTGATATCGTCCGGCGTGCGGCTCATGCCGCTGAAGGAACTGGCGGAATAGAAACCAACCTGCATCATGCTATCATCAAAAGGTCCGGCAAAGAAGCGGCAACTCAATTCTTGAGGAAGCAGGCAAAACGAAAACAAGATCCTTTGGAGCATAAGCTTCGGGGATTTTTTCATTTCCATTGTTCATATACGTATTATGTCATCTTTTGGTTAAGTTGTGAGAAATGACAAGAATAGAACCCAATTATTCAAAATCCGCAAACGATACGCAGGAAATGGCGTTTATGAATGTTTTCCTCCTGTATTTTTGCATAATGGAAATTGACATCCTGCAATATAGCCCATATAATAGAATCAATTCCATAATTCTATGAAACATCGGCTGCTTTACTCCATAATATTTTTCCGCATGGTGCTTTCATTGTTATAAGGGGGCTGCTTTATGATCTTATTTGAAGACGTTCATGTCCGGTTTGGTCCGTTGCATGTGTTAAAGGGCATCAATCTTGAAATACCCGACGGCTCCAAAACAGTTATCATCGGGCCCAGCGGCAGTGGCAAGAGTACACTGTTACGTACCATCAACCTGTTTGAAAAGCCCAGCCACGGCAGGGTGATCGTAAATGGCAAGGACATGTGTCACCTGCGGGGCCGTCATCTGTACAAGGCCCGCCAGGGCATTGGCATGGTGTTTCAAAACTTCAATTTATATCCCCACAAGACTGTTCTGGAGAACCTGACCATGGCGCCCGTGGCTTTAAAAGGCGAAGGCAAAAAGATTGTGATGGAGCGGGCACTGCAGCATTTGCGTGATGTGAATATCGTCGAAAAGAAGGATGCTTATCCCAGCCAGTTGTCCGGCGGTCAGCAGCAGCGGGTGGCCATTGCCAGGGCACTGACCATGAATCCGGAAATTCTGCTGTTTGATGAGCCCACATCCGCGCTGGATCCGGAAATGATCAAGGAAGTGCTGGACATTATGGAGCGGGTGGCAAAGCAGAACATCACCATGCTGTTTGTGACCCATGAAATGAATTTTGCCGAGCACATTGCCGACCGGGTGTTATTCCTGGACGAAGGCAATATATTGGAAGATGGCACACCGGACCAGGTGTTTCATCGCCCGTCAAGCGAGCGCACAAGCTCGTTCCTGGGCAAGATACTGCACTAAAATTGGGGGGAGGAAAATTACATGAAAAAGATTCTGGCGGTTATTTTGGCGCTAACACTTATACTGATGGCTACCGCCGCGCTGGCTGAGGCTTCCTTTGACGCGGAGGACCCGGCCATCAAGGCGATCCTGTCCCGCGGCAAGCTAATGGTGGGCGTAAAGGCCGACGTGCCCAAGTTTGGCTATCAGGAACTGGGCGGGGATTTTGAAGGCCTGGAAATTGATCTGGCCAAAGCTTTGGCCAAAAAGCTTCTGGGTGATGAAAACGCGGTGGGATTCACTGCCGTTACTGCCGCAACCCGCGGCCCGTTGCTGGATACCGGCGAACTGGATGCCATTATCGCCACCTTTACCATCAAGCCCGACCGCATTTTGCAGTATGAATTCTCCAAGCCGTACTTTGTGGACGCCATCGGCCTGCTGGTGAAAAAGGATTCCGGCATATCAGGCTTTGCCGATTTGAACGGCAAGAACATCGGCGTGGCCCAGTCTGCCACCACCAAAGGCGCGCTGGAAGCCGCCGCCACCGAAAAGGGATATTCCCTGAACTTTTTGGAGTTCCCCAGCTATCCCGACATCAAGGCTGCGCTGGACAGCGGACGCATCGACTGCTTCTCCGTGGACAAGGCGATTTTGATGGGCTATGTGGATGATACCGTGGTGCTTCTGCCCGATTCCTTTGCCAGCCAGCCCTACGGTGTGGCCGTCAAAAAGGGCAACACCGAGCTGATGGGCGCCATTGATGGACTGATTGCCGACATGCGCGCTTCCGGCGAGCTGGATACCCTGGTTGCCAAGTGGGAACTGGTTGCCGTGGACTGGGCGGTCGTGGATGGCTACAGCGTACTGTGGGATAAGGCTGCCGAGATGGCTGCCGCTACCCCGACTCCGGCTCCGTAAACAATTACGGGACAAAGCAAATTGGATACTAGCAAGTTTCCGCCATCAATTGGTGGCGGAAACTTTACCTGTTCTTATACACTTCAAAGCGGATGGATGTGTGGCCCATGCAAAGCGGACCCTTTTCCATTAGAAATTGGGATACTCTATTTTTAGACTGGCAGTTTTTTGCCATGGGATTTGCAAGAACTTTGCTGATTTCCGGCCTTGGTCTTTTGTTTACCCTGATCATTGGCATCGCATTGGGAATGATTCTGTGCAGCAAGCAAAAGGTGCTTATTGCCATCATCAAGGCGTACATGTCTGTTTTCCAGAATACACCGCTGGTGATGCAGGTTTTTATTTACTACAATGTGCTCCCCAGGATCGGCATCCGGTGGGATACTGTTTCCATTGGTGTTATCGGCCTGGCGTTATATACCGGGGCGTATGCAGCGGACATCGTGGCCAGCGCCATCCGGGCTGTTCCCTTTGGCCAAATGGAGGCCGCCTCCAGTCAGGGCTTCAGCTTTCTGGGCAGCATGCTTCGGGTGGTGCTTCCCCAGGCGATAAAAATAGGTTTGCCGCCCATGACCAACCAGGCGGTGAACCTGATCAAAAACTCCTCCGTGATGGCTGTCATCGCAGGAGGCGAATTAATGTATGCCGCCAATATCTGGAGCGGCAGCAATCTGATCTACGGTCCTACATTTGTTCTTACAGGCGTTTTGTATCTGGTCATCTGCCTGCCCATTTCTCTTTTGGCGAGAAAGCTGGAGAAAAGGAGCATGAGCAATGGATAATGTTTGGATCGCTGCTTTTCAAAAAGTATTTACCGTCAAAATCATGGCATTCTTGGGACAAGGGCTTTTAAATACCTTATATATTGCCGTCGCAACCATCGTGTTGAGCTTTGTGTTCGGCACCATCCTGGGGCTGCTGCGGCAGAGCAAGATGCCTGTGTTCAGCCAGATTGCCGCCGTATATGTGGAGATTGTCAGAAACATCCCCTTGACGCTTTTTATCATCGTCATGCGTTTTATGACCAAGATTCCGCCCTTGGAAAGCGGCATCGCCGCCATGACCATTTTCACCTCTTCCATCGTGGCGGAAATTGTGCGCGGCGGGCTCAACAGCGTGGGCAAGGGCCAGTGGGAGGCTGCCTACTCCCAGGGCTTCAGTTGGGTGGGAAGCCTGTGGTACGTGATCGTGCCCCAGGCGGTGCGGCGCATCCGCTCTCCCTTGGTTTCCCAGTTTGTTACCACCATCAAGGACACCTCCTTTTGCGCGGTGGTGGGAACCTATGAGCTTTCTTTCACCAGCAAAATCGCCGCTGCCCACCGCAGCATGGTGACGGCCGAGGATATCATTGTGATTTATATGACGGTCACGGTGATGTACTACCTCATCAACCTTGTTTTCGCAACAATTGCCCGTCACACAAGGGAAAGCGCCGCCAAGGGTTTGGTTCGATAATTGGTAGAATGAGTGCTATAAATCGGTATTAGAGCGCAAAAATCACATATCGTGATCAGAATGGGGATTCGAAAGGGGCTTTGTTCCGGCGATCTCTATTGTCGCGCTGCTGTGCCGCTGCTTGCATCGTTCTGTTTCGGACGCTTCCTCCGCATCGCTTTCTCCCTCCATCTGGCTTAATCGTCGCGCTGGTTCGCTGCCGCTCCCATCGCTTGTTTCGCCAGCCTCCTCCACCCCGCCCATTTCCGCCACAGGCGGGGTCGGGGTTCCGGAGCCACAGGCAGCGCTCAGCTAGGAACCTTTGGCGGGTGTCCCGGGGCTTATCCATCTGCCTCAATAGTCGCACTGCTTCGCTGCCGCTTGCATTGCTCCTTTTCGTCAGCCTCCTCCACACCGCCCTAATCTGCCACTGGCAGGGGCGGTGTTCCGGAGCCCCCGGGGCTCCTGTCGCATTTTGCGTACAGGGGCCTTTCTTTGCACGCCGGTGCGACAAGGCAGTTATGATATATTCCTGTATACTGTTTCCAAACGTTGCATTGTACAATGGAGGAACAGCATGAGCGGTGGAGCGCAGGCGGCGGAATTTGCGGAAAAACGGAAGCGGCTTAGTCTCCTTGCCCATTGGTTGAACAAGGGAAAACAGCCAATGGAAAGCTGGCTGCATTTGGCAGGAATGCCAGCGCTGATGTTGGCCACCACTTTCTTTTTGTCATTTTCCCAGTGTTTCCATGTTCCGTCGCCTTTTGCGGCAGCGTGGATTATAGCGCTTGGCGCTTGCGGGTATCCCTTGCGGTGGCCTGCAGCCGGCTGCGTTGTGGCACTTGTCATGCGGTTGATCTGGCATATTCCGCTGGATATATGGCAATATGTTGGCTGCGGGGCATTGCTGTTAACCGGACAGTTATGGAAAGACCGCGGTGAGTTGACGCTTTCCTTTTTGGCTATGCTGGCGTTGCTGCCACGATTTTTATTTCTGCTTTCGGATGGTGTTCCGGGTGAGCTTCTGCTTGGCGGTGCCGGGCTGTTTATGGGGGCGGTGGCCGCTCCGGCTTTCCGGCAGAGCATACGTGTGTTGTCAAGCAGCCGCCATACCCTTTCCTCGGATGACAAGCTGTGCTGTCTTCTGCTTTTTATGGTACTGCTTACTGGTACGGGTTATCTGGAATTCTTTGGCATCAATCTGGGCCAGGTTCTTTCGGTAGCCGTGGTGCTATGTCTTTCGTTTGTAGCCGGCAGTGCCGCTTCTGTCTGCACGGGGCTTCTGGCTGGGGCAGCTTTGGCATTTGGCGGGCAGAACGCCATGGTCATGGCGCAGTTGTCGCTTGGTGGGCTATTGTCGGGTCTGGTAATGGGCAGGGGAAAGCGCTGGGAGGCAGTTGGCCTGTTCGTGTTGGCGGACTTGCTGGCTATTTTCCTGATACGCTCTGATACACCAGCGCTTCAAACGGGAGCCGTGGCAGTAGGGTGTTTACTGTTTTTGCTGGCACGGGAAGGTTTTCTGTTTCGTATCAAAGCGCTGCTGGTAGCGGCCCAGCCCGTGCGGTCGGGCATGGAAAACGCCTTCGCTTCCGAGCAGATGCGCCGCTGGGAAAGCGCTATGGACAGGATGGCGCAAGCGCTGCCGGTTGCGGGCATGCAGGAGGAGTTGCTTGAGATCGAGCAGCTTGCTGCGCTTTTTTGCAAAAATTGCGCGGAGTCATTTGGCTGCTGGAATGAGCGGTTTGTACAGACCAAAGCCATGCTGCAGGCCGTTATGGAGCAGGCGGAGATGGGGGAGGAAGCACTGGAAAAAGCGGTAGCCGGTCTACGGGGCTGCGGCTGCATCCGTTTGCACGGATTGAAAGAAGCTGTTGAGCTTGTGCTCAAGGAGAAACAGTCAAAAAAAGCACAAGAGGCCAGGGCGCGGTATGAACGTGACATGATTCGCACGCACTTAACGGCGATGGCTCAGGCGGTCAGGCATATGGCGGAGGCGGTTACCGGCGAAACGGTGGGCGACGCGAAAGCTGCGTTTGACATATCGAGGGTTATACGCGAAATAAACTTTCCCGGCAAGCTAATCTATGCCAGGCAGGTAAACGGGCATCTGCAGGTGGGGATCGAAGGGGAAGGTTTGTCATTGGTACGGTGGCAGCCGGAGAAGCTGATACGTGCACTGAAGGAGAGGGAAAGAATCATCATGCGGGAGATTTCCTGCGAGCGCGGCAGGCTTCTGCTGGAAGAAATTCCGCCCTACGATCTGCATGTCGGAAGCGCCACCGTAAGCGCCAGCGAACCGGAAGGCGGAGAGCAGCCTGTCAGCGGTGATGCGACGATTCAAGAGATTTTCCCCGGCGGGATGTGCCTTTTTGGTCTGTCCGACGGTATGGGACATGGAGAGCATGCCAGGCGGGAAAGCCAGAAAACGTTGGAGCTGCTGGCATTGTGCATGGCAGCGGGATACACCAAGGAACAGGCCATTACAGCGGTAAACGGGATGATGCTCTCCGCCACCGGCGGTGACAGGTTTGCCACGGTGGATATATGCATTATGGATATGTGGACCGGGGAAACGCAAATGGAAAAGCTGGGGGCCTGCACATCGTATCTGTTGCGGGGTGATCATGTAAAAGCCATCGCCGGTGCCGCGCTGCCGCTTGGCATCCTGGAACAGGTCTTGCCCATCCATCAACGCATGCGTCTTCATGACGGCGACATTTTGATATTGTTCAGCGACGGCGTGCAGGATGCGTATCCCGACGGTACCGCGCTGGAGCGGGCAATAGTCCGCAATGCATTTAATGACCCGCAGCGTATGGCCGATGCGCTTTTGCGAAGCGCGCTGCTGTCCGCGGGTGGTGCACCCAAAGATGACATGACGGTGTTTGTAGTGGCAATACATGGAACCAGGGTTGCGGTTGAAGGGGCCGATGCTGTACAAACCATGGCTGATGCCGTATAATAAAGCTCTATGGACGGGGAGGAAACGGAAAATGGCGCAGCGGGCAGTTCGTGATTTTTCCGATACAAACGCACAGCCCTTTCTTTTGGAGGGCGGAGAACACGGTGTATTGCTGCTGCACGGTTTTACGGGCAGCGCCGGCCACATGCGCCTGATCGGGGAAGAACTGCACCGCCAGGGATTTACTGTATTAGGCATTCAATTGCCGGGTCATGGCACGCGCTTGGAGGACATGCAGCATGTGCGCTGGAATGATTGGCTTCAGGCAGCCAAGGAAGGGTTCTTTGCGTTGAAGCAGCGGTGCGAAACGGTGAGTGTGGCAGGCCTTAGCATGGGCGGCGTGCTGACGCTGTTATTATCCCAGCAAACGCGTGTCAATGCCGCAATCGTTATGTCCGCTCCCATGGCGCTCAAAAGCAGGCTGGTTTCTTTGGCCCGGCTTGCATCTCCTTTTACACCGGTCACCTATTGGAAGGGTGGCGAAAACCGGGAAGAGCTGCTGGATCAGCGGTACGATTATGGCTATCCCGGCTTTCCGACAGCCAGGTTGAACGATTTGATGCACTTGATCCGCCTGGCCCGGCGGAACCTGTTCGCCGTCACCTGTCCTACGCTGGTGGTACAATCCAGATCGGACAGCACCATCCATCCAAACAGTGCGGATATTATTTTGCATGGCATCCGCAGTGAAAAAAAGGCGGTGCTATGGCTTAACGATGTACCGCACGTTGTGACCATCTCCCGGGAACACAAGCGCATAGCAAAGGCTATTGTTGAGTTTTTGCAATCATCTTTGGCCGCACAGCCGCCCGAGGGAGAAAAGTTTGAAAAGACGGTTGACAAAGGTGCCGAAATATAGTATTATCATCCTTGCCGCTGTTAGCGGATCGTCGCGGGGTAGAGCAGTTTGGTAGCTCGTCGGGCTCATAACCCGGAGGTCGAGGGTTCAAGTCCCTCCCCCGCAACCAATATGGCTACGTAGCTCAGCTGGCCAGAGCATTCGGTTCATACCCGAAG
>JAEZLW010000113.1 GCA_023415145.1 Bacillota bacterium | reverse complement strand
ATAAAAGGCGATGCCGGCTCTATTCGCTGCTGCAGGATGATTCGGTTCTCACAAATCTATTCCAGGGTAGTTTTTACTCTTCCCGGCTCCAGTCGATGTCTTCCAGCGCCCAGGCTGCCAGCTCGCTCATGGAAGGATGGATGACCATCGAATCCTCAAGGGGCAGGAAGGTTCCAATCTGCGGGCAAACCGAGCGGACAAGGCCGCCGCGGCCAGGGATGATGCCTTCATCGCCGGCTATGCATTCGCACTGGTAACCGGCGTTCATCAGGTACACAAAGGGCTGCACCAATATGGCGGCATTTGGCCCCGCGGCATGCACACCGATGATTTTCTTGTCCTCTCCGGCGATGATCTTGACAAAACCGTTGTCCTCCCCGTGGCGGGAATAGCCCATGGCGATGCCCCCGGCAATATCGGAATAATAGTTCCGGCCCACCCAAACCCGCAATCTCTTTTCTTTGGCCTGCTGTTCCGTAAGCCCAACATGGCCTACCTGGGGCCAGGTGAAAATGGCCCAGGGGGTTGCATCATACTTTGCCTGCTTCTTTTCACCGCGGCCAAACAGGTTGCCGATCAATATTCCGGCTTCATAGTTGGCTTTGTGCCGAAACTGGTATTTGCCGTTGATATCCCCTATGGCATAAATGTGTTCTTTGCTGGTTTGCAGATATTCGTCTGTTTCAATGTAGCCCCTGCTGTCGGTTTTTACCCCCGCATGATGAAGCTGCAACAGATCCCCATTGGAGCGCACACCGGAAGCTATGAAAATTTCCTCGGCCGCAACGGTCTGCGTATCCCCTGTGGACATGTCCTCCACGGTCACGTTTTTTTCTGTACCGTTTCGGCCTGCGGAAACGATCTTCGTGTTGGAAAGCACTGTGACCCCGTAATTCCTGAATTGCTTTTCCACAAAGAGGCTGATCTCTTCCTCCTCGGTGGGGAGGATATGGGGTTTCATTTCCACCAATGTTACCCTGGTTCCGAAGGCGGAAAAAATGTGGGCAAATTCCGCGCCGATCGCCCCACCGCCGATGATGATCAGGCTCTTCCAGGGCGATTTCGGGAAGCGTTCCCCAAAGAAGGTTTCGGAGGTGACATAGCCGGCATCCTCAAGCCCTGGTACCGGCGGCACAAAAGAGCGGGCTCCGGCTGCAATCACGATGCGGCCGGCTTCCAATGCTTCGGCCTGTCTTCCGTCATCATACGTAACAGTCAAGGTATGTTCGCCGGTAAAAGATGCCGTGCCCTGGTAAACGTCAAGCCCTTTTGTATTTAGAAGGCTTTCCCTGATCTGTTCGCTGTGGTTGATCTGCTTAAACATTCTATGGGCAACCCGGCCCCAGTCTTTATCCGGAGGCGTATAGGCAAGGCCAATGCGCCTGGCATCGCTGGTTTCTCTGATAAGGTCGGCCGGGTACACCAGCATTTTGGAGGGGATGCAGCCTTTGGTCAGGCATGTGCCGCCAAACTTTGATTTTTCCACCAAGGCGCAGGTTAAGCCCGCGTTCAGCGCAGCCTCCATCACCATCAGCCCGCTGCCGCTGCCAATAATGGCCATGTCAACCTTTTTCAAGAATGGATTCCCCCCTGCTTTTCATGTGATAAAAAGGAATAATTATCCTTACCCCATTGTACCTTATATGTTTGAATTGTACAATCATATGCAGCATAAGCAATCAGGATCTTCGGCAGATTCTTGTATGCAGGCGCCCCTCCATGTATAATATGGAAATCATCATACAAAAGACAGGATTGCGGCAATGAAAGTATTGATCGTATATGCCCATCCCAGCGGCGATTCATTTACACGGCATGCCAAGGACAGCTTTATCAAGGGGCTTGAAGCTGCCGGGCATACGTATGTGATATCCGATTTGTATGCCATGGGGTTTGTCACCGACATGAACGAGACGGAATATCTTCGGGAAGCCTATTACAAAGAGGGCGAACCTATCCCCGGCGATGTCAAAATCGAACAGGAGAAAATCAACCAAAGCGATGCCATTGTGTTCATCTATCCTGTTTTTTGGACGGAAGCCCCGGCCAAGCTGGTCGGCTGGTTTGACAGGGTTTGGACCTATGGGTTTGCCTATGGTGAGCATCGGACCATGAAGCAGCTTGAAAAGGGGCTTGTGATGTGCGTCGCGGGCCATACGCTTGCGGATTTGCAGGCCTATCATCACCTGGACAGCATGAAAACGGTGATGCTGGGCGACCGGTTGTTCGACAGGGTGAAAGGGAAGGATATGATCGTACTCGATGCCATGTCACGAAGCCACCGGGAATCACGGCAAGGGAACTGGGTCAGGCATTTGCAAACCGCATACGATGCGGGACGCAATTTGTAAGCAATCACAGCATGCACCCATCTAAAAATACCTGGTGAAGATTTCATCCTTCTCCAATAGCTTTTCGATGGTGTCAAAGCCCAGGCGGTTAAGCAGCTCCATCACATAGGGGTTTTCCGCGGGGGTTATATAGCGGGAGGCATCGCCGTAAGCATTCACCGCCTGCCGCCCTTCCTCCGCCGGTGTAACGGCTCTGGGGCCGCCCACACAGCCGCCCCTGCAGCCCATGCCCTCATAAAAATTCCCTTCGCCCTTGCCTGAAAGGATGTCGCTCAGCATTTTCTTGCAATCAGGAACGCCGTCTGCCTGCCTGGTGCGAACCGTGATGGAACGGTTGGGATTCAGCCTTGACACCGTTTCCTTCACAGCCTCGCTGACGCCGCCTGTGCGGGCGTAGATCCGCCCAGCCCTGGAGGAATGGTCCTTTTCGCTTTCCTCCATTTCTGCCGGGCGGATACCCAGCAGGTCAAAAATGTTTTGCACCTCCGCAAAGGTGAGAACGTAGTCCACGGCCCCTGCCAGATCCCTTTCCCTTGCCTCTGCCTTTTTAGCCAGACAGGGACCGATGAACACGGTCACCGCGTCGGGGTGCAGAATCTTTACTGCCCGGGCGCAGGCCACCATGGGGGATACGGAGCCTGGCACATGGGGCATCAGCTCATGATACACCTTGCGGATCATGCCGATCCACATGGGGCAGCAGCAGCTTGTAAGCTGGTAATCGGCTTCCGTTTGAATGTTTTTGTCAAACTCCAGCGCTTCCTTCAGCGTCAGGATGTCGGCAAACAGCGCCACTTCCAGCATGCCGTCAAAGCCAACAGCTTTCAGAGCGGAGCGCAGCTTTCCCGGGGTCACTTCCTTGCTGAACTGGCCCAGGAATGCCGGGGCAATGAGGGCGTAAGCAGGACCCTTTGAAGCGCGCACCGCCTTTAAAGCCGGAATAATATCGGTGCTGGCGTGCAGATTCTTTTCCTTGCAGCCGTCAATGCAGCCAGAGCAGCCAAGACAAAGGTCCGGGTCGATGATGATGCCGCTGTTTGGGGCAGGGCGGATGGCCCCAAAAGGACAGCGGCGGACGCATTCCTGCTGCCCTTCTCCCGTGCAGGTGCAGGTACCGGTATGCAGCACCAGGGGATGCTTCTTGGGGTTCAGCAAACAATCCAATTGTTTGGGGTCGAAATCTCCGTTTTGCGGGAGTTGATCCAGAGCGCTGTCCAGCGCCAGGGTCACTGCCTGCTGGTATAATTCCCGAAACGTTTTCATTGGACTGCTCCTTGACATGGGATAAGGTTCCATGCCGCTATTATGCCTTATTTTGCCCTTAGGATATCCACGATCCAACTGCTTTCAGGCAGCGGAAGGCCGGTATTGATAGCGCAGCCTTCCGCAATCCCCTGCACAGCGCCCCAGTAGGCCATGATGAGGGCAATGGGGTTGCCCGGTTTGATCTGGCCCAGCGCCTGGCCATTTTGTATGACAGGCAGCAGCGGCGTGACGGAATCAAAGCCCTTTAGCAGCCTTTTCACGCCTTCCGGTACTGTTTCCGAGCGTGCAGCTTGAGCCATAAGCAGGAACATCTTCCCGGTGAAGTTGTCGGACTTCAGCGCATCAAATATGTATTCCGTCATTTTTTCAAAAAGGATGATGGGTGTTACTCCCGCCACATTCAGTTCCAGCACCTTTGCCGGGCCGGACAGGCCGATTCTGATGAGCTCCTCGTACACCTGCTCCTTGGAATCAAAATAATTGAAGAATAGACCTGTGCTGATTTGAAGCCTGTCGGCGATGTCTCGAATCTTCATCGCCTCAAAGCCACGGCTGATGATCATGTCCAGGCTGCATTGAAGGATCTGTTCCCGGCGCTCCATCCGCTGCTTTTCCCGTTTGTTTTGCTTGTCCATGCCTATTTGCGTTCCTTCATGATTTTGCCGGCAACAGTTTTTCCGTCGGCCACCGCGGTGCATATGCCGCCGCCGGCGGTGGTCCACTGGCCGCAGAGATAAAAATGATTCAGGCCTGGAATGGTCTTTTTGATGGTTCGCTTCAGCGCGGAGGGGGTGGGGGAAAAGCCTTCGTAGGAAGCGCGGTATACGTTGGTCAGCCGCACGTAGGTGGCGGGGGTGGAGACGTCCGTCACACGGATGGCGTCCTTAAAGCCCGGAATCCGCTTGTCAAGAAATGCCGCCACATCATCGGCCAGCTTCTGCTTTTGCGCTTTGTATGATGCAAGATCGGTTTCCCTCAGATTCTGCCAGTAATCAAGCGGGGCTGAGAGCATGACCATGACGCTGCTTGAGCCTTCGGGCGCGGCATCCTTGTCAAAGTCGAAGGAACTGAGGTGCAAGGAATATTCCTTGACCCCGGGCGCCACGCAAATGCCATCGGGGCATTCATATTGTACCGAAAAGGGGATATCCAGGCGCTTGTCAAGGCCGAAGGATACAATGGCCAGCGGGTCAAACAGCGGCTCGTTCTTGAGCATATCATCCAATTGCGGGTGGGGGTACTTACCACCCAGCATGTTCTTCAGCGTATCGTAGGCATCACAGGCGGCGATCACATCATCCGAAGGATAAAACTTGCCTTTGGCGCGGATGCCTATGGCAGAACCGTTTTCCACCACGATTTCATCCACCCTGGTGTTGAAAGTGAGCTTTCCGCCAAGAGCCTTGTATTTTTCCACCATGCGGCGCATCACCTCCAGCGCGCCGCCCAATGGATAGCCGGCGTTGCCGCTCATGCGGGTGCCCAGCATCATGATGAGGCCCACCGCGGAAAACGGGGAGGGCATGAGCCTGAGTAGAATTTGCCTGACTTTTTCGCTCTTTATTCCCTCCAGGTATTCCCCCACTGTCTTGCTTCCATGTTTTGCGGCCAGAGACAAAAATCCTCTCCCATGCAGTATCAGGTCTACGGCTTCTTTTAGGTTGGATGGTGCACCCAGAGCAAGCTTGGAACGCATCATGGTTTTGATATCCTTGATGATGCTGCTGATTTTGTCTTCGTCACCCTTTGCATATTGCATCAAAAAGGATTGAAATTGTTCAATTTCCATGGGAATCTCATACAGTACGCCATTCACCTCCGCTTGAATGAAGGGAGCATTGTAAATCTTAGTTGATTCCGTAAGCGCGCCAACCTCACAATAAAGCTGATAAATGGGGTCACCCTTTCTTGTTCCCACCATCCAGTGGATGCAGCCATCGAACCTGTATCCGCTCCTTACCCACGTTGTACACTGGCCTCCTGCCCAGGGGGCTAGCTCAAAAATTTCCGTGTCAATTCCCTTTTGTTGAAGATAGATGCCCGCACTCAATCCTGCAAGGCCTGCGCCAATGATATTGACCTTTTTAGCCATGGCTTTATACTCCGTTCCTCAAAATAATGAACAATAGTTCAATGAACGCATGTTCAATGATATTGTATGCATGACATACCTGTTTGTCAACACGATTTCAATATTTTTTTCTGAGAGGGGGATGGGGGATGCGTACATCCTGTTGTCATCAATTTCTCTTGCGCCTTCCCTGCGCTTTTGGTATGATGTTCTGCGTTATACGGGATATGTAAGGAATTGGGGCAATGAGCCATGAAAAAGCAATCCTACCTGCCCGGCAACCTGATCATTCTCACCACGGCGCTGTTATGGAGTACCGCGGGCGTATGTGTAAAATTTTTGCCCTGGAGCAGCTTTTCCATTGCTTCCATCCGGGGGCTGATCTCAACCCTGGCCTTGCTTGCGCTGCGCCAGCTCAGACGCAAAAACGGCAGCTATGCGCCTGTACGCTTTACCAGGCACAACATTGCGGCAGGTGTGGCCATGTTTCTGACCTCCACGCTGTTTCTGGCTTCCAACAAGCTGACCACGGCCGCCAACGCCATCGTGCTGCAATACATTGCGCCTATCCTGATCCTGTTGTACACAGCCATCGTCCAGAAGCGGAAGCCCTCCGTTGTGGAGATCCTGTTGACGGCCGTGGTGTTTTTGGGCTGTGTGCTTGCTTTCTCTGACAAAATGGGCGGCAACGGCACGCTGGGTGACATTCTGGCACTCTTGTCAGGCGTAACCTTTGCGGCGTTGATACTGATCAGCCGCATGGAAAAAACCCAGGCGGAGGACGGGCAAATCATTGGCTGCGGCCTGAGTTTTATCTGCTGCCTGCCTTTTATGCTTACCGACAAAAGGCTTGTCATCACCTTTGAAAGCGTGGGAGCGATGCTGTTTTTGGGTCTTTTCCAATACAGCCTGGCCAACTTCCTCTTTGCCAAGGGCGTGAAAATGACGGAGCCTACGGCGGCCTCCATCATCCTCACCATGGAGCCCATCATGAGCCCGGTGTGGGTATTGCTGGCATTTGGGGAAGCACCCGGCACCAGAGCGCTGTCTGGTTTCGTACTGGTCATTGCTGCGGTAACGATGCATTCGCTGCTGCCGTTTATGATGCGCAAAAAAAGGCCCGGGGATGTGCAAAGCACGGCGGCGGATGCGTAATGAAGCCTCATATGCAGATTGAAGGTGCAACAATGGCTGTCCGGCTAACCGGGCAGCCATTGGTTTTTCAATGAATACGGACACAATTCCAGGGATGCATGGAAGGGCCATGTCTATCATGAGGTATAAAAAAAGCATCCCCCGTGCCAGATGCCATCGGGGAACTGCTTTCATAAATGTCAAAATATTTTTTAGCGCCTTAATGGATTGGGTACCGCCGCATCGCTGAATAGCTTTTCCTGGGTCGTGGCGCCTGCAATGCCGTCAACCGTCAGGCCATTGTATTGCTGGAATGATTTCAAAGCAATAAACGTTTCTTCATCAAACACGCCGGTAGCGCTGCTTTCCATATACCCCAACTCATACAGCATGATCTGCAAGAGCACCACGCTTTCGCCTTCACTGCCCTGCCTCAGCGTTTCATAATTGCCGATGGTGGCGGAAGTAACAGGCTTGGCCTGAATGGAGAACAGGAGGTTCAGGGTGGCATTGCCTGCCACCCCGTCCACTGTCAGTCCGTTGATCATTTGAAATTCACGAATCGCATTGAATGTGCTTTCGCCGTAAATGCCGTTGATGGAGTCCTGAAAATACCCCAGCTCATACAATGCATACTGCATGTCCCGCACGTTGGACCCCTCGTCAAACTGCCTGAGGGAACCTACAATCCTGTTGGCGCTGGAGCTGTCGCCGTACAGCCGCTGCTGGGTGGCGGGACCGGCCACGCCGTCTACCGTCAGCCCGTTCATGGCTTGGAAGGATTGTACCGCCGTCACCGTGCCGGCGCCGTATTTGCCGTCCACCGTGCCGGTATAGTAGCCCAGGTCCTTCAGCCGCTGTTGCAGCCTTTTTACGCTGTCGCCCGTGTCCCCATCCCGAAGGGTGGTATATACAGCGTTGCCGGCGTTGGTTGGCGCTGGTGTATTGCTGCCGCCGCTGGGTGTGCCGCTTGCTGGAACGGCGTCGCTTGCGTACAGCTTGTTTAAGGTGGCCGTGCCAGCGATGCCGTCGGCAGTCAGACCATTTTTTTGCTGGAAGGCGGTGACTGCAGCCTTGGTGCCCGAGCCGAAATCACCGTCAGCGGTGCCGCTCAGATAACCCAGCTCAATCAGCTTCTTTTGAAGGGCGCGAACCCCATCCCCGTCCATGCCCTCCTTGAGGGACTCTCCTACGGACGCGGCCACACCGCTGGCCTTGGGGGCGTTGGATGCAAACAGCTTCGTTTGCGTATCGGGACCGGCGATGCCGTCATCCCAAATCTTGGCCTTTTTCTGGAACGCCTTCACCGCGGCTTCCGTTGCTCCGCCATAGGAGCCGTCTGCGCTGCCGGCCAAATAGCCCAGGGAAATCAGGCGGTTTTGCACCTGCCGCACATCGCTGCCCGACATGCCCACCTTCAAATAGCGGGCGTTTGAAAGGTTGGGCGTTGCGGTGGGCCTGGGGGTGCTTGTCTGCCTGGGTGTGCTGGTGGCGGAGTTGGAATTGGAGCTGCTGGATTTGGCAATGGCGTAGTAGCTGTACAGCTTATCCTGCGTCTTTTCCCCGGCAATGCCGTCGGCATACAAACCGTTGGCTTCCTGGAAGGCTTTCACCGCGTTGGCGGTGCCCATGCCATACTCCCCGTCTACGGAGCCGGTGTAGTAACCCAGATCCTTCAACCGCTTCTGAAGCTGATTGACTGCGTCGCCTTTGGAACCGGTTTTCAGCACGCTGTCATCCTGCTGGGGCTGCGGCGTGGCTGTTTTGGGCGGCGTAGTAGGCACAGGCGGCGAAGTGGGACCTTGGTTTTGCGTGGGCGGATTCGTAGGCGGATCGCCAAACACATCTTCCCAATTATTGCTGGGGAACTGGCTGACGCCGCCCCCTGGTGTGGGGGAGGGCGTGGGCGTGGGGGAGGGCGTAGGCGTTGGCGTCAGACCGATGGTTGCAAAGGGTACATTGTTGCTGCCCACAGTAAGATCAGACCCGCCTGCGATGTCCTGTGAAGACATGTAGCAGCTTGATACCAGCAGTGACGTCATGAAAAGCAGCGCTATGAGCGCAGCCTTGCGCTTGTTCAATTTCTTCATGGCAGCCTTCCCTCCTTGCTCGGGGCCGAGCGAAAAGCCCCTCGCTCCCTAATCATCATTGTATAGATTCACTGAACCGATGGCAAGCGTTTTTTCAGGGGAAATCTGTCATTTTGAAACTTTTCCCATGAATTCTCCGGCTTGTCCAACCATACGACGATTGTGACTTGTTCTTTGTTCCCAGTGTTTCATTTTTTCGGCTAAAGAGACTGTTTGTTTGACCTTCGCATCAGTGAAAGGAAGAATACGCCGCCTATCAGCGAGGTAAGGATGCCCACAGGCACCTCCAGAGGCGAAACGGCCGTACGGGCCAGCGTATCCATGGCACACAAAAACAGGCCGCCTGTAAAGAACGATATGGGCAACAGCCCGCGGTAGTCGCCGCCCAGCAGCATTCTGATCACGTGGGGCACCGTAAGCCCCACAAACCCGATGATGCCGCTCACGGACACCGCAGCCGCGGTTAGCAGTGTTGATGCCAGCAGCAGAATGCGCCGTGCTGTTTCCGCGGAGATTCCCAAAGTGTTGGCAGGCTCGTCCCCCAGTGCCATTGCGTTGAGCACCTTTCCGGATAAAGACAGGGCAAGGGACAGCGGCAGGATGAAGATTGCCGCGGCGATCACCTTGTCCCAGTTGCTGCTTGTAAAGCTGCCCATAGTCCACTGTACGATTCGCTCGATCTTGTCCCGGCGGAAAATCATCATCCCCGCGATGGCGGCGGATAAAAGCGACGTCATGGCGATGCCGGAAAGCAAAAGCCTCCCCGTCGGGGCCTTGCCCCTTTGGACGGAGAGCATGTGCACCAAGGCTACCGCACCAATGCCGCCCGCAAACGCCAGCACCGTTGTCGTCCCAAGGCCGAACAAGCCGGCCCCCGCACCCATAAGCAGCCCTACCGATGCGCCGAAGGCCGCGCCGGAGGACACGCCCAGTAAGTGCGGATCGGCCATGGGGTTTTGAAAAATGCCCTGCATCACCGTCCCGCAGATGGAAAGCCCTGCGCCGACCAAATAAGACAAGACGGCTCTTGGCAAACGCAGGTTGAACAGGATCATGGCATATGTTTCATTCGCCGGAGTCTGGCCCATCAGCAGCCGCCAGGTTTCCCTCGCCGTGTCGGCAAAGGGGATAAGAGCGCTGCCGACGGTACAGGCCAGCAAAATCATGGCTGGTGCGGCCGCCGCCAGCATAATGGTCAGCAGCAGAATGTGCTTCCTTCGGTCGATAAAAGGCTTTGCCGGTTTCATGGCGTCTCCTTTTGCAAAATGAGTCTTTTGGTATGAACCACTCTTTTGAGGGAAACATGCAGGTATCCGGACATTTTGCACATTGCGCCTTGAATAAAGCTCTTGCCTGCGCTATGCTTATGCTGGAATTAACTTTCTGCCACCAATTTGGTCTTGCGCCATCAGGAGGTTTTGTTATGTATCTTCCCTTTTTCTTTTCGCCCTACGACTGGCTGTACATTTTGCCCGGCCTGCTGCTAGGCTTGTGGGCGCAGTTCAAGGTCAGAAGCGCTTATACCAGGTATTCCAGGGTAGCCTCCTCACACGGCCGGCCTGCCAGCGAAGTAGCCAGAAGCATTCTTGTGGAGAACAACAACGGCGGTGTGCGCGTGGAATTGACCCAGGGCACGCTCTCGGACCATTATGATCCCAGAACCGAGGTGCTTAGGCTTTCTGAAGGCGTCTACCGCTCCAGCAGCCTGGCGGCGCTGGGCATTGCCGCCCACGAGGCTGGCCATGCCATGCAGCAGTTGGAGGAATACGGGCCCATGAAGCTGCGCAATGCCGTGGTGCCTTTTGTTTCCTTTTCCAGCCAGTTGTACTTCCCGCTGTTCCTGGCCGGGCTTATTTTCAGCTGGCGGCCGCTGATGTTTGTGGGCATCATCGTGTTCGCCCTGTCGGTGCTGTTTTCCTTCATTACATTGCCAGTGGAGTTCAACGCCTCCCGCCGGGCCATGGCCATGCTGGAGACAGGCGGCTATGTCACAAGGGAGGAAGCCCCCAAGGTCAAGGCTGTGCTGGACGCCGCCGCGCTGACGTATGTGGCCGCTGCCATCTCTGCCTTGCTGCAGCTCTTGCGGCTGCTGGCGATGGCAAGACGCAGAGATTAGCTGACTGCAAGATAGATGTATTTGGGGGAGCAACGAGGGGGCATGCCCCCTCGTTTTCATTCGTCTCGACTGGCTTTGCCAGTCGGACAGGGCTCCGTAGCTGAAGCGCCGCCTGTGGCTCCTTAACACCGCCCCCGCCAGTGGCGGAAATGGGCGGTGTTAAGGAGGCTGGCGAAACAAGCGATGGGAGCGGCAGCGAACCAGTGCGCCGATTGAGCCAGATGGAGGGATGAAGCGAGGCGGAGGAGGCTGGCACAACGAACAATGCGAGTGATAGCGAAGCAGTGCGACGATTGAGCCAGATGGGAAAGCGAAGCAAACATTCCTTACACTTTTCACCGGCCGCTAAGCCGGCACCGTACATGCGTAGCATGTACTGGTGCAAAGGCTTTGCAGGTTCGGCCTCGTAAAAATGACGTAGTCATTTTTACGAATTTAGTGGAATCCATCCCAAAGCCCCATTTCCGCACCGTAATGCTTTGCATTCTCGGTGTGGAATTTTTTTGGACCCCGGGACTGGGCCATGGTGGCATCGATGATCTGCCACTTGCCATCCAGATAAACTTCGTTCCAGGCGTGCTGGTTCCCGGTGCGCAGGTTCTTTCCGTATACGTGCTTGCAGGGCACGCCCACCGCCCTAAGCGAAACAGCCATGAATGCGGCGTAGTCTGAGCAAATGCCCTTTTCACCGCGGACAAAGGCATCCCCGTCCGGAATTTCGCTGAACTGTATGGCCTTGGCAAGGGATTTGTCGTAGGAGGCGTGATCCATCAGCCAGTCCCACAAAAGCGTGGTCTTCTCCAGGTCCGTTTTTGCGTTTTTGCAAAGCGATTGTGCCAGCGCCACTGTTACGGGGTGAGCCTCCATATTGGTGTGCAGGGAGGATAGGAGCGCAAGGTGCGTTTCCTCCGGTGCATTCTCCATTTCGAAGAAAGTTTCAAACAGAGGACGGATTATCCAGTCGTTCAGCCCGGCTTCATAGACCGTCAGCTTGTACTTGCCGGCCCCCAGGGTAAGCAGTATGGGCTGCCACATACTGTCGTTGGGCAACAGCAATTGATGATGCTTGTCACCGTTTTGTATCTCCGCCACCAGGGGCATTTCTCCCGCCGCAGCGACGTATACGTAGCCCATGGAGGAGGTTTCAACATAGGTTCGAAGATGGGGTCGGCCTTCTTGCGGCAATACGTCCGTGAGCCCCGCCTTAACAAACCCGTCCTTGCCGGGCAGCGCCACCTTGTGCCAAACAGCCTCGGGCTTGAAATCAAGCGCTCTTAAGGCATAGCGGCGCCAGGTGTAAAGCGTTTTGGAGCTTGTTTTTGCCTGCGCACGGACGGATACGGCACTATTGCCCTTGTGCGTAAGATACACATCCGTTTCTTCGCCCAGAAACTGCCAGGGGATGTCCTTAGGAGGGCGGGTCATGGCCGCAAAAGGCTGTGTATCGGCCGATGCAATGGAAAAAATGGCGACCAGAACAAGCATGAATAACAGTCCGGACATGTACTTTTTGGTCACATGCATTTCCCTCCCGTCTTCCTGCATTATATCATGTTTTTTTGATGTTTTCTTAACAATCAGACGAAATTTTGCAAGTTGCATTTTGAAAAATATTATGCAGGAATTCTTGCAAAAACGCTTCCCTTTTTTGGTGATTTGAGGTATAATTTGTTTGCGAACAAAGACGTTTGCAGAAACCTTGTGGACCGGAAAGAGGAGGAAATTTCCCATGGCACTGTTGATATTCCTGGCTTTGATGTTTGTTCTGCTGCTGATTGATGACCACAGCCGTCAGATGCATCTGGAACAGGGATTGGCGGATTATTTGAATCTTGAATATCGCCGCTCGTATCCCAGCAGCAACTGAAACTTATACGACTGGAATCGTGAAAATGGCAAAGCCATCTTCACGTTTTTTTTATCCCTTTCGCCAATCATGTACTAATCTATGATGATCTGTGCTTCCGTCTGCTCCACGGCCAGCGCTTCGCCCTCCTTCAAGGACACCTGGTTGGACTGATAGGGTTTGCCTTCAATGGTGATCAGAACCTTCTCCGCCTGTACACCCTGCTCATACGCGGCACTGCCGGTTCTTTCGCTGACAAATGCCTGGTTCAAATCAAGCTGTATTACATTATCAGCGCTTCTTTTCAAGGACAATATGCGTGTGCCCGGGGTAAACACCCGCCCGGCCTTGCCTTTTGGTTCTACCATATAGGCTTCCTCGACAGCGTCTGACAGCGTCATATTGGTCATCATCGCCAGTTGCACTTCCCGAAAGTACCGGCCCGTACCGTCCACGCCTGGATAATAGAGCCTTATGACCTGCAAATATGGCGCATCGCTTTCGATTTGCTCAAGGGTGGAGACAACCTCAAAATCGCCGGATTGGTAGACGGACTTGATAAGGCCTATGCCCTTTCCGTAATAATCAATGGTTTTGAAATCCGCCCCTTGGGTCGTAACCTCCAGCGCTTTATAATCGCCGGTGGGTGTTTGCACAGTGACATCAATGCCGGTGATGGTCCTTTTGCCGTTAGCCGCATCCCATGCTGTACCCACGACAAGTGGTTCTTGCAGCAATACCTCAGATTCCGTTTCCGGGGCATCAAGCAGGTTCTCCCGCACATAGGCTTCCGGTACGGAAAGCACCCGCGTGAGCTTGCCGTTTTCCCACTTGTACACCCTTGAGGTCACCGTACCGCCGTTGTCAATGCGCAATTGCAGCTTGTTGCCTTTGGTAAACTCGGTATGCGATACGTAGGAGGCGTATTCGTTGCCAACGCCCTCATACACAGAGCGAACATTTTCTTGCACAGGAAAAAATTCCTCCACCCGCCCCGCGGTGGCTTGCGTGGCCTGTACGGCGGGCGAAGCGGTGATGGGAACGGGCATCGTGGTTGCTGGAGGCGTTGCAACGGTGCCGCCAAGACCGGGTGCCGCACAGCCGTGAAGCAGCACTGCGGACATAAGGATACATGTGGCCAGAACTTTGCTTTTCATGCGAATACCTTCTTCAATCAAATCCGGTGTACTTGACATGTTTCCCATGCGGCGATGTTTTCAAGCATGCCTGAGAATGGAAACAACCACGCCCGACCGTTCATCCGGACGGGCGCGATATTCTTTTTATTGAATAAAGTAAAGGCACAATCCAGCAAGGCCTGACCCCAGGATCACAAATACGGGGTCGATTTTCTTCCATATCCTAAGGGCAATCAACACCGCCGCGAACAGGCCTACCGATATCACATCCAAATTGCTCCAAACAATCTCATAAAGCTTTGTGCCGAAAAAAGCCAAGGCGATCATGGATAGGCCCGCCGACCCGATCAGCGCGACAACTGCCGGGCGCAGCCCTCCCAATATGCCTTGCAGAAGCGTCAGCTTTCTGTATTTGTAGTAGACGCGGGCAAGAATCAGTACAATCACGCAGGAGGGCAGTACGCAGCCCGCCGTGGCGACCACCGCACCCAGTACCCCACCCAGGCGTGTGCCCACAAACGTGGCCGCGTTGATGGCAATGGGGCCGGGTGTCATTTGTGAAATGGCCAGAACATCGGAAAACTCACTGAGCGTGAGCCAGCCGTGAAGGTCTACCACCTGCTGCTGGATCAGTGGCAGCGCGGCATACCCTCCGCCAATGCTGAACAGCCCGATCTGCATAAAGCTGAAAAGCAATTGAAGATAAATCATGATAAGGCGCCCCCCTTCTTTTTGGCCGCGTACAGCATATCCAAAGCACCTATCACGCCGCAGGCCAAAAGGATGAGGACCACGTTTGCTTTCAAAAGCACAGCGGTGGCAAACGAAAGAACCATCAGTACAATGGGAAGCCACCGTTTTTGTTTGATAACGGCTGCTGCCATGGTGATGACTACATTGGCCACTACGGCAGCCACACCGGCCTGCATGCCCCATAGAATGGAGCGAACCAAAGGATTGTTGCTGAAGGCCGTATATCCAAAGGACAGAGCAGATATGATAAAAAGCGGTGGCAGCACCGTACCGAACATGGTGAGCAGCGCGCCTTTTACCCCGGCCATCCTGTACCCTACCAGAATGGAAGTATTCACCGCGATGGGGCCCGGTGTGGACTGGGCGATGGCAATCAGGTCCAGCATCTCCTCCTCCTCAATCCAGCAAAGCTGCTCCACGAATTTTTTGCGCATCAGCGGCACGATGACGTATCCGCCGCCGAAGGTGAAAGCACTGATATAGAAGGTGGACAAAAACAACGCCCGGTAGGAAAAGGATGTGGATCTTTTCATTAAAAGCTTCCTTTCGCAAGCCGCAACTTTAGCGCAATGCGCCAGCAGTCTTCTTCGACATACCTGCGGCGATTCCTGCAACAGTCCGGCGCATAATCTATCCTGCGGCAGAGGAACATAAAGCATCGACAGTATTTGGAGGTGCAATATGCAAAATTCTTCAACCTATGACAAGCAGGTGCCGGCTGCACCGCAAACGTTTCCGAAACAGCATCAAAATACGCAGCCCGGCAGCCAAAAAAGCATGAACCCCATGCCCATTGTAGATAACCCGGAATACAAGGGCTCGGGCAAGATGGCAGGCCGTACCGCAGTGATTACCGGCGGTGACAGTGGCATCGGCCAGGCTGTGGCGTTGGCCTTTGCCAAGGAAGGCGCGGATGTGGCCGTATTGTATCTGAACGAAACCCAGGATGCCAAGGAAACGCAAAAGCTGGTGGAGGATAAAGGCCGCCACTGCCTGCTGGTACCCTGTGACCTCAAGAGCGAGCAGGCCGCCATTGACGCGGTGAACAAGGTCATACGTGCTTTTGGCCGCGTGGACGTACTAGTGAACAACGCCGCCGTGCAGTATCCCCAAAACAGCATTGAGGACATTACCAGCGAACAATTGGGCGTAACGTTCAACACCAACGTCATGAGTTACTTCTTCATGGCCAAGGCATGCCTGAAACATATGAAACCTGGCGCACAGATCATTAACACCACGTCGGTCACGGCCTATGCCGGAAACAAAACGCTGATCGATTATTCCGCCACCAAGGGCGCCATATCCGCCTTCACCAAATCCTTGGCCTTGTCGCTGGCCCAACGGGGAATCCGCGTCAACGCCGTAGCTCCCGGTCCGGTGTGGACGCCGCTGATCCCTGCCAGCTTTTCTCCGGAGGAAGTGGAGCAGTTCGGCAAGGATACGCCCTTGGGCCGTGCCGCTCAGCCCTTTGAACTGGCTCCCACCTATGTGTATCTGGCATGCGATGACAGCGCTTATGTTACGGGGCAGGAGCTGCATGTCAATGGAGGAAAAATGATTTCGTGAAAATTGCTGAAGCGCTTTTCACGATTTAGCCGCTAGGATGCAAAGCATCCTGGCGGCTTGTTGCACTTTTCACCTATGGGCTATGCCCATGGTCGGTGAAAAGTGTAAGGAAAGTTTGCTCCGCAAACGACCTGCCCGACCGGCTAAGCCGGTCGAGACGAATACAAACGAGGGGTGAGTGAGCCGAGCGCCGCCAGTGGCGGATAAAGCGAGGCGAAGGAATCAAGCGAAACGAGCGAAGCAAGCGGCAATGCAGCAGCGCGACGATTGAGCTTGCGGAACTGCGGCCCCCTCGGTGCTCCCTCGAAAATTCATATCTTGTTTTTCTATTAGTCAAGAGAGATGCCCCATTCAATTGCAGTATCCTCATTCCCGTCCCGTTGTGGGGCGTCTTTTTTTATGATAGAATGCATATAACCCTTCTGG
>JAEZLW010000076.1 GCA_023415145.1 Bacillota bacterium | reverse complement strand
GGCCCGAAAAAGCCCAGGTCATGGATGTGGATTTCCCCCGACAGATGGGCATTTCTGATGTCATCGGGATAGATTTCATGCAGCCAGTAGCTTTTTGTAAATGCTTCCCGGACATAGTTGTTCAGCCCGTTGATGGATTTTTGCGTGTTCGCGTTTTCGTTGATCTGCCAATCCCGCTCATTCAAGTATTCTGTAAACATGTTGATGGTGGCGCCGATCAGCGCGTTTGATTCCCGCGCAGAACGCCTTTTTTCCCGGTACAAAATAAAAGCCTTCGCTGTTTTGGCATGGCCGGCCTCAATGAGCACCTTTTCCACGATATCCTGTATGCCTTCCACTTCGGCGATGCCATCATCATATTTTTGCTCCGCTATTTTGATCACTTCGTCGGCAAGACGCTCGGAGGTGGCAAAATCATTGCCGCCTACGGCACTGGCGGCCTTGAATATGGCCAGCACGATCTTTTCTTTTTTGAAGGGTACATAAGAACGGTCTCTCTTGATGATGAGATTCAACATACAATACCAGCTTTCGTTTCATATTCTGACAAAATGCACTATATATAGTTTTCTTTCCGCACAATCCACAATATGTATTGTATCCAGTCTGGCAGCCAATGTCAATTCCCTGGAAAATAAAATTTGACAGAAATTCAAATCGATACTAGAATGACGTTGTTACAAAAGGCATGAAAGGGGAAGCTGCGCATGCACTCCGAAACCAAATTGACGGTCAGGTATGCTGAAACCGACCAGATGGGGATAGCGCACCATTCCAATTATCCCATTTGGTTCGAGGCCGGCCGCACGTATTTTTTGAAAGAAATGGGCATGTCGTATGGCGATATCGAAAAAAGCGGCATTCTGCTGCCGCTTTGTGAGCTTCACCTTAAGTTTATAAGTCCTGCCAAATACGAGGATGAGATTGTTGTCAGGACAAAAGTGGCATCCGTATCCAGGGTGCGTGTTATCTTCTCTTATCAAGTGCTGCATGATGCAAGTGGTCAATTGCTGGCCGCCGGGGAAACGGTGCATGCCTGGACGGACAAAGGGCTGAAGCCTGTCAATGCGCAGAAAGCCATTCCTTCCGTATATTCGGCTTTATGTAAGGCAATGCAAGAATAGCCGTCCGGCAAAATGCCGGGCGGCTCAGCGTGTCAAAAAAGTGGCGATGCCACTTTTTTGAGTTTTTCCCTCGCCGCTACTTTCCCAAGGCTGCGCCTTTGTGCGGCCGTTTGCTCGGGCATGGTAGGAATTTCTTCGGAATTCCTTCGAAAACCACCGCACATGTCGCTTGTTTTCGATCTAGCATTGGAGGACTTCGGCCCTCAAATACCTCCCAAGAGGTCTTTTGACAGTCTGAACCGCCCGGCGCATAGCCTGGCGGTTGTTTCTTTTTTTCACCACTGCCCTTACAGCAGCCTGCCGATGGTAACCAGCAGTTCATCTACAATCTCGTCCTCGCCGCCCCTGATTTTTTCCACCAGACAGCTTTTGATATGGTTTTCCAAAACCAGCTTGCCAATGGCGTTCAGGGCGGACTGAACCGCTGCGATCTGGGTGAGTATGTCGTCACAGTACGTGTCCTTCTCAACCATGCCTTTGATGCCGCGTACTTGTCCCTCCACCCGGTTCAGCCTTGCAACAAGACCGGACTTCAGCTTTTGCTCACGGGCAGTCATCCTGGCGTTGCATATTGATCCCTGGCAGCCGCCCTTTTCCGTTTCGTTTCCTTTCATATCCAGGCCTCCCAGGCTGTAATATACCCCCCGAAGGTATGGGTATAGTATAATCAGGATGAACGGGGTTGTCAACCGGCAAACTTACCTGTGCACGCCATAGAAAAACAAAGCAATCGTACCGGGTCCCACATGGGAGCCTGTCACCGGCTCATAGCATTCCATCAGCACCTCACCGCTATGGCCGGATTCAAAAAGCCGCCTTTTGAGGTACATGGCATCCTCTTCACTGTCCCCATGGGCAATGCCAACGGCAGTGCTTTTGTCTGCAACAAGCTCCTGATATATGGAGACAAGCGCTTCCATGGACCTTTTCCGCCCGCGCTCCTTTCGGAAAAGAACAATTTTGCCCTCTTCATCGCCTTTCAATATTGGCTTCACCTGCAATATGTTTCCCACAATCGCGGCGGCGCCGGAAATGCGGCCTCCCTTTTTCAAATACATCAGGTCTTCCACCGTGAAATACTGGCAGATGGATGTGCTGTTTGCCTCTGTTTGCCTGACCGCCTCATCAAAAGATGCTCCGGCCTCCCTCAGCCTTGTGGCAAACAAAACAGGCAGCCCTTCGCCCAGGGATGCGGCGCGCGTATCGATCACAGCGATTTTCCGGTCAGGAAACTTTTCGCGCAATTCTGATGCCGCCGCCAAGGCCGCCTGATGCGTCCCGCTGATGCCGCTGGAAATGCCGATATACAGTACATCCATTCCCGCCGACAGGCTTGTTTGAAATGCGGAAACGAAGGCGCTGGTATTGATCATGGAGGTTTTGACGGATGCACCCTTGCGCATTGCGTCGTAGTACTTTTTCCCGTCCATGGGTTCCTCACCGGCATCCGGTGACGGATACGTCTTGCCGTTTAGCGTATAGTGAAGCGGTATGACTGAAATGCCGAATTGTGCAATCATGCCTGCGGGCAGGTTTGCGCATGTGTCTGTATAGATTGTATACATCGTCAATCAACTCTCTCCGATCCAAAGAAGAATAAGGCCACCGTTCCTGGGCCGGTATGGCTGCCGATGGTTGTTCCGATGTTGTTGATGAGAACCTGGCCATTCAGCTTTTTGAAGCGCTCTTCCACAAGATTCGCAACCTGCCGCGCATCGTCATAGCAGGCGGATTGGGAAATAAAGCACTTCTCCGAATATTGTAACCCGTCTTGGGCATGCTTTTCCATTTGGTCAACAATTTCCTGGATCACACGCTTTTTGGAGCGGATTTTTGCCCTCGGAATCAGCCGGCCAAGGTGATCCATATTCAGAAGCGGGCAGATGCTGAGCATGGTCCCAAACATGCCTGCCGCTTTGGATATCCTGCCTCCCCGCACATAGGAAGAAAGATCCGTGGAAAAAAACCAGTGGTGAAGACGCAGCCTGTTTTCGTTTGCCCATTGATGCACTTCCTCTATATCTTTGCCGCTGTCACGCAAATCGGCCAGCGTATCCATCAACAGCCCGTAGCCGGAGGATGCGCCAAGGGAATCCACCACATACACCTTTCGCCCGGGGTACCGCTCCCGTGCGATCATCGCCGCGTTTTCGGCGGAACTGTACGTTCCGGATATGCCCGATGACAGGGTAAGGTGCAATATGTCTTTTCCCTGCTCCAGTATCCTTGAAAAATAGTCCAGGTATTCCGACATGTTTACCTGTGAGGTCTTGGTTGCCGCCCCGTTTTTCATTGCTTGATAAAAGGTATCAAAATCCATCGACTGACCCAGGTCATCATCGTAAGGCACCCCATCCAGGGAATAATGAAAACAGATGTAGGAGATGCTTCTTTTCTCAAAGTGTTCCTTGCTCAAGTCGGCTGTAGAGCAGCAGCTCAAAACAAAATCGGCCATAGTATCCTCCGTGTTCAAATGTTTTAGGGCAGCTTCCTTTTATCCATCATACCCGGGAAGGAAAACTGTATCAACCTACCGGTTCGAATTTGGATTCTACAAAAAAGCAAAGGGAGTAGAACGAAGCCTTCTGCGTTCTACTCCCCATTTTCCCGGCTCTACGAATCGTAGAATGGCCTATTTTCTTTCCTTCTTGATCCGAAAGCTTAAAAAAACCACCACTTCCGCCGGGACAACAACCAGAAAAAGCTGCCACAGATGATACTCGAGCAATGCGATGTATATGGTGCCGATGATGCTGAAAACCAGCGCGCCAACAATATACGCATTGTGCTTGCCACCGCGCCAGATGGAATGGAGCACCAGGTATGTGATCAGGGTGACGGGAATGGCATAAACAAACACACTCCATACCACATGCCCAAGCATCCAGAGGATTGCAAATATCGCAACGGCAAGCGTCCAGATGCCGGCGATGGCGACCATGGTAATGGCCGTAATGCTGTATTTGTGCAGGAAGCTTTTTGACGCCTGTTCCTTCGGCTTTTCCCAAAGGTCATGGGTATTGAGCAAATCATCGATGGAAACGCGAAACAAATCACCGATTTGCTTGAGCACCAGCACATCCGGCAGCGCATCCGCCCGCTCCCACTTGGAGACCGCCTTGTCTGAATAATTCAGCTTTTCTCCCAGCTCAGCCTGTGTCATGCCCGCACCTGTGCGCAGCTTTATCAGATTGCTTGCCAGAGCAAGCCTCGTTTCTTCCACGTTTGCCCCTCCCCTTCCCGTCTATTTTATTACAGAATATAATAAAAAGGCAAGAGAAACCATTTTATCAGTCTCCATCAAATCTTCAAAAAGCTGCTGTACCATGTGCTCAAACCTGGATGCTGGCGGCTGCGGCTATGCCCGGCTGGCCGCTCATCTACGGTTGGACCCAGAAGCGCAAAAGGCGTTAGCCTATCCCCGTTATGTGGAATACAGGCAGGGAAAGCGTTTTTTTCGTCACGATCCATTGAATACAGACCGTCATAGGGCCGGAGAAAATTTGTTTGAACACCCTCTTGACAAACAAAAGAATGGCCGCTATACTTGCGATATACCACAGGGGGGTATTGTATCAAACCAAACATAGGAGGCGACAGTATCTTGATAAGCGGGCAGTGGGAAGAAGCGCCATTGGAGGATGCTCCTTGGGATAAGACGCAAATGTGTCCTCATTGTGCGCAAAGAACGACGATCCGGGAAGAGAAGCTGCGCTTAACGCTGATCCGGCGGCTTGGCTGTGTAGAGGGGCAAATTCGCGGCATTAAGGGGATGGTGGAAAAGGATGCGTACTGCGACGATATCCTCAACCAGATTGCCGCCGTGCGGTCGGCATTGACCTCCATCAGCAAGATGGTGCTGGAAAACCACATTCACGGCTGCCTGGTGGAAAAAATCCGCAGCGGCGAGGACGAAGTGGTGGACGAGCTTGTTTCAACCATCGGCAGACTTCTTTAACCGGTTTAGTCATGATTCAAGGCGGGGATATTATGTCCAAGTATGATGTGTACCGGTATGATGCTACAGCCGCAGGATATGGCGGCAATCAGGAAAGGCTGGAAGAACCATGAACAAGGAAACCATCAAAATTACCGGCATGACCTGCGCGGCCTGCGCCCAGCGGGTGGAGAAGGCGGTAGGCAAGCTGCAAGGCGTGAAAAGCGCAGCGGTGAACTTTGCCACCGAAAAGCTGACGGTGGAATATGACCAGGGTGCGCTGAAGGGTTCAGATATAAAGGATGCCATTGTCAAAACAGGCTACGGTGTGGCAGAGGAAACACCAAACAGTAATGTTACCATCCCCATCGGGGGCATGACCTGCGCCGCCTGCGCCCAGCGGATTGAAAAAAGTCTGGCGAAGATGGAGGGCGTATCCTCCGCAACGGTGAACTTCGCCACCGAAAAGGCCACCGTGACCTATGATCCGCAAAAGGTTCGGCTCGTAGCGCTCCGCCAGGGCATTGAAAAGCTGGGTTACAAGGCACTGGGCACCGAAAAAAATACGGTGGATGAAGACAAGATACGCAAGGAAAAAGAGATTCGTGTAATGTGGATCAAGTTCATCGTATCGGCAGCCTTCGGCATTCCGCTGTTGTACATCGCCATGGCGCCCATGCTGGTATGGCCCAGGCTGCCCGTGCCCGGTTTTCTGGATCCCATGAACTATCCGTTGATTTATGCGCTGGTGGAAATTTTCCTGACCATCCCCATCGTCATCGCGGGGTACAGGTTTTATACGGTGGGCTTCAAGGCTCTGCTCAAACGAAGCCCCAATATGGACTCCCTCATCGCCATTGGCACCAGTGCCGCAATCATCTACAGCCTGTATTCCACATATCAAATCGCAATCGGCGACTTTGTCTCTGTGGATAAGCTGTACTTTGAAACGGCCGGCGTCATCATCACCTTGATCATGCTGGGCAAAACGCTGGAGGCTGTCTCCAAAGGCAGAACGTCGGAAGCCATTAAAAAGCTGATGGGCCTGGCCCCCAAGACCGCCATCGTGATCAGCAACGGCCAGGAGATTGAAACGCCCATCGACGAAGTGGAAATCGGCGACATCATCCTTGTGAAGCCCGGCGAGAAGATCCCCGTGGACGGCATTGTGATGGAGGGGCATACAACCGTGGATGAGTCCATGCTCACCGGGGAAAGCATGCCCATCGACAAGAAGGCCGGCGACAAGGTGTTTGCCGCCACCATCAACGCAAACGGCGTGATCCGGTTTGAAGCGAAAAAGGTGGGCGCTGATACCGCGCTCAGTCAGATCATCAAGTTGGTGGAGGACGCCCAGGGCTCCAAAGCGCCCATCGCCAAGATGGCGGACATCGTTTCCGGATACTTTGTACCCGTGGTGTGCCTGATCGCGGTGCTTGTCTTTGCCGCGTGGCTTTTAGGCGGTGAGTCGCTGGTATTTGCGTTGACGATCTTCATCTCCGTTCTGGTCATCGCCTGCCCCTGTGCCCTTGGCCTTGCTACGCCTACCGCCATCATGGTGGGCACTGGCAAAGGTGCGGAATACGGCATTCTCATCAAGGGCGGCGAAGCGCTGGAAACCACCCACAAGGTCAATACCATTGTGTTTGACAAGACGGGTACCATCACCGAGGGCAAGCCCGAGGTAACGGATATTATTCCCGCGGGGAGTATCACCAGGCAGAGGCTTTTGCAAGTGGCCGCCTCCGCCGAAAAGGGGTCGGAGCATCCCCTGGGTGCGGCCATCGTAAGGGGTGCGGAAAGAGAAAAGCTTTCATTCCTCACAAGCGAGCAGTTTGAGGCCATCCCCGGCCATGGCATAGAGGTGACCATTGGCGGCATCAGGACACTCATCGGCAACAAAAAGCTGATGGATGACAGAAACATCTCCCTTCAGGAATTGGCGATGGAATCCGACCGGCTGGCCTTGGAAGGGAAAACACCCATGTACATTGCCATGGACGAGAAAATCGCAGGCATCATTGCCGTGGCCGACGTGGTGAAGGAAAGCAGCGCCAAAGCCATAGCCAAGTTGAATGAAATGGGCATCGAAGTGGCCATGATCACCGGCGACAACCGCAAAACCGCGGAAGCCATCGCCAAACAGGTGGGTATCGCAAGGGTTTTGGCAGAAGTCTTACCCCAGGACAAATCCACCGAGGTGAAAAAGCTGCAGCAGGAGGGCAGAAAGGGGGCCATGGGGGGCGACGGCATCAACGACGCTCCCGCGCTGACCCAGGCCGATGTGGGCATCGCCATCGGCTCCGGTACGGACGTCGCCATGGAATCGGCCGATATTGTGCTGATGAAGAGCGACCTGATGGATGTGCCGACGGCCATTCAGTTGAGCAAGAGCACCATCCGCAACATCAAGCAAAACCTGTTCTGGGCGTTTGCGTACAACACGCTGGGCATCCCCGTTGCGGCAGGACTGCTGTACCTGTTCGGCGGACCGCTACTAAATCCCGTCATTGCGGCGGCAGCCATGGCGCTAAGCTCCGTATCGGTTTTGACCAACGCCCTGCGGCTCAAACGGTTCAAGCCTTATCATTAATATGTGACTGAAAGAAAAGGATGGTATTAGGTTATGGTAAAGAAGATTGCCCTGGTTGCCCTTGTACTTGCCGGCCTGTTTGTGCTTAGCTCCTGCGCTTCACTGGACGTGGTGGGTACGGAATCTGTGAACTCCTTTGAAAAGATGCTTGGTGCAACGACCAGCCTTACATCAAAGGATGATATGAACGGCGGCTGGTCGCTCACCGCCCCCGACGGCAGCGTAAGGTTCATTTGGAGCTGGGACTATAGCAAGAGCCCCATTCACGATGTGATGCTGGAGCTTGATGCAACGCCCTTTGTAAACGCCGGGCTGGATGTGAATAAGCTTCCCGCCGGCATGGCCTATGACAACATGCTCATGGTGGGCACAAAGCTGGGTACGCAGGCCATCACCTACAGCGGCGAGGCAACGCCCCTTGCGTCCTTCAAGAAACTCGTGGAACTCAAGCGTGACGCCGTCGGTTACCACGCTGCCCTGGATCATTACGGGGTGGACCTGGGCGACGGGAACGCCTTTGAATGGGCGAAGAATATGAGCACCAACGACAAGGACATCGTATTCGTTCTGGACCCCAAGATGCTTATGGAAGCCGGCGCCGATCCAACAAAAGTGGAGGGTTGGGTATTTGCAAAGGTCAGTACCATGGACAAGGACAACAAACCCATCGAGGTGGACAAATTTTTGAAACCCTTTAGCATTCAATAAACAGGAGGAAACAAACATGGAAACGGTTCTTTTAAAAGTGGAAGGCATGTCCTGTTCCCATTGCGAAAAGGCGGTCAAACAGGCGGTTTCAGCACTGGACGGTGTGAAAAGCGTCGCAGTGAGCCTGAAGGACAAGACAGTGACCGTGGAACACGACCCCGGCAAGGCTTCCCTTGATCAAATCAGGCAGGAGATCGAGGGCCAGGGCTACGAAGTTCAATAAGGATCAGCTGAATCCCCTGCTATGCGGGGGATTCAAATTACATGGGAGGCGCGAAGCATGAAACTTGGTTTAAGGGCAAGGCTGTTTTCCGCCTTCGTGCTGATCTTATTGGTCGCTGTGGCGCTTATCAGCCTTTTGGCAAAGCTGTTGATTGAAATGCGATTTACAGCGTATATCGCCCGGCAGCAGGAAATAAAGACGCAGGAAATGACAACGATTATCAGCCAGCAATACATTGGCCGAACCGGCACTTGGGATGTGTCCGCCATCCATGCCCTTGGCATGTCCGTGCTGTATGAAGGCTATGTCATCAAGGTTTATGATGCGGACAATCGTGCCCTGTGGGATGCGAAGGCTCATAACATGGCATTGTGCGCGCAGATTATGGATGATATCTTCGAGCGCATGGAAAAAAAGTATCCTCAGATGAAGGGCGGATTTTCCGAAAAGGTGATGCCCATGGCCCGTGGCACACAGGAGTTGGGCAGTGTGAGCATTCTGTATTACGGTCCGTTTTTTCTGACACAGGAGGATGATTCATTTTTAAGTGCTCTGAACACGGTGACTCTATGGGTAGGTGCTCTATCCCTTGTTGTTGCAGCCGTTGTGGGGGCCGTGATGGCCAAACGGTTAAGCCAGCCCATTCTTATGACTGCGGATGCAGCAAAACAGATATCCGACGGCCACTTCTCTGTCCGCATCCGGGAAAAGGCAAACACCAGGGAGCTTCATCAGCTCATATCCTCCATCAACCATCTGGCTTCCGTACTGCAAAGGCAGAGCAGCCTTCGTAAAAAGCTGACGGAGGATGTTTCCCATGAGCTGCGCACCCCCATATCCGTTGTGCAGCTGCACATGGATGCCATGATTGACGGCGTATGGGATTTGTCGGTGGACAAGCTGAAAACCATCCGTGATGAAATGGACCGCATGGAAAAGCTGGTGGGGGATATCGCCAACCTTAATGAAGCGGAGCAGGACGATCTTCAATTGGCAAAGACATGGTTTGATCTTTTTGAACTGACACAAAAGGTGGTGGATTCCTTTGCTGTGGAAACAAAGGGCAAAGGCCTTCATGCCAGGGTGCAAGGCCGGCCGGTAGAAATCTTGGCGGATAAGAACAGAATCAGCCAGGTTATTATCAACCTGCTGTCCAATGCAGTCAAGTATACGGAGCCGGGCGGGCAGATCGGCATCGATGTGACAGATACAGCGGAAAATGCGGTCTTGAGGATATCAGATGATGGCATCGGCATTGCCAGGGAGGAGCAGCCGCTCATTTTTGAACGGTTTTACCGAACCGACAGATCACGCAGCCGCAATACCGGCGGCGCCGGTATTGGCCTCGCCATAGTCAAATCCATCGTGGATGCGCATGACGGCACAGTAAGCGTAAAGAGCGAGCCGGGTGCGGGAAGCTGCTTTGAAATTGTTCTGCCGAAAGAATCATAAGGGGGGAATTGGATGAATTTATGGAAGCGTATCAAAAAATCATTTCAGGAGTATTTGAACAGGCTGGGGAAGGAAAATCAAAATCTATTTGGGGACAGCAAGCCTGATTGCTGCAGTCTGAACAGAAAGAGCAATGAAGAGAGCAAGAAGAGATGAAACTGAATGCAACCTGCATGAGTAACCCCCGGCACAATGCCGGGGGGCTAGCGCGTCAACAAAGTGGCTTTGCCACTTTGTTGTCTTTTTTTCTCGCAGCACTGTTAAAACCTTCGGTTTTTACGGCCGTTTGCTCGGGCAAGGAAGGAGTTTCTTCGAAATCCCCGCGAAAATCACCGCATGTCGCTGATTTTCGATCTGTAATTGGAGGGCTTCAGCCCTCCAATGCCTCCCAGGGTTTGTTAATAGCCTGACCCCCCCGGCACAATGCTGGGGGGGCGTACTCCTTTTGGTATGCATAAATCAGCCGGTGCACGCTATCCATGCGCCCGCTGGAGAATGCATGTTAATACGCTGACGGGCCATACCAATTGTTTGATCCTGCCGCTGAATGGTTATATTGGCTTGCTGCCTGCTGCGCTCCATTAAAAGTATTTTGGTAATAGCAATGGTTGGGGCATAGGCTTTGAGCCTGCAGCATGGCGGTCCAGATTCTTGCGTGGGCGTACTCATCGCCAAGAATGGAGGTCAGCAAGTAGCGTATTTCCAGTGTCGGTGCGCACATGGCAAGCTCGCTGTAGCGCCGGATGGCACCCAATTCGCCCTGGATTGCTGTTTCCACATCGACGCAAAAGTTGCCGGTGGCAGAAGGGCAATCAGGCGGGCTGGATACGGGAGGCGGGCATATCCCCAATAAGGAAGCCTGTAACCGCGCGTGTCCATATTCATCTCCCACAATGCTTGTGATGAGTTCGCGGAGGATGTTGTTGGGAGCCTCGTTGGCTATCTGCGCGTAAAAGCCTGCATCACAGATTTCATCCATCAGTGATTCTTCGAGCTGTTCCCGGTAATTGGCACAAGGATTTGTGCTCATACGTTCACCTGAATTCATTTGATGATTGATGATTCCTGAACGTGCCTGCCGTCCGGCATTGATCAGGCTCATCATCACCATTTTATTCCGCGCATTGAAGGTTGTGAGATTACCGGTATGATAAGCGGTACAAATTGTTCGGGCAGTACAAGGCGGCTGCTGCCGCCCATATATCAGATGCGGCATATGAAAATGGAAACATCATCGCTTTCACTGAATAAAATGGGGTGGAGGTGTTCTCCAAATACAGGAATAAGGTGATTGCTATGCGTGAGAATATGCCATCGGGCGACAGGCGGGTAACCCTCAATTCCGCCGCCGGCAATGCCGGTCCTCTGCCGGTTATCACAACCACATTGGCCAGCCCCATACATGTAGTGTCAACGCCAATCGATACAAAAGGTATGGGTAACACGGATAACCTTTTGACGTTTACCAGCATCATCAGTCTGCCTTTGGGAATATCCGTTACGTTAAACTTCCAGATTCAACGGGTGTTTGGCGGTGATGCACCAAGGAGTATCGGCTCCAACTACACCTATTCCACCACGGTCAATATTCTGGAATCGGAGGTTTATAGTTTTCTGTTCAAGGATGAAAATGTGCCGGAAGGATTGTACACCTACACAGTCAGCTTGTCCAGCAACTCTATTGTCGATGTAACGCCCGGCGTTACCGTCAGCGCTGTTCTCAGCGTGCTGGCCGTAGCTGTTTCATAACCTGCGCCTTGGAATGGAATCGTAGCCTTCCTGCGAAAAAAGCGGTTCCTCCATCAATCGGTGCGGCGTGGCACAGCAGGCTAGGTGCAGGCCAAGGCATAATGCGCTTTTGCCTGGGGAAAGCTTAAGCTCTAGGGACAGCCAATTGTGGAAATGTTTTGATGGGCGGAGGGCTTTCAAATGGCAAAAAAACAGGTTACGGACCAAAGCAAAAACGAAATGCTGAAGGATTACAGGGTAGATCACAACAAGACCCTGTTGACGACCAATCAGGCTACCCGCGTGTCCAATACGGATGATTCGCTGAAGGCCGGAACCCGTGGGCCGACGCTGATGGAGGATTTTCATTTCAGGGAAAAAATCACGCACTTTGACCATGAGCGCATTCCCGAACGTGTGGTGCACGCCAGGGGGTTTGGCGCTCATGGATATTTTCAGGTGTACAAGCCCATGACCTTTATCACCAAAGCCAAGTTCCTCAGCGACCCAAATGTGAAGACGCCGGTGTTTGTCCGCTTTTCCACCGTGGTGGGCTCAAGGGGCTCCGCGGATACGGTGCGGGATGTGCGGGGCTTTGCCACCAAGTTTTATACCGAGGATGGCAATTATGACCTGGTAGGCAATAACATGCCGGTTTTCTTCATTCAGGACGCCATCAAGTTCCCCGACATAGTGCACTCCATCAAGCCGGAGCCCAACAATGAGATTCCCCAGGCATCGGCTGCCCACGATACGTTCTGGGACTTTGTGGTCAGTACGCCGGAAACTGCCCACATGATCATGTGGCTGCTATCAGACCGGGCCATCCCCAGAAGCTTTCGGATGATGGAGGGCTTTGGCGTCAACACCTTCAGGCTGATAAACGATCAGGGAAAGGCCTGCTTTGTGAAATTCCACTGGAAGCCTGTGATGGGCGTGCATTCCCTGGTCTGGGACGAGGCGCAGAAGATAGCCGGAAAGGACCCGGATTACCACCGCCGTGATCTGTGGGAAGCAATCAACACGGGCGATTTCCCCGAGTATGAGTTTGGTATCCAGGTGATTGAGGAAAAGGATGAGCACAATTTCGATTTTGACATTTTGGACCCTACCAAATTGTGGCCTGAAGAATTGATCCCTGTCCAGCGGATTGGCAAAATGACGCTGAACAAGAATGTGGACAATTTCTTTGCCGAAACGGAGCAGGCGGCATTCCACCCCGGCCATGTGGTGCCCGGCATCGACTTCAGCAACGACCCGCTTTTGCAGGGGCGGCTATTCTCCTATCTGGATACGCAGCTGATCAGGCTGGGCGGCCCCAATTTCCACGAGATTCCCATCAATAAGCCGCTTATCCCCATCCACAACAATCAGCGGGACGGCTATCACCGCATGACCATCGATCAGGGTACTGTCAGCTACTCGCCCAACTCCCTTCAAATGAATGATCCAAGGCCTGCTTCCGACAAGGATGGCGGATACGTTCATTACGAGGAGAAGGTGGAAGGCTTCAAGGTTCGCCAGCGCAGCGAAGCCTTTAAAGACTTCTACCGCCAGGCCACGCTTTTTTGGAACAGCATCACCGAGCCGGAGCGCCAGCACATAATCGACGCCTTCGAGTTTGAAGTCGGCAGCGTCATGAACAGGAATATCAGGCTGCGTGTGGTGGATATGTTCAACAATGTGGACAATTTTCTTGCCACGCAGATTGCCATGCGCATCGGGGCGACGCCGCCGCTAAAGCCGGCGCAGAACTACAATACCGCGTCATCCAAGGCAATCAGCCAGGAAAACACATTGAAGTCGGCTGTGACAAGGAAAGTAGCCATCCTTGCGGACAATGGGTTCAACTACAATGAACTGACGCAGGTGATGGAGGCCTTGAAGGCCGCCAAGGTCCAGTGTGAGATCATTTCCTCCAACCTTAGTGTCATTACCAGCATTGACGGGCAGAAGATAGAGGTGGGCAAATCCTTTGCCAACGCCGCATCCGTGATGTATGACGCGGTGTATGTGACAGGCGGGCAGCAGAGCATCGCAAGCCTTCTTACTAAAAAGGATGCGCTGCATTTTATCAATGAAGCGTTCATGCACTCAAAGCCAATCGCCGCTTCCAACGAGGGTGTTGATCTGCTCATGATGAATCCGGAAATCCAGGGCGTGGAGCTGGCGGATGGAAACTTAAGCAGGCTTTTGGTAAGCTATGGCGTTGTGACCATGCGGAGTGCAAGCGATATGGCCAAATTCAGCCAGGAGTTCATCAAAGCCATTGCCCAGCACAGGCACTGGACAAGGCAGGCCAAGCAGATGCTGATCCCGCCGCAGCCTCCCAAGTATACGTCGCAAATGGCTCAGCAGTAGTTTGTTTAAGAACGATATGAACGGCTGAGCAGGCTGCCAACGGAGCGGTTGGCAGCCTGCTTTGTTTGAGCATAGTTTGAAGCAAAAAGCAAACGCTATGGGTAATTCCCTAAAAGGCCAAATGATGCAAGGGTGGTGAATGGAAGATGGAAGTGCTCGGAGCATTACTAAGATCCGTCGCGTCCTTTATTCTTCTGTTAACAATGTCAAGACTCCTGGGCAGGAAAGCTCTTTCGCAAATGACATTCTTTGATTTTGCTGTCGTCATTACCTTTGGTTCCGTTGCTGCAAATATTGGAATAGGGCAGGAGAATACGTTTGTTTCCTCTGTAACAGTCCTGATCACAATCGGCTTGCTGGGCCTGTTAAGCGGCGTCCTGCATATCAAAAGCTTTCGATTCCGAAAGCTAATCAACTCTGAACCTATCATCTTGATAGATAACGGTCAAATCGTCGATGTAAACATGCGCAAAGGCCGTGTCACCATCAATGAGCTGAACTCTATGCTAAGGTTTCAAAAAATCTTCAATATCGCGGATGTGCATTATGCCATCCTTGAAAACTCAGGCACCCTGTCCGTATTGCCAAAGGCGGAGAACAAGCCCTTGACGCCAAAGGATATGCAAATCAAACCGCAGGAAGGCGGGCTGACGAAGGACATCATCATTGACGGGGTAATCATGCAGGAAAACCTTTCCTCGGCGAATATTACGGAATCCTGGGTGCGAAATGAGCTGCAAAAGAACCAGATCGCTGATTTAAGCGAAGTTTTTTATGCAGGCCTTGCCACAAACGGTTTGTTGTTCATTTCAAAAAGAACATTTTTGACAAAGGAAAAGCATGGTGTTCACGGCATTGAGTAATAAAAGGGATGTGATACGTGTTGCTTGACTCGGTATATTTTCAATTAACCATCGAGCTATTCTTTGGGTTCATTGCGCTTTTGATATCCATGAAAATAATCGGCAAGAGGCAGATTCAACAAGTATCCCCTTTTGATTTCATATCAGCCATTGTTATGGGCGAATTTCTGGGCAATGCAATTTACGACAGTGAGATTTCCGTATTTCATATCATCTATGCGATTGCAGTCTGGACAGTTTTGCTTTATGCCATTGAAAAGGCAGTACAGAAATCCAGAAAATTGCGGAGGGTTGTTGAGGGCTCACCTGTTCTGCTGATCAAAAACGGTGTGATCGATTACCAGGTGATGAAAAAGGAAAAGCTTGATTTTGTGGAATTGCTGAGCGTATTGCGAGACAAAAGCGCATACTCCATTCGTGAAATTGAATATGCAATACTCGAACATAACGGCATTGTTTCAGTCATAAAAAAGTCCCAATATGATGTGGTAACAAGAAACGATCTACATATTGAAGCAAAACCGGCACAGCTCGATTTGCCGCTGATTATAGAAGGGGAAATCATCAAGCCCAACCTTATGAAAACGGACCATGACGAATCATGGTTATCAAATGCGATGATGCAGGAATTTGATGTGAATGACATCAAGGATATATTGTACGCGGAGTGGAATGCCAATGATGGATTCCACGTTCAAAAATGGCAGGCAAAATGATGCACGCTGTGTTTTACGCTGATATCCTGACAAACTCCATGAATTGACAATCAATCCGGCTTGCTCTATACTTCCTTCATATAATTGGAAAGGATGTGGTCATATGAAGAGCATTGATTGCATAGAGCATACAGCAAAACTGCGGCAGCATAGAAAAGGGAGGGCTATGAGAAGCTAGCCCTCCCAAATAAAAGGAGAAAAAATGGATAGCAACGCAAAGATAATAAAGTTTGACAAGGTAGTGCTCGATTGTCTTGACCCCCAAACGCTTTCCGATTTTTATATCAGGCTGCTGGGCTGGTCAAAAGGGTATGACAAAGACGGTTTTGTCATCATCGGTTCTAAGGCCAGCAATGTCGACATAGGCTTTCAAAGGAATCCCGACTATGTTCAGCCGGTATGGCCTGAACAGGATGGCAAACAGCAGCAAATGCTGCACCTTGATTTTGCGGTAGACGCATCGGAGCATCAGTACTGGGTAACGCATGCTGTTTCCTTGGGCGCAAAGGTGGCCGGCACACAATTTTCGGATCACTGGACGGTCATGCTTGACCCGGAAGGGCATCCTTTTTGCATCGACACGATGTAATGCAACTGCAATAGGACTATGCAATACAGGACTTGATCGCTTGGTCAAGTCCTTTTTGTGTCTTGACAATCTGCTTTGCCTCATTGGTTACTGGAAATAACGCTTCCTTCCAGACAAATTTATGCTATAATTTTTATATCATTATTAGCAGGCAATCCTTCATAACAACATTTCATGGGTATCATCGTGATGCGGGAGGTATATCGTAATGACATTTTCACTAAAGAGCGGCATGCTGATAGGCACCGCCAGCGCGGCGACACAAATCGAAGGCGGCGAACTTACACATAGCTGGATGGACTGGCATCAAAAGGGGCAGATAAAGGACAAGTCCAGCCCGGCGCGGGCAAACGACCACTACCGTTTGTGGCGGGAAGATGCTGCGCTGATGAAAGAGTTGAACATGCAGATTTACCGCTTCGGCGTGGAGTGGGCGCGCATCGAGCCCAAGGAAGGCGTGTTTGATGAAAATGCCATCGCCCATTACGTTCAGGAAGTGGAGCTTTTAAAATCATACGGCATTGAACTGTTGGTAACGCTGCATCACTTCACCAATCCCATGTGGTTTGAACACAAGGGAGCGTTTGAGAAAAAGGAGAACATACCGTACTTTCTCCGCTTTGTGGAAAAAATGGTGACAGCCTTCGGTCCTTATGTGAATGAATACATCACCATCAACGAGCCCAATGTGTATGCCACAAACGGCTACTTTTACGGGACCTGGCCGCCGGGAAAAAAGTCGCTTGTCAAAGCGGTAAACGTGATGTCGGTGCTGGCGGCAGCGCACGTTCAGGCCTATCAGCGGATTCATGTGCTTCATCATGAAATGGGTATTTCCGATACAAAGGTGAGCTTTGCCAACCATGTGCGCGTATTCGTGCCGGAAAACGGGAAGAAGCTGTCACACCGGTTTTTTGCAAGGCTTACGGAGCGGTTTTTCCAGGGCAGTCTATCCAAGGCCATGTGTACGGGGGAATTTTCTTTTCCGATACGCAACATAGGCCAAACAGAAAAAGGGAAGTACTGTGATTTTATTGCCATCAATTATTATTCCCGTTCGACCATAAAAGGGCTGAGCGAAGGCGTAAAGCATGGCGTCCCCGTCAACGACCTTGGCTGGGAGATATACCCGCAAGGGATTGTGGAATGCTGCAAAAAGCTGTATGATATCCTCCCGCTTCCCATTTACATTACCGAAAACGGTACCTGCGACAATAGCGATACATTCCGCAGCCGGTACGTGTACGAGCACTTGAAGGCGTTGTGTGAAAGCGATTTGCCCGTCATGCGGTACTACCACTGGTGCTTCTGCGATAATTTTGAATGGGTGGAGGGCGAGAGTGCCCGCTTTGGCATTGTGCACGTGGATTATGAAACGCAAACGCGCACCGTTAAAAAAAGCGGAAGGTTTTTGCGCGACGTGGTCGCTGCAAACGGCGTGGATGATAAAATCTACGATGATTACATCAAAGGCGAGCAGTACCGCCAAATCGCATAACAGAGGTACGCAAATGGATACATGGTGGAAGGAACGGGTGGTATACCAAATCTATCCCCGCAGCTTTCAGGATTCAAACGGTGACGGCATCGGCGATATCCCCGGCATCATATCACGGCTTGACGAGCTGTGTGACCTTGGAATCGGGATCATCTGGCTCTCGCCGGTGTACTGCTCGCCGGATGCAGACAACGGCTACGACATCAGCGATTACCGGGATATCAATCCAAAATTCGGAACCATGGCGGATATGGAGCGTTTGTTTGATGAGGCGCAAAAGCGCGGCATCAAAATCATCATGGACCTTGTCATCAACCATACGTCCGACGAGCATGAATGGTTTCAAAAAAGCAGAGAAAAAAACAGCCCCTACCGTGATTACTATATCTGGCGCACGGGGAAAAAGGACGGCAGCCCGCCCAACAACTGGACAGGCTTTTTTATGGGGTCCACCTGGGAGCTGGATGAAAAAAGCGGCGAATACTACCTGCACCTGTTTGACAAAAAGCAGCCTGACCTCAATTTTCGCAGCCCCAAGGTGATAGAAGAAGTCAAAGACATCATGCGGTTCTGGCTTGACAAAGGCGCAGCAGGTTTCCGCTGCGACGTGATCAACGTGATCTATAAAACATCGCTTGAAGACGGCAGGCGAAGCATCGCCATACAGGGGTTGGAGCACTACAAATCCCAAGAGGGCAATCATCAAATCCTGCGTGAGCTCAGGCGGGATGTTCTCGACCATTACGATTGCTTTGTGGTGGGGGAAACCGTGATGGTGGATTTGGAGGAAGCAAAGCTGCTGTGCGACCCCGGCCGCAAGGAGCTGGATATGGTGTTTTACTTTGATCATTTGGAGGTGGACCGCCGGGTTGCCCGCTATATCCCCAAACGGTTCCAGGCAAAGAATCTGCTCAAGGTGCTGGCAAAGTGGCAGCAGGGGCTTTTTTGGAACGCGCTGTACCTGGAAAACCACGACCAGCCGCGTATTGTATCCCATTACGGCGATGACAAGGAGTACTGGGAACTGAGCGCCAAGCTGCTGGCGACAATGGAATTCACGCTGCGGGGTACACCGTTTGTGTATCAGGGGCAGGAGATCGGCATGACCAATTTCGATTTTACAAGCCTTTCACAATTGAAAGACGTGGAAAGCTTCAACATCGACAAGCTGATGAAAAGGCTTCATATACCGAAAAGGCTTCGCTGGAAGTGGATAAGGCAATCCTCCCGGGACAATGCCCGAACCCCCATGCAATGGTCGAGTGATAAGGGTGCGGGCTTCACCACGGGCACGCCCTGGATAGGCATCAACGGAAATTGTCAAAAGATCAATTACCGGGATCAGTTAAAGGACGAAAATTCTGTCCTGCATTACTACCGAAGGATGATCGCCCTGCGCGCGTCCAGCGAGACACTGAAATACGGTGCGTTTGCTCCGCTGTATGGTGACAGCCGTGTGATGGCCTACCGGCGCACGCTGGACAATGATCAGTACACCATTTTATTAAACTTCTCCCAAAAGCCGTCCCGCGTACCTTATTCCGGCGATGTGGTGATATCCAATACGGGGATTCAAATGTACAATGGCGTATTGGCTGCCTTTGAAGCGGTGGTGTTAAGGGAGGTGAACGGGTGATTGCATGTGAGGGCAATGTATTCCAGCTGACAACCAAGCATAGCAGTTACTGGTTTCAAATCACCCGGTTCGCGCATTTGGAGCATATTCACTACGGGCACCTGTTGCCAAACGACCAGCCTATAGCGCCGCTTGTATTAAAGCGCACGGCGCAAACCGGCGGCAGTGTGTTGTACGACCCGGGCGATGAGACATATTGCCTGGACACGCTTTTATTGGAATGGTCGGGCATCGGCAAGGGGGACTATCGCAATACCCCCGCTGAAATCAAAATGCCGGATGGCACATACACGGCGGATTTTGTATACAAAAGCCATGAAGTGGTGGAAGGCAGCGTAAAGCCGGACACGCTTCCATCTTCCTATGGTGATGCGGATGATTGCCAAACGCTGATCATCACCCTCCTGGATGAAAGCAACAACGTGACGCTTTTGCTTTACTATACCGTTTATTCTCAAACGGATGTGATTACGCGCCGCACCGTGCTGAAAAACGGCAACCCAAAGCCGCTTACCATAAGGCGGCTGATGAGCATAATGATCGACATGCCAAGTGACGATTACCGTTTGATCACCTTTGACGGCGGCTGGATCAAGGAAGGGCACAAGCACGAGCGAAAGCTGACGTACGGAACGTATGTGAATGACTCCACCACCGGCGACAGCAGCAACCGCCATAATCCGGGCTTTTTGCTGGCCGCAGGCAATGCAACGGAAACCCAGGGGCATGTGTACGGGTTCAACCTTGTCTACAGCGGCAACCACCTGGGCGCGGCGGAGCTTTGCGGCCATGACACCGTTCGAGTCATTACAGGCATCAATCCTTATTGCTTTGAATGGGTGCTTGAGGAAAACGGCCGGTTTGAAACCCCGGAGGCGGTGATGAGCTTTTCCGCCAACGGGTTCAACGGCCTTTCGCAAAACTTCCACCATTTCATCAACCGGCACATTGTTCGCGGAGATTGGAAGGGGAAGGAACGCCCTGTCGTCCTCAACAACTGGGAAGCCCATTTTTTCAAGTTTACAAGGGGAAAGCTTTTGCGATTGGCCCGGAGGGCAAAAAAGGTTGGCATCGAGCTGTTTGTGCTGGATGACGGCTGGTTCGGGAAACGGGATAACGACAAAGCGGGGCTGGGGGATTATGCTGTCAACCGCAAAAAGCTGCCTCGTGGTCTGAAAGAGTTTTCAGGCAGGATTCATAAAATGGGCATGAAGTTCGGCCTGTGGTTTGAACCGGAAATGGTGAACGGGGACAGCGACTTGTACCGCGCCCATCCCGAGTATGCCCTGACAACACCTGGCAAGCGGCCTGCGCTCGGGCGGAACCAGCTGGTTCTGGATTTGTGCAACCCCAAAGTCCAGGATTATATTGTGGAAAATGTGACACGCATACTGGATACCTGCGGCATCGACTATGTCAAATGGGATTACAACAGGCACATCAGCGACGCCTGCTCAAAGTGCCTTGCAAATCAGGGCGAATTTTTCCACCGCTATGTACTGTCGCTGTACGAGGTGTTTCAACGTATTTTTGCGCCCCGTCCGCACATTTTGTTTGAAAGCTGCTCTAGCGGCGGCAACCGCTTTGATCTGGGCATGCTCTGCATATCGCCGCAGATTTGGACCTCGGACGATACCGACCCCATCGAGCGTCTGAAAATACAGGGAGGCCTTTCCTACCTGTATCCCCTGTCCGCCATGGGCGCACACGTATCACAAGCCCCGCACCAGCAAACGCTGCGGGATACGCCCCTTGCCACACGCTTCAATGTGGCGTCGTTCGGGTGTTTGGGGTATGAGCTGGATTTGAAGTACCTTTCGTTCGTGCAGCGAAGAGAGGTAAGGCGTCAAATCGCTTTTTACAAGCAATACCGGCATGTTTTGCAATACGGCACCTTCTTTCGCGGCGAGCCATACAAACAGAACAAGGCGGTATGGCACTGCGTGGATCAGGACTTGAAATCGGGGATCAGCGGCTTTTTTCAGACACAGGTGTTGGCCGGCGAGGGGTTTGACCGGTTGCGGCTGATGGGTTTGAAAAGTGACCGCAAGTATCGTGTCGCAACGCGGCCGCAGAGCTTGTTTATAAACAGGTTCGGCGGGCTGGTCAAGCATATTCTGCCACTTGCGCTTCACCCGGAGGGTTTTGTATTGCGTACAGCGAACAGGTATTTTTGTCTTAAGGATTGCGTGGAAGAGTATGTGGGCTATGGTGGTGCGCTGATGGGCGGGATCATGCTGAACAATCAATTTATCGGCAGCTATTACAACAGCAAGATCCGTATGCTGGGCGACTTCGGTTCCAATTTGTATGTGGTAAGGGAGAAAGGGGAATAAGCCATGGAGAAAAACTACGACCGCCGGAACCGCTTTTGCTTCGGCCTGGGTACCATCGGCAGGGATATGTTTTATACGATGGTAAGCATGTACATTATGGTATACATCACCGAGGTTTTGAATGTGCCGGATACCACGCTTGCCATGATGACGGTGGCATTGCTTGTGCTGCGCACATTTGATGCCTTCAACGACCCCATGATGGGCCTGTTGGTGGACAACACCAAATCCCGCTTTGGCAAGTTCAAGCCGTGGATGCTCCTTGGCGCCATCGTAGGTGGTGTGTGCATGGTGCTGATGTTTTTGGATATGGGTCTTTCCGGCATCGCCTATGTGGCGGTATTCACAGCGATTTACCTCATCTGGGATGTGTTCTACGGCCTGAATGACATCGCCTATTGGTCGATGATGCCGGCGCTTTCCACAGACCAAAAGCAGCGCGAGAAAATTGGCTCGTTTGCGCGCATCTGCGCGGATATCGGCCTGTTTGCGGTGGTGGTGGGCATCATCCCCGCAACAAACGCACTGAGTGCGTTCACCGGCAGTGAGAAGCAAGGCTGGTTTGCCTTCGCCGTGATCATTGCGGTATTAATGCTTTTGTTCCAGGCAATTACGCTGATTTTTGTGAAGGAGCGAAAGGGGTATTTTAAAGAGGAAGAAAAGACGACCATCCGTGAAATGTTTCGGGTACTGTTGAAAAACGATCAATTGATGTGGGTCGCCGTCTCCATGTCGCTGTTCATGATCGGTTACTGTACCACCACGGGCTTTGGCGTACACTTTTTCAAATACGCCTATGGTGATGAAAGCATGTATTCCATGTTTGCGCTGGTGCTGGGCTTATCGCAGCTTACAGCCCTCAGCGTATTCACATGGTTTCGCAAGCGCTTCACCAGGCGCAAGCTGTATACGGGCGCAACGGGTTTGGTGATATTGGGATATACGCTGTTCTTCTTTGCCCCCATGGATATGGCCTATATTGGTATTTCCGGCGTGCTGATTTTTGTGGGGGAAGCGTTTATCCAGATACTGACGCTGATGTTCCTTTCTGATACCATTGAATACGGACAATGGAAACAGGGCAAGCGCAATGAAAGCATCACCTTTTCCGTGCAGCCCTTTATCAACAAAATCGGCGGCGCCATCGCAAACGGCGTGCTGGGCCTGACACTCATCCTATCGGGCATCAACGCCGCCCAAACGCCTCAGGACGTAACGGCGGACGGCATCACCGTGATGAAGCTGTCCATGCTGATTCTACCCCTTATTGCCATTGTGGCGGGGTATATTGTAAACATGAGGAAATTCAAAATCGATGAGAAGCGGTATGCCGGAATTTTGAATGATCTCAAAGCGCGGGGTGACATTTTGGAGGATCAGGCTACCATAAACGCATGATTTTGCGGCTTGGTGATGACAAATCTTAAGTTTCCATATATAATGTATATATTTCCTGCTACATTTAGGCGAATGGTGAGAAAGGGGTATACCTATGAATCTTCGCAAAATGACCGCTGTTATCATGGCCTTGGCACTTATGCTTGTGCCCACCCTGTCCCTGGGGGAAAGCGCTGCCGCGGCCTTTGAACAAAAGGCATTGGAAGCGGGCCGCAGCCTGAGCACTACCGTCACCTTTGAGCCCGGTGACTTGTTTACGAAGGATCCTTCCATGAGCATGTTCGGGGATCTGTTCAAATCCCTCAGCGTAAATACTGTAAAGCAAGAAGAAGGCGAAAACGCCCTGGGCGTCTTCTCCATGCTTTTGCAGGATCAGCCGGCGCTTTCCTTCACGGCCACTAAAAAAGGCGATGAGCTTCACCTGATGAGCAGCCTTATGGGGGACAGTGTTTTGTCTTTCACCCCCCAGGAGTTTGTGCAGCTTTATTTCACCGTGGCTGATGCCGCAATAGCCGCGGCGGAGCAATCCGGCATGGTGCCGGAAGGGCTTGCTGAGATGAAAGCCCAGATGGAAGGCATGAAGTCCGTTATCACCGGCATGTTCACCAACAAGACGGATGACACCGACCTGACAGCATTCGCGCTGCCCTTCAAAATGCCGGAATTTGACCAGGAAAGCCTGCAGGCTGACCTGATGACCCCTGTGATGACCTGGTTTACAGGCATCATGTCCGCTCCGGAGATGTCCACAGGCACCTTTGAAAGCGAAAAGCATGACACAGCAACCACCCAGGTGGTTTACAGCATCAGCGCGGAGAAGATTCAGGAGCTTTTGCAGATCGTATCCGATTGGGCAACCAAGGAAGACAACTTCAACGTGATCCACAACTTCCTATCCTCCGCCGGTGCGGTCCAGATGAGCGGAGAGGAAGCAAAAACGAAGCTGCTACAGGGGATTGCAGACCTGCCTGCAAACTTTGCCAAAGACGCCGCACCTGCTATGAAGCAGCCCATTACCCTCACCATGCTGATGGATGACATGGGCAACACCCCCTTAACGGAGATCAAGGGGCAGTTTACCGGCAAGGATGCCAAGGATTCCACCTTCCTGCTGGGCTTCTACAGCAAGACGGAAGGCGAAGATGTAACCGGCCTGTTTACGCTGGATGTGGGCACAGCCGATGATTCCTTCCGTTTAGGCTTCACCAGCAAGGAACCTGCCAACGGCTTGGCTGATACCGCAAAAGCCTGGAAGTTTGAGATGAGCGCTACGGAAAATGGCATGGAAGCCTTTGCGCTGGCGCTGGACTTTGCCGGCGAGGAAAAGGCGACAGAAACCACCGCAGAGGATGCCTGGAAGCTGAACATCAATCTCAACGCTGGCGGCATGCCCATTGGGGCTTCCCTGGACTACAAATCCGCTTCCGCCTTCGACGGCAAGGATGTCAAGACCGAGGATACCTTGGCATGCTTCATGACCGGCCTTGAAAGCCCGGTGCTGACCATCAAGACCGTGACCGTATCGGGCGATCCTGTAGCATATCCCGAAATTCCAAGTGACAGCATCCGGCTGGGCAAAATGACCATCGAAGAGCTCACGGCCTGGGGTGAGGCCGCTATGCAGACAGCCATGGTCAGCCTGATGAGCGCCATGCAGTACCTGCCTGAATCTGTTCTGACCATGATGTACGGCACGCCTGCAACCAACTAACTTTAAACACCATGAACCAAGCGCACCGGCCCATTTGGCCGGTGCGCTTTTTGTTTCATAAGGAAGCTTTATTGCATCCAAGGCTTATGCACGGACATTATGTGCACGGCGCATCTGCCAGGCCCAGTGAACGATCCAGAAAACCTGTAATCATGTAACGCCCGAATACTGTGAACAGTGTGACAGGAATAAACCATCCTGCCTTGACATGCATGAATCCCATGCGGTACAGGCACCAATCGATCACGAACACCAAAAGAAAGAGCAGGCCTTTGAAGGCAGGGCGGTGCTTTAGCCGGCATAAAGGTATGATGATGGCTATGGACGGGATGCTGTAAAGGACGCTTGCTGCAGTGTTGTCTTTGGTTGTTTGCTCATACAGGCCGATGGTAAACCTTTGTATTTCCATAAAGTTCAACGTCGTTCCAAAGAGATTTCCATACAAAGAAAACACGGCAAGAAAAAGTGTGGCGATAAACAACCCTTTGGTTGGGTGTGAAAAGACCTTGCCATGCCATTTCATCACAATCCAACTGTACACAAAGAAGCCGCCCAATGTAAACCATGAGTTGTACCAGTTGTGCGAATAGATATTCAACTGTACGAACAGCACATCGACCCAAAAATAGGCGATGGAGAACCCTATCCGCCACCTCATGTTCAGGCCCAGGGTGGCAATCAGTACAGCCGCTGCTGACACCGAGTATTGCGAAAAGAAATTGCCGATCAGCGACTCGTGAAAGCTGTCTGAGGCGATTTTGGGAGAATAGGTATACGCCTCCATCACAACCAACAAAAGTATTTCTAAAAAATATGTCATGCCCAGCACCGCAAAAAAGAACGCAAGGGTTTTTTTGCGGCACGGAGATTTTGCAAGAGCAAGAAAGAGCATGGCTGCGCTGATTGCCGCCAGCGCGATATACCAGATGGTGTTTGTCCAAAAGATTTTTGTCATAGGTCTATTTTGCGCATTCATACCCAGGTTATTCCGCACGGGTACAATACTGTTTGGGCATGCCTTGAACGAACATTGGAGTTGAGATTAGTAACCGATCATGGGGATGGCCTTGGGATGTTTGTTAAATGGTGAGACCTCGCCGTTTTTCACTTTATACAGGACCCTGGATGTTGCAAGCGCCGCCTCCATTAGTTCCCTGTGCGGCTGCATGC
>JAEZLW010000008.1 GCA_023415145.1 Bacillota bacterium | reverse complement strand
TCTCCTACTGGTAGGTTTGGGCAGGTTGGTGCCTCGGCCCGTAAACTTCTTCACGACCCGCTTCATGATCCGGATGAGCAGGTACGCCCCGGCAATGGGCAGCAAGGCCATGATAACAAACTCCAGCGAGAGTCGCGGGAAGGGATTGGGGTCCTCATATGCTTCGGCCGTAATCTCCTGTATGGACTTGGGGGCGTTTTCACGAAGCTTGATGCTCCGTGAGGCGATTAAGGCATATTCCACCGGTTCGCTGCTGCCTTCGGGAGGGAAGTAAGTCAGCGTACCCATCTGCTCCCCGGCTTCGATGGGGGCGGAAAAATCACGGATGTATTCAATGATTACCTTTTGCTGAAGGTTTCTGGCCATAGACTCCACTTGGGAACGTGTGGCGACTATGGATGCGGTAGCGGAGGAATCCAAGGGTACCAGGTATAGCGGCAATCGGCCAAGGTCAAGGTCATCCCTGGAAAAGCCGGTAGTCTCCAGAACTATGGGGTTCATGTCGTACAATTCCACCGGGGATACACTGACATATTGGGAAAAGCCATACTCCATCAGCTTCTTCGTATCGGTCCACCGGCCCGTGCTGCTGGAATAAAACACAACAGAAATAAGGGATACGCCGTTTTTTGAAGCTGATCCCACAAAGCATCGGCCGGCTTCGTTGGTGAAGCCGGTTTTGATACCGTCGGCATAAGGGTAGAAGTATTTGTTGTTGTTATCACCCTGGTTCATCAGCGCATTTTCGCTGTTGCGTAAGGTACGGGCCCTATACATGTTGCTTTTGGGGAGGGCATAGGAGGTGGAGGCTGCAATTTGCCTGAAGGTGCTGTTTTTCATGGCTTCACGGGCGATAATGGCCATATCCCGCGCAGTGGTGTAATGCTGTTCGTCGTGCAGACCGTGAGGGTTGGTAAAGTGGGTCGATGTACAGCCCATATAATTGACGGTTTGGTTCATCAGATCCATAAAATCCGGGACGGAGCCTGAGATCGTTTCCGCGATAGCATTTGCGCCTTCATTGCCGGAGCGGATCATGGTGGCGTACAAAAGGTCCTCAAAACGTATGGTTTCGCCTGCGGACAAAGGGATGGTGGAAGAGCCTTCCGGCAGGTTAGCCGCCTCTTCGCTGATGGTGATGATTTCATCCAGCATGTTGTTGGTCTTCCCTATGGTAAGACCAAGGTATACGGTCAGTATCTTGGTGGTGGAGGCGGGGAACATGATCTGATCGGCGTTTTTTTCAAAAACCACTTCACCGGAGTCTGCCTCAATGAGTATGGCGGAGGTGGCGACCAGCTGATCTTCCTGCAAATTCCCGGGCTGCTCCGGATCGTAAGGGTTCGCATCGGATGACAGTTCGGGCTCTTCAGCCTGCGCTAGGGTTGAAAACAAAAGAACAGGCAAGAGAAGAAATATGCATAGCCATGCTCCGAAACGGAACGATAATTTGGTGTGGCGCCGCATGTCAACCCTCCCAAAAGCCGGTTTGCTTATAACCAATAATAATGTAGTATATACCGTTTTCGGTTTTTTGTACAGCGCGAGCCATTTTATCCAATACCAGCAAACCGTTTTAGAGCCATTTGGCCTATTTCAGTGGAAGGCGGCATACTTTCCGCTTGGACGGCATAGAATACAGGGGGACGCTTGTCAGTTCCGAATCGTTGCATTTTGGAAGGAGCAATTGGGAGCATGAATATCATTCTATGGCTTGTCTTTGGCGCATTGGCTGGGTGGCTGGCCAGCATCATCATGGGGAGAAATTCTCAGATGGGAATCGGGGCCAACATCCTCTTTGGTGTGATAGGCTCCATCGTGGGCGGCTTTTTGGCCTCGCTGCTCGGCATTGGCGGTATCTCGGGCTTCAATCTTGGCAGCCTTTTGATTGCTGTGGCCGGTGCGTGCCTGGTTCTGTTCATTGTAAATATGGTCCAGAAAAAAGCCAAGTAGGTCCGCCATCCATCGCGGCGGCACAAGGCAAACCTTAAGGAAAGGAGGGTAAAAATATGCCTCCTAAACCTCAAAAGCGTGTAGAACCAAGCTATGACCTGGAAAAGGTGGCCTCCATCACTGAATGTACCGGCCTTATCCCATCCGCTCTGAAGGATGAGGAGGAGGCGGATGCTTATGGTGACCTGTATTCCATCCACAAGCAGATTCCGTCCGATTAAAATGTTTTCCGTTTGGGATGTGGCGCGGAGGCAAAGGCCTGCGTGCCATGTTTTTTGGTTGAACTTCGGCCTTTATTTACAAATCCATAAAAAATGTACTTGACTGAGCTGTATTGGCGTGATATCATATTCTTGATTCTGAACGATGTTCATATATATGTACGATTGTGGCGGTGTTTGCATGCCGGAAACGATAAATCGAACGCTTTCCCGCGGGCTGGAAATACTGGAGCTTTTAAGTGAGAATCCCGAAGGCCTGGAACTGCATCAAATTGCCAAAGCCATGGAAATGCCCAAAAGCAGCGCGTTCAATCTTCTGCATACGCTGATGCAGTACAAGTATCTGCATAAGGCAGACAATTCTCCCCGGTATCAGTTGGGCCTGAAGCTGTTTGAAGTGGGCAGCGCGGCGGTGAATCATGTGGATGTCACCAGCGTGATCCGCCAGTATATGGCAGATATATCCCGGGCATGTAACGAGACCATGCATTGCGGTATACTGAGCGGGTTGGATGTTCTATATATTGACAAAATGGAGTCTACCCAGTCCATACGTATGTCAAGTCATGTAGGCGTTCGAATGCCGCTGCACACAACTGCCATGGGCAAAGCATTTTTGGCCTGCCTGACGGAGGATGAGGTGCGCAGCCTGTACGATGGCCGGGAATTGATTGCCCTGACGCCCCATACCATTACAGATATAGGCATTCTTGTAAAGCAACTGGAGGTTGTCAGGCAAGATGGGTATGCCACCGAAACCCAGGAGAGCAACACGAACGTAAGCTGCATCGGCGTAGCCATAAGGGGCCGTGATGACCGCCCTGTCTACGCCTTGAGCATATCGGCACCTTCCTTCCGCATGGGGGAAAGTGAGATTGCTGCGTACGGACAGATGCTGCTTCGGGCCCAACGCAAGATCCAACGGGTGCTGCGGGCGGTATAAAAAGGTGTTGGTCACTTTGTGTGAGCAGCCTGCCGCGCCGTTTTCAATAGATCAAGCGATTGTATAAGGAAGGCGTTAATGATGGACATGTTGGAAAAGTTATCTTTGGCCGGTCTTGTTCCTGTAATTAAGGTTGAAAACGCACAGGATGCAGTGCCTTTGTGCCGTGCGCTGGCGGATGGCGGTTTGCCTGTGGCGGAGATCACCTTCCGTTCGGCGGCGGCGGAGGAATCCATCCGCTTGGTTCATGAGCAGCTTCCAAAGGTCATCCTTGGTGCGGGCACGGTTTTAACCACCGAACAGGTAGACCGGGCTGTGGGGGCCGGAGCGGCTTACATCGTGTCTCCAGGATTAAACCCCAAGGTAGTGGAATATTGCCAGAAGAAAAATGTTCCCGTTCTCCCCGGCTGCGCCAATCCGTCGGATATTGAAACGGCCCTATCCATGGGGCTTAAGACTGTGAAATTCTTTCCTGCCGAAGCGCTGGGCGGCCTGAATATGATCAAGGCACTGAGCGCGCCTTACGGAAATGTCACCTTTGTGCCCACCGGCGGCATCAGTGAAAAGAATCTGGTGGAATACCTGTCCTTCCCAAAGGTGGCGGCCTGCGGCGGAAGCTGGATGGTGCCCCAGGATGCGGTGGATGCAAAGGATTGGGACAGGATCAAAACAATCACCCAAAGTGCAGTAGCTCTTTTGCTGGGCTTTGAACTGGCCCACATCGGCTTCAACACCGGTAGCCCGGAGAACGCCATGCGTGAGGCACAGCTAATCTGCACGCTTCTTGGTTGGGATATCAAGGATGGAAACAACTCCACCTTTGTTGGTTCTGGCTTTGAACTGATGAAAAAGCCGTTCAGGGGCACCCATGGACATGTTGCCATCCGCACCAACAGCATCGCAAGGGCCAAGTGGCATTTGCTCAAGCGTGGCTTTGCCTTTGACGAAGCAAGCGCCACCGAGAAAAACGGCAAGGCTGTGGCCATCTATTTGCAGGATGAAATTGCCGGGTTTGCCTTCCACCTGCTGCAAAAGTAATTGACGAGAGAGATGAGTGCAATGAGCTGTAAAGTTGTTACCTTTGGCGAAATCATGCTGCGTTTGAAAAGCCCGGGCGTTGAACGGTTTTTCCAGTCTCCGTCCCTGGAGGCTACCTTTGGCGGAGGCGAAGCCAATGTATGCGTATCCTTAGCCAATTTCGGCATGAATACCGCCTTTGTTACCCTGCTGCCCAGCAACGACATCGGCGAAGCATGTATGAGGGAACTTCGGGGTTTTGGTGTGGATGTATCCAACATCGTAAGGAACAACAAACGTATGGGCATCTACTTTCTGGAGACCGGCGCAGTGCAGCGGCCCAGCAAGGTGATTTATGACCGAGCGGAATCGGCCATTGCCAAGAGCAAGCCCGGCGATATCGATTGGAACAAGGCCTTTGCCGGGGCAACCTGGTTCCACTTCACCGGCATCACTCCTGCGATCAGCCAGGGCGCGGCAGATTTGTGTATGGAAGCTGTGAAGGCTGCCAAGGCGGCAGGCCTGCATGTAAGCTGCGACTTGAATTACCGCAAGAATTTGTGGAAGTACGGCAAGACTGCTTCCGAAGTCATGCGGGAGCTAACACATTATGTGGATACAGTGATTGCCAATGAAGAGGATTTTCAAATGGCGCTGGGCCTAAAGGCCGAATCCAGCTCGGAGGTTGAATCGGGCGAACTGAACGTGGAGCAATACAAGGCCATCGCCAAGCTGGCCATGAGTGAATTTCCAAATATCAAGCGTGTCGCCATCACCCTTCGGGAAAGCAAGTCGGCCAACCACAACGATTGGAGCGCCTGCCTATACAATGGGAAAGACTTTTTGCTTTCCCGTAAGTATGCGATCACTCACATCGTCGACCGTGTAGGCGGCGGCGACAGCTTTGGCGCCGGGCTCATCTACGGCATCAATACATACGGCGACGAGAAAAAAGCGCTGGAGTTTGCAGTGGCAGCCTCGTGCCTGAAGCATACCATCAATGGTGACTTCAACAGAGTGTCTGTATCGGAAGTGGAAAGCCTAATGAAAGGCTCCGGCTCCGGCCGGGTGCAGCGGTAAACGACATAACGTGGGAGTGTGGGGCGCATGGGTTACAGGCTGATTCCATACGATGCATTGCGTGCGTTCTGTATTCGCCAGTTTTGTGCCTACGGTTTTTCCGAAGCGGATAGCAACCTGATTGCCGATGTGCTGCTTACGGCTGATTTGAATGGCATAGAATCCCACGGCGTCCAGCGCCTTACGCGCTATCATAAGGAAATTTCATCCGGCCTGGTGAATACCAAAGCCAGGCCGGAAACGGTATTCGAAACGCCTTTGTCGGCAGTCATAGATGCTAAGGATATGATGGGGCAGTTGGCGGCGCACCATGCCATGAACAAGGCTATCCACAAGGCGAAAACCAGTGGTATCGGCATGGTGACGGTACGCAACTCCAACCATTACGGCATTGCAGGCTACTATGCGGAAATGGCACTCCATCATGACCTGATGGGTATCTGCATGACCAACTCCGAGGCCATCATGGTACCTACTTTCGGGAGCCGTGCCATGCTGGGCTCCAACCCTATCGCTTTGGCCATGCCAGCTGAGCCGATTCCCTTTCTGTTTGATGCGGCCACGACTGTTGTACCCCGGGGCAAACTGGAGGTTTATCACAAGCAGGGCAAACAGACACCCAAGGGCTGGATGCTGGATGCAGACGGCCAGGAATCGACAGAAACGGGGCCGGTGCTCAAAAACATCACCGCAAAGCTGGGCGGGGGCATTTTGCCGCTGGGCGGGTTTGATGAAACAACATCGGGGCACAAGGGATATGGCTTTGGTTTGATCTGTGAGTTGTTCACATCCATTTTGTCCGGTGGTACGACATCGGATGAAATTTATCAAAAGCCTGTTGGATCCGGTATTGCCCACTGCTTCTGGGCGGTGGATTACGGCTTGTTCGGGGAAAAGAAAGAAATCAGGAACAATTTTTCCATTTACCTTCATAAGCTTCGTGAAGCGCCCAAGGCGTCTGGGCAGCAGCGTATATATACCCATGGCGAAAAGGAATGGGAATCACGTAAAGAGAAGATGTCAAAGGGTATCCCCGTTCAGGACAAGACCATAGCGGAAATGGCGGATATAGCCGGTGAAATGTACGTGCAGTTTACTCTTTAATGGCAACTGTGGCTGAACAATGATATGGTATGTACGCGTGTCCTCTGGGAATTAAGGGATTCCGCTTGCCGCCCGGCCAGGCGATATGGTATAATCCGCACAGGAATATGTATGGCTATTACGTATTTTTTAACATGTTTGTAAAGGCCCTGCTGTTAACCTGGATTTCTAGCCGCAAACATGCGGTGAAGGATAAAAATTATCATGGGAGGTATCTTGGTATGAAGAAACTGGTTTCTCTTATCCTGACCCTGGTTGTTGTGCTGGCCTTTGCCAGCAGCGCGTCCGCAGCCACCGTCCTCAAGCTGGCCGAAGTGCATGCAGAAGGCTATCCTACCTCTCTGGCCGACCATGAGTTTGCCCGTCTGGTAGAAGAAAAGACCGAAGGCCGCATCAAGGTGGAAGTGTACACCGGCGGCGTACTGTATGGCAACGAGAGCGATTCCATCGAAGCGCTGCAACTGGGCGACCTGGCGTTCACCCGCGTGTCCGCTTCCCCCGTGGCCAACTTCGTACCCTCCATCAATGCCATCCAGATGCCCTACCTGTACAAGAGCGGCGCTCATATGTGGGCGGTGCTCAACGGTGAACTCGGCCAAAGCTTGCTTGCCGGCATCGCGACTGGCGTGGACAAGGACGGCAAGACCTCTGGCTTGGTGGGCCTGTGCTACTACGACGCCGGCTCCCGCTCCTTCTATGTGACAAAGGAAGTCCACACCGTGGCTGACATGGCTGGCTTGAAGATCCGTCTGCAGAACAACACCATGATGCTGCGCATGGTGGAACTCCTGGGTGGCACTCCCGTTGCCGGCATCGGCCCCAACGAAGTGCTCAACGCCATTACCACCGGCGTTGTGGACGGTGCTGAGAACAACTGGCCCACCTACCAGAACATGGGCGATTACAATGCCGCCAAGTTCTACATCCTCGACCAGCACACCCGCGTTCCCGAGATCCTGCTGGCTTCCCAGATCGTGATGGACTCTCTGAGTGCGGAAGACCAGGCCATCATTTTTGAGTGCGCCAAGGCTGTGCAGCAGTATGAAATCGACCAGTGGGCGTTGAAGGAAAAGGCCTCTGAAGAAATCGTCCGTGCCGCCGGCGTCACCGTCATCGAGCTGACCCCTGAAGCCCGCGCAGAATTCGAAGCCGCCATGGCCCCCCTGTATGATGAATTTGGTGCTGAGTACATGGACATCATCAACGCCATCAAGGAAATGGGCAAGGATTTCTAAGAAACATCAAGATGCCCGATGGGGAGGGATCACGCGGGGGGCCTCGCGGATCCCTCCCTGACTATATGATGACGGAGGTGAATATCTGTCATGGTCAAAGTGATCCGCGACATCAACCGATGGATGCACTATACGATTTTGCTTCTTGCCGAAATCGCACTGGTCGCCATGGTGCTGATTGTCACGCTATCAGTCATTCTTCGTTTTTTCTTCAATACCGGCATTGCCTGGGCTGAAGAGGTTCCCCGGTTGATGGTTGGTTTCTTTGCCTTTTTTGCACTGGCCATGGGCGTGCGTGACAAATCCCATATCAGTATGGATTTTTTCTACAACCTGGCTCCCAAGGGCGGGAAGCTGCGGGCTTTCATGGACTTTTTGGCAAATGCATGCGTCCTTCTTTGCGGCGCATTCCTTCTGTATTACGGCGGATCGCGCATCCTGCTGATGATGACCCGTTCAGGTGTTCTTCCCATCACCCAATGGCCCAACTGGGTACGGTATGCTGCCGCACCGGTTGTTGGCTTCACTGTCATATTTGACTCCATACTGTACCTGACCAAGGTACTAAAACCCAATGACCTCCTTTTTTCCGAGCCGGAGGTTGACTATATGTCGCAAGTCATCCACGACAAGAAAGGGGGCTGCAAGTAAATGGAAACCGCGGCCCTTGCCACGATTGTGCTTCTGGGCGGATTCGCCCTGTTGATGATTTTGAAGGTACCAATCTCCTTTGCCCTTTTGTCTGCCACTCTTCTTAGCGCACTGGTAAACGGAACGAACCTGACAGTCATGGTCAATCAGATGGTGGACGGCTTTTCCAATTTTACATTGCTGGCAATCCCGTTTTTCATCCTCATGGGTGAATTTATGAACGCGGGTGGAATCTCTGAAAAGATCGTGGATCTGGCAAACCTGTTGGTGGGCCGTTTCCGCGGTGGCCTGGCTTATGTGAACTGTCTGGATTCCATGCTGTTTGGTCACATTTCCGGCTCCGCCGTGGCGGACGTCTCTTCCCTGGGTTCTGTGGTGGTTCCCATGATGAAAAAGCAGGGCTACAGCCCGGAGTTTTCCGTGGCACTGACGGTGACCACCTCCTGCCAGGGCGTACTGATTCCGCCCAGCCACAACATGGTTATCTTTGCCTTGGCAACGGGCGGGCTGGTGAATATTGAGCATCTGCTCATGGCCGGATTGCTTCCCGGCGTCATGCTGGGCGTGGCTCTGATGATTTTGTGCTTTTTCATGGCAGGAAAGTACAACTTCCCCCGGGGTGTTTCTGTTCCCAAAGGCGAACGGTTCAAGGTAGTGATCCATGCGATCCTGCCCATGTTCACCCTGGTCATCGTCATGGGTGGCGTGGCGGCCGGTGTATTCACTGTGACCGAATCCTCCGCCTTTGCTTGTTTGTACACCTTCCTGATTACATATTTGATATTCCGCTCTGCCAAACTTCGTGATATCGGAAAAGTTCTCAAAAATACGCTCAAGACCCTGGCCGTCGTGTTGACACTCATCGGTACAGCCAAGGCCTTTGCTTACATGATGACGGACTTGCGCATCCCCGACCAGATGACCGCGCTGCTGTTGAGTATCACCAATAACAAGTACATCCTGCTTCTGATCATCAATGTGCTTTTGCTGCTGCTGGGCTGCTTTATGGACATGGCGCCCTTGATCATGATCATGACGCCCATTTTGCTGCCTGTGGTGATGAGCCCCATCATCGGCATGAATCCCATGCAATTTGGCGTGATGCTGATCTTCAACCTGGCCATGGGCCTTTGCACGCCGCCTGTGGGCAGCGCGCTGTTTGTGGGCTGTGCCGTGGGGAAAACATCTCTTGAAAAAACATCAAAGGCTGCGCTTCCCATGTTCGCCATGATGGTGATTGGGCTTTTGCTGGTCACGTTTATTCCTGAAATCTCCTTGTGGCTGCCTGGTGTACTGTTTGGAAAATGAGTATAAAGGTGGCAGCAATCACCCCCTTGATGCGTGTCAGGGGGGTGCTCTTTCCTGTAACGCCTGTGCTTTTTTTCACAAAGTATAGGGCAAAGAGGTTTGCGAAAGGAAGATGAAACCCAATGAATGAGATTACGGCATTGTATGCCAGAAAGCCCCGCCCTATCAGAATCATGCAATATGGCGAGGGTAACTTTCTGCGTGCCTTTGTGGATTATATGATTGACATTGCCAATGAAAAGGGATTGTTTGATGGGGATGTGGCGATAGTAAAGCCCATTGTATACGGCTCTTTGGAGACCTTTGCACGGCAGGATAACCTTTATACCGTCTGCCTGCGGGGCAAGGCGGGGGGGCAGGTGATTCGGGAAAACCGGGTCGTTGCTTGCATTGGCCGGACAGTGGACGCGCAGGAGGATTATCATGCCTATGTGGCATTGGCAAGGGAAGAATCATTGGAGTTCATCATATCCAATACGACAGAGGCGGGGATTGTATTTGACCCATCGGACAAATTTTACGCCTGTCCTCCCAGCACCTATCCCGGCAAGCTGACGCAGTTTTTGTTCAAGCGCTATGAGCATTTTCATGGTGCGAAGGAGAAAGGACTCGTCATTCTGCCCGTGGAGCTGATTGAAAACAACGGTGGCAAGCTGAAGGAATGCGTCCAGCGGTTGATAGAAACATGGAACCTGCCGAATACCTTCAAAACCTGGGTGGAGGAAAGCTGTGTGTTCTGTTCCACGCTGGTAGACCGCATCGTCACCGGCTATCCCAGAGATACGGTGGAGGATTATTGGCAGGAGCTTGGCTATGAGGACAGGCTTTTGGCCGTTTGCGAGCCTTTTGCCTTGTGGGTGATTGAAAGCCCCAGGGATATTTCCGCCCGCCTGCCTCTTGACAAGGCCGGACTGCCGGTGGTGTTTACAAAAGACCAAAGGCCTTTTAGGGAGAGGAAGGTACGGCTCTTGAACGGGGCCCATACCGCATCGATTCTGGCGGCATACCTAATGGGTATGGACATCGTGGGGGAATGTATGGCGGATCCGGATATTCGCAGGTTCATGGAAAAGGCAGTTTATGGTGAAATCGCGCCTACCGTGCCCCTGCCCCCAGATGAAGTGAGGGCCTTTGCCGGCAGTGTGTTCGAACGGTTTGAAAACCCCTTTGTCCGCCACGCGCTTTTGTCCATCGCATTAAACTCCGTATCCAAATGGAAATCGCGCATATTGCCTTCCCTTTTGGATTCGCTGGAACAAACAGGCGGGCTGCCCGGATGCCTTACCTTTTCTTTCGCAGCACTGTTGGTCTTCTACACCATAAAACAGCAGGAAGATGGTTCCTATGTTGGCAATCGTCCTGGCGGCGGAACATATCCCGTGCAGGACGATGGGGCAGCCCTGGAATTCTTCGCCGCCCACAGCAATAAACCCTTGGAAGAATATGTACGGCATGCCGCTTCGAATGCTTCCTTCTGGGGCCGCGACCTTGCTTTGATTCCGGGTTTTGTGAAGGCGGTTGCCGGACATCTTGATAACATTCGCTCCATTGGAGCAAGAGCTGCCATGAACCGTTTGTTCAAGGAGTAAATGATGCAAAGCCATTTAAAAATACACCATGACGACAATGTGGCTGTGGCGGTGGAAGGTTTGAAAAGGGGAGCACCCGTTACTTTGGAGGGTGCCTTGGTGATATTGAAACAGGATATACCTGCCGGGCACAAGTTTGCGATTCAGGATATTCCAGCAGGCGGGCAGGTGATGAAGTATGGCTTTCCCATCGGTCATGCGGCGGAAGATATCCCTGCTGGCAGCCATGTTCACACCCACAATGTCCATTCCGACTTGAATTCGCTGCTTCATTACAGGTATCAGCCGAAATTCATGGAGCTATCGCCGCTTCCCACACAAACCTTCCGGGGTTATAAACGCCCGGATGGCAAGGTTGGCATCCGCAATGAGGTATGGATCATTCCCACGGTGGGCTGCATCAATGCCATTGCCAAGCAAATAGAGGTGGAAGCACAGGAGTTTGTTCGGGGCGGTCTGGAGGCGGTGGTGGCCTACAGCCATCCTTACGGCTGCTCCCAACTGGGTGGCGACTTGCTGCATACCCAAAAGGCGCTGTGCGGCCTTATCCGCCATCCCAATGCCGCCGGTGTGCTGGTTCTGGGGCTGGGGTGTGAAAACAACCGCATTGAGGAAATGAAAAAGGTGCTGGGGCCTTATGACGAGAACCGGGTGAAATTTCTTGTCACCCAGGATGTGAATGATGAGGTAGAGGCTGCGCTGAAACTGCTTGAGGGGCTGTGCGGCCATGCCGCAGAATGCGTACGGGACGAGGTATCTGTATCTGAATTGGTACTGGGCTTGAAATGCGGCGGCTCCGATGGATTTTCCGGCATTACGGCCAATCCGCTGGTGGGCAGCCTTTCCGACAGGCTCATTGCCCAGGGCGGCAGTGCCATTTTAACCGAGGTGCCTGAGATGTTCGGCGCGGAAACGCTGCTAATGCAGCGTTGCCGCAGCAGGGAAGTTTTCGATAAAACCGTTTCTCTCATCAATGATTTCAAGTCCTATTTTATGTGCCACAACGAGCCCATTGACGAAAATCCCTCGCCGGGCAACAAGGATGGCGGCATCACCACCTTGGCTGACAAGTCCCTTGGCTGTGTGCAAAAGGGCGGCACAGCCCCGGTAGAGGATGTGCTTGCCTATGGGGAGCCGGTATGCAAAAAGGGCCTGAGCCTTTTGCAGGCTCCCGGCAACGACCTGGTGGCATCCAATGCACTTTTGTTTTCCGGTGCGCATATGGTGCTGTTCACTACCGGCCGCGGTACGCCATTTGGCTGTGCGGTGCCCACCGTAAAAATCGCCAGCAACAGTGATTTGGCGAAACGGAAAAGCAATTGGATTGATTTTGACGCCGGACGACTGTTGGAAGGCGAATCCATGGAATTGCTCACTACTGAATTAATGGAATTGGTGCTGGATATTGCATCCGGGGAGAAAAAGGCCAAATCAGAGGCGCTGGACAAGCGGGACCTGGCCATCTTCAAGGATGGGGTAACGCTGTAGGCCCAAGGGCTCTGCCCTTGGGAATCCCGCCAAAGGGACAAAGTCCCTTTGGATACCCCATATTTGAAATTGTCGAAGGTAGTCAAGCGATTTGCTGGGCTGCAAAGTGTAAACGTTTGGTGTCCTGATGCATGCGCCCACGGCATAGCCGGGGCGCATGCACTTTTATCAACAAAGAGCAGTTCCGCATTAAGCATGTAGCCCGGTTAATCTGATTTCATCCAACTCTTCCGCAGTCATCAAACCGGCCTGATATAGATTCATGTATTCCTGAGAAACACTCTGATTGAAGATTAGCAGATCATCTGTATTGATGGTCACAGGTATGCCGTGATCATATAAGATTCGGATGGGGTGTTTGCTATACTCTTTAACAAGCCCCAGAATGATATTGCTGGTTGGGCATATGTTCAGGCGAATTTTATTTTGAGATAGCCATTTCATAACTGTCTTGGAGGTGGCAGCGGCGATGCCGTGATGCACCTCCTGCAAATCCAATGCCTCGCAGGCATGAAGCACATCCTCTGCGGTGCCGTATTCACCCACATGGGCTTTACATGTCAGCCCCACATCTTTGCCTAGACGGTATATTTTTTGAAAACGGGAAATGGGCTGGGCTAGCTCATTGCAGCAAATGTCGATGGAAGCGAACCATTTTGGCGACAAATACTCCTCCAACATGCCATACGTTTGTACCACGTCGCAGGCCCGGTCAAGAGCCAATTCGGGTAAGAAGGTTGTGTGCGGTGCGTACGTAGCATGCATTGCATCCATCGTTTGTATAAAACGATCCATGCCGCCCAGCGCATCAACTTCACCCAAGCCAAAGCTCAGAGCCAATTTTTGAATACTGTCCTTCTCCGCTTGGGCAAACGCTGCCTCGATACGTTTCAGATATCCCGTTATGCCGGGACAATGGACTTTTACGTTTTGCTCAAACCATTCCTGCATTTTGTCCAGGGATGCAAACGGTGCGCTGGGAGACATAATGTCCACATTAGCCCAGGCGGAAAGATAGCAAAGGCTTCCGCCCCGTCCGGCATGGTTGTGCAGGTCGGATTTGGGAATGGTCTGCAGGCCATCAAGTGACCCTTCCCGCAAATAGGCTATGAAATGTTGGGAATCTTGATCCATCCAATATCTCCTCTGCAAGGATTCAAAAGCAATATGCTCCCTGTTTGCCAGGGAGCATATAAACAAGGCTAAGTTGGCACTAAAACTTGCTTACCGTTTCACGCAGCAGCTTTCGAACCGCGCCAGGACCGGATACCATTTGAGCAAAGAACCCCTCCACTTTCTCGCCAAGGCCGGCTTCGTAAAGATTCACGCCGAACAAAGTTGCGTCGCTTAATATGGGGGAAAGCTGTTCATGAAACGGCCCCTTGTCACCCAATGTGACCTTGCACAGCACCGGCTGCAATTTGCCAAGCAGCGGGTCTGGGCTTAATTCAAACGGTTTTCCATCATCACCAATGCCGATCAGGTATCTTAGCCACGCGGCGAACACCAGGGGGATGGCGGTGAGATTTGTGATATCAAGATCGGGCCTCTTTTGATAAGCCTTCAGGGTTTCGCCAAAGCGGATGGGCAGTTTTTGGGAGGTGTCGGTGGCAATCCGTTGAGGCGTGTCCGGCAGGAAGGGATTGGGGAATCGCACATTCAACACCTCATTCAAAAAATCGGCCGGACGGATGATTTTGGGGTCGGCAACCACCGGCATCCCTTCCACGTGGCCCAGATGGTGTACCAGTCTTTTGAGATCTTCATCCTTCATCTCCGCGTGGATGCTGGAATAGCCAAGCAAGCAGCCCAGCACCGCCAGGGCGGTATGCAGCGGATTTAGGCAGGTGCCCACCTTCATTTTCTCCGTCAGGTTTACCGTATCCCTGTCGGCAAAGAGCACCCCGGCCATATGCAGGGGTGGCCGGCCGTTAGGAAAGCGGTCCTCCACTACCAGGTATTGCGCTTCTTCGGCGTTCACAAAGGCGGCGGTGTACGTTCGCTTGCTTGTGATGATGATGTCCGTATCCTCAAATCCGGCCTTTTGAAGCATTTTCTGCACGGCCTCATCCGGACGGGGCGTGATCTTGTCGATCATCGTCCAGGGAAAGGAGACTTTTGATTCATCCTCCATGTATGCTAGGAAGCCCGCATCCGCCCGGCCTTCTTGAACCCATCGGGCGGCTAGGCTTATCAGCGCATTGCGAAGCTTTTCCCCGTTGTGGGAGCAGTTGTCCATGCTTACCAGTGCAAGTGGATATGCACCATGCTGATAACGGTGCAGGCAAAGGGCGGCCGTTTTGCCCATGAGGCTGCTGTCTGAAGTGAAGGCATATCCTTTTTCCGTAATGGTGAAGCTGACCATTTGCAGCGTCGAGCGTGCAAAAGCTTCCTTCAGCGTCTCCCAATCATCTCCTTCGCCCGATGCCACATTCAGCGCACCAACAACGCTGCCCAGCACACGCTTTTCCACCGAGCCATTGGCTTTTAAAACTGCAAGCACGCTTAATGAATCAAACGGCAGGTAGGCCTTCCCGATCAATTCGTCATCAAAGCCTTCCGCCACCAGGATGCCTGTATCGGTCAGACCCTCATCCAGCAGGTCATCCTGCAGCGCACAAAGGAAGGCGCGGAATATGTTTCCCGCTCCCAGATGCACCCAGGCAGGGCTTGTTTTCGTGCGCTCTCTGACTTGAGCCCGGTCGTACCTGGGCAGACGGAAGCCTTGTTCAATAAAGGATTGTGGATGTTTTAGCGAACCATCGTTCAGCTTCATTGCCTTACTCCCTCCAGCTTTACAAGCATCTCCCGGATGCTTTACATGTTAAAGTATTGATGCGCGTTGTTGAAGCAAATATCCCGAACCATCTTTTTCAGGAACTCCGTGTCGTTTGGGTATTCTCCGTTTTCCACCCAGGAGCCGATGACGTCGCACAGAATGCGCCGGAAATATTCGTGCCGGGGATAGCTGACAAAGGAGCGGCTGTCGGTGAGCATGCCCACAAACCGGCTCAGAAGGCCCAAATTGGCAAGGGTTTTCATTTGCTCCACCATGCCGTCACGCTGGTCCATAAACCACCAGGCGGAACCCATTTGGATTTTGCCAGGTATGCCTGATTGCTGGAAATTGCCAAGCATCGTACCGATTATGGCATTGGCTGCCGGGTTCAGGCTGTACAGAATGGTCTTAGGCAGGCTGTTTGTCTTGTCCTGGGCATCCAAAAGACGGGAAAGGTTATGGGCGATGGGTTCATCCAGGATAGAGTCAAAGCCTACATCCGGCCCGTAGGTATTGAAGATGCGCGCGTTGTTGTTGCGCATGGCGGCGATATGGTATTGCTGCACCCAGCCCCGTTTATGGTACATACCGCCCAGGGCAACAAGCAGCGCTGTGCGGTAATGGGCTGCATCCTCAGGCAAAACAGGGTTGCCTGCCAAACCGTCTTGCAGGGCTTTGTCGGCTTTTAACAGGCTGACCTTGGCGAACTGCACCGAATCCAACGCATGGTCGGACAGGCGGCATCCCGCCTCATGGAAGTAGTCCACACGCTTGTTCAGCGCGGCGATTACGTCTTCCGTGCTATGAATGGGCATGCAAGAAACATCGGAGAGTTTTTTGATGTATTCCGCAAAGCCTGTCCTGTCCACATTGACTGCCTTGTCGGAGCGGAAGGCGGGAAGCACCCTGGCTTTTAGTGTCCCCTCCTTAACGATTTGCTTGTGCCAGCACAGGTCGTCAACGGGATCATCGGTGGTGCACAGCGTATCAACACTGAATTTTTCAATCAGCCGCTGGGCCCTGTAACCGTCTGTATTGAGAAGGGCATTGCATTGTTCCCATATTTCCGGAGCGGTATTTTCGTTTAGCACCGTGTCGATGCCAAACACCCGCTTGAGTTCCAGGTGCGTCCAATGATACAGCGGATTGCCGATGGCATGGGGCAGCATTTGGGCATAGGCAAAGAACTTGTCCCTGTCATCACCGTCACCCCTTATCAGTCTTTCCGGAATGCCGAAGGAGAGCATGGCCCGCCATTTGTAGTGATCGCCCCCAAGGAACAGGTGACCAATATTGCGGAAGGCTATGTTTTCCGCTATCTCTTTGGGGCTTAAGTGGCAATGGTAATCGAATATGGGCATGTTCTCCGCGGCCTCATGGTATAGCACTTTGGCCGTATCGGTAGATAGAAGGAAATCCTTGTCCATGAATTGTTTCATCAGCCGGTTACCTCCTGTGTGCAGTATGCAAGGAGCAGTGGCGGTTCGTGCTTCACCTTTTGCTACTCCTTACGTAATCAGGTTGTTTTTAAAACCATTCTTCTACCATCTTACAACAAAACAGAATGCATTTGAAGCCTTTTTCAAAACAAAAACATGTTTTTTGCCTTGCCTGCGAAAATTATGATATAATGTAGAGAAATTTTCCAGCCACAAGAGGAGGCCGTGCGGATGCAGCCTGGAATCATGGAGATTGACGTTCATGGCATGACCAGATACCAGGCGAAAGTATTTATTGACAGCCGCCTGAAACGGGCCGGCTTAAGTGTATACCGAGTGCGGATCATACACGGATACAGGAATGGAACAGAGCTTCGTGACATGGTTCGGGAGGAGTATGGCAGGAATCATCCAAAGGTGTTGCGGGTAGCCTATAGCCTGAATCCCGGAGAAACGGAACTGGTGCTGCGCGAGTATTGAGACAAGCGCACAAAAGCGGTCGCAATGAAAAGCGCCGTTAAGCCTGCTTTAAGCAGGAAGGTTGAGCGAAGGGAATGAAAATGTCATGAAGAAAAGGCTGCTGATTGTATGCGGCTGGCTGCTTGTGGCGATGGGTATCGCAGGTATCATACTGCCTGTTTTGCCCACAACGCCATTTTTACTGTTGGCGGCGGCCTGTTTTTCCGGCACGTCGGAAAAGGCGTACCATTTTTTATTGAAAAGTCCGGTTTTCGGCCCTTATATCCACCACTACCGGACAGGCCGGGGCGTCAGTATCAAAACAAAGGCACAGGCCATTGTCTTGTTGTGGGTTTTTCTTGCCCTGGGAGCGCTTTTGATGGGTAAAACATGGGCCTATATCGTATTTCCCATCATCGGTGCGGGTGTAACGTGCCATCTGCTGTTGATCAAAACCGCCCAATCTGATCAGGAATGCGCATCCGGCAGAAAGCGCGTGAAGGAAGAGCTTCCCTAAAAAATCCTGATTTCAAGGAAAGCCTCGTGGACTGTTTTGTCCACGGGGCTTTCTTTTTGTTCACGAACCATGGTGGTTGGGCAAACATACGGTGATAGGGGACACAATGGATTACGACTGGGAGTGAAAATATGATACAGCCTTCCAAGCTGATCGATATATTTAGAATTATGTACCAGGATAAATGGAAGTACCAATGGGGCGCTGCCAGGGAAGGCGTGGTGGACTGCAGCGGTGCGTTTGCTTATGCATTTCGCAAGCTGGGAGGATATATGTACCACGGCAGCAATACCATGTGGCGCAAATATACGACTGAAAAAGGGAAGATGAATCAATCTGCATTGGTGCCGGGCATGGCTGTTTTCCGCTGGCGTAAAAGCGGCAAGGAACCGGCCGCCTACAAAGGGGACGGGCTGGGTGACTTTTATCATGTCGGGCTGTTCATAGGCAACGGTGAAGTGATAGAAGCTAGAAGCGTACAATCAGGCGTCGTGAAAAGCGGCATCGCCGGCTGGCCGTATGCGGCAAAGCTGACCGGTGTGGATTATTCCGGTCAGGCTCCTGATCTGCCCCCCTCCCAGCCGTTGCCTGTTTTGCGCAAAGGAAGCGTTGGTTACTGGGTGACGGAAGCCCAGCTGCGGCTGATTGCCCATGGCTTCCCCTTGAATCTGTATGGTGCGGACGGGATCTTTGGAGAAGAAACACAGGCTGCGGTGAAGGCTTTCCAGTCTTCAAGAGGGCTTGCGGCGGATGGTGTGATCGGGGAAGATACCTGGGAGGAGCTAAACGGAGTTTCAGCTCCGGAGGAGGGCCGCTACTCGGTATTGATTCCAAACCTTACGCTGGACGCTGCACGGAAATTTGCGGAGATTTATCCAGATGCCATTATACAGCATCCGCCCGCAGCGCAAAACGGTTAATGCAAGGTAGAGGCTTTTGAACATTTAAAAGGGCGGCCGGCCATGGATGGATCATCCACAACCGGCCGCGATCTATGAAAAGCCCTCGCAGGCGGGGGCTCAAGAGGCAATTTAGACACCAACAATAAGGAGAGTAAGGCGGGGCATATCTCCGGGGATGCATTGAAGGGGTGGGACTCCATCTGGCTCAATCGGCGCACTGCTCACTGCCGTTCGCAACCCCGGCGGCTCAATCGTCGCACCGCTTCGCTACCGCTTGCGCTGCTCGTTTCGCTCGCTTCCTCCGCCTCGCTTCATTCGCCACTGGCGGCGCTCAGCTTCGGAACCCGTTTCGCCAGCCTCCTCCGCCTCGCTTCATCCGCCACAGGCGGCACTTCGGCTTCGGAGCCTTCAATTGTAGTCGTGTCGACCGGCTTTGCTGGCGCCGTAACACTGCCCCCGCCAGTGGCGGGAATGGGCAGGGTGGAGGCGGGAGGCGAAACAAGCCATGCGAGCGGTAGCGCAGCAGGGCGACGATTGAGCTTCCGGACCGCGCGGGTCGCTTGCATAGCAAGCTTTCCTTACACTTTTCGCCGACCGTTAGCCCAGGGTGAGGGGATGTAATCCCCGAACCGGGAGCATTGAATTGGCGTTGCCATTTCAATACGAAACATCGGGCAAGCGAAGCGCAGACCGATGCGGAGGACAACGGGCGAAAATTGCAAACCCGCGAAAATGGGATCTCATTTTCGCGGATTATACCGACTGCCGCCGGCGCTTTGGCAAAACAATGCGCAGTTCAATGCTCTCGCCGTATTCCATCACGCTGTATTCCGCGGGGATGCCTGTTTCCTGCATTTGCGTAACGATGCCTTTGATGGCATTCATGTACAACCGGTGATCCCTTACCAGGGAAATAAGCCGCCGGGGCGAAGGTGGTGGAACGGGCAGCCTTGACAAGGCGCGCTCCACCAGTGCTTCTGTTTCCCGCACAGTCAGACCGCCTGCAGCGGCCTGACTTGCGATGCGCATTCGCCCCGGTCCATCCGGCAGGCGCAAAAGGGCTCTGGCATGGCGCTCAGTTAGGTTTTCTTCAAAAATCAGCGCTCGAAGCGTAGGGTCAAGGCGCAGTAGACGAAGCTTGTTGGCAATGGTGCAGGCGGACTTGCCCAACCGCCTGGATAACTCATCCTGCGTCATTTGATAATTGTCGATCAGGGAGGCAAACGCTTCCGCCTCCTCGAAAAAGTGCAGATCCTCCCTTTGAAGGTTCTCCACCAACGCCATCATGGCGCTTTCCCGGCCTGTGGCCGGAAGTACGATTGCGTCAATATGGGATTGGCCCAACATTTGGCAGGCGCGGAAACGTCGTTCGCCCATGATAATCTCATACCGGCCGCTGCTTAAGTCGCGTACGGTGATGGGCTGCAACAGGCCGAATTGACGGATGGAGTTGGCAAGTTCTGCCAAGCTTGCCTCGGAAAATTCTTTTCTGGGCTGGTCAGGGTTGGGTATAATGCTGCTCAACGGCAGCCAGCACACCTGACGGCAGGCGGCGTTACCGGGGCTTCTTGGCAGTTGGTGCTGCTGCATAATGATTGCTCCCTTCCCGGAGGATTGGAGGGCTGCATTGGTATGAAGTCGAGCGCGGCGGACAGGGCGGTCGTCCTCCCCCTGACTCCCGATCCTGCCGCCGCGCTCGATGTATCAAGTTCGGTTGGAACAATAAAAATCCTGCCCGCTTATACGAATATTCGTTCGTCATAATTCGCGGGCAGGAATGGATTTTGGCGACGGTATTAACCGGTTTGCGTCGAATAGGGGTGGTTGTTCAACTGATTCCAAGCGGAGCGCGTCCAGGTGTGCCGGCTTTTCGCGGATACTGTCGAAGGGTTCTTTCTGTTTTTAGACACGACAAAAGCAGGTGTGCCCAATCGCGGCCTGGAATGGGGGTGGGGATGGGTTCTTCCAGCTTACCGCCAAGAAGCTTTGCCGCTTTATCACCAGAAGGCAATTCCAAAAGGACGGCGGGACCTTTCCAACACAAGGCACGGCCGCCAATACGCACGAAGGGCAGCAAAAGTTCCAGCAGCGTAGGCAGGGATGCTACCGCCCGGGCTGTGGCAATATCGAATTTTTCCCGAAATTCGTTAAGGCTTGCCATATCCTCCGCCCGGCCATGAACTGCTTTGACGTTTTTCAGATGAAGGAGCGATGCTGCTTCCTGCAAAAAGCGGACACGCTTTTGCTGGGCATCCAAAAGTGTGATGTGTATATCCGGTCGGGCGATGGCCAAAGGAAGCCCGGGAAAACCCGCGCCGCTGCCGACATCAATGATCAAAGCCCCGTGTGGGAGTAGGTTTTCTGTTTTCAAGGGAGCCAGGGAATCTACATAATGACGGTCCACCATTTCGGATTCCTCCAAAACAGCGGTTAAATCCATACGCTTGTTCCAGTCATTCAAAAGAAGATGAAACTCCTCCAGCATTTCTGCAGCCTTTATGGAAAGAGGAATACCGGCTGTAATACAGCGGGCAAGGATATCGTGCCGTAGCGCCATTGGTGGCTCCTTTTAAAGCGTTTCTATTCCAGAGGCAGGCGAAGATACTTCTGCCCCCAATATTTTGCCCAGGCCAGCGCTTCCCGAAAATGATTCTGTACCCAGTATTCCTTTTTGCACGGGCTGCCTGTACCACTGACTGTAAGCCCTTCATCCCTGGCGATGGCCAGTGCCCGGGGCAGGTGATAGTCACTGGTGATAACCATTACCGTTTCAATGTTCATGCCATGAAGCAGGGAAATGGCATGCCGTATGTTTTGCCGGGTATTGGCCGATACGCTGTCCACCAGGATCTTATCTTCTGGAACGCCTCTTTCGATTAACCAGTCCCGCATGACTTCTCCTTCGGGGCGCGGTTCATCGCCTCCCTGGCCGCCGCTTACAACGATGGGCGCGGGGTTTTGCCTGAAAACCTCCAGCGCTGCTTCAAGACGCCAGGCCAGTTGTACGGAGGGCTCACCCGAAGGCTGCACCTGCGCACCAAGAACGATGAGGGCATCGGCTTTTTCATTGGGCACGGGTACGTGCACCTCCTGATAATAGACGAAAGCAACCAGCGCGCCATAACAGAGGATACCGGTTGCCAGCAGCGACAACACAACGGTACACAGTTTTGCGAAAATGGAACGGGGATTTTTTCTGTATTTCATCATATTCCTTGCTTCCTAGACCGAAGTCGGTTTCTTGGGTGCAGGCAGCTTTCCGGAGCTGTCCGCTGCCATTGGAAGATCCTCCTGTATAGCATGGCGGATATAACCCATTTGAACCATGCTGCTCGTTTGGCCGCCGGCAACAATGATGTGGTCCATCACCAGTACTTCAATTCCAGAAAGTACCTCCACCAGTCTGAAGGTGGCTTGCAGGTCGGCGTCAGATGGGTCGGTGGAACCTCCGGGATGATTGTGGCAAAGGACTACGCTGTGAGCGTTGTATTTGATGGCCGCTTCCACTGCCAGCCGGGGATAAGCCGGCACTTCCGACAGGCTGCCTTTGCCGATAAGCACCGTGCCCAGAAGCTGCATTTTGGCATCCAGTGCCAGCAGGTAAAAGTGTTCATGGTGAAAGCCCGAAAGCAGGTTCATACAGTAAGCCTGGGCGTCTTTCCTGTTTTGAAGCCTTGGCTTTTGGCCCATACGGCTGATTTCAATCCGGCGGCACAAGGGCGCTATCAAGTGCAAAAAGGCGGCGGCATAAGGGCCGATGCCTTCCACCTTCAGCAGTTGTTCCGGTGTGGCATCAAACACGGCGTGCAGGGAGCCGAAGTACGATAACAGCTCGTGGGCCAAGGGATTCACATTCCGTTGGGGGATGGCATAACACAAAAGAAGCTCCAGCACCTCATGAGGTGCAAAGCCATCCAATCCATCCTGCAAAAAGCGGTCCCGCAAGCGCTGCCTGTGGCCTTCGTGCACCATGGAATCCTCCTGAAAACTTTGGCAATCCAGTTTAATTGTACCATCCTTTTCATGCCTTGTCATGCTTTTTCCCGAAAATGCGCTAAGGTTTACATCTTCGCCCCTCGGGGCAGGCCTTGGGAATAGTTTGCGATCCCATGAAGAAAAGACCTGCATTCTACGTTATATGGGGGTAGTCCCTACACAGAAAAAGTTCGGTTTTTCTTGGGAAGGGATTCATATAACCGCCCGTCTGTAGTATAATAACAGTTATCAGAGGTATATTTGCACGAAAGTGGGGGAACACAAGCTTGGCTGCGTTATGGGAACAAGCGAAAACCATTTTGTGGAATGTGTTCAACCGCCCCAGCATCACCGATATACTGGATATATTGATTGTTGCATTCCTGCTCTATGAATTGCTGATGCTGACCCGCCAAACACGGGCCAGCGCCGTTTTAAAGGGCTTGGGCATGCTGATTCTGGCTAGCTGGGTTTCCGACCTGCTGGGCCTGACAGCGCTAAACTGGGTGCTGTTGAATATCGTTAACAACGGCGCGGTGGTATTGGTGATCCTGTTCCAGCCGGAATTGCGCAAGGCGCTGGAGCAGATAGGCCGTGGAGCGATTCTTGACAGTGCCTATTCCGAGAGTGAAGGGGATAACAGGCGCATCGTGTCTGAAATCAGCCAATGCCTGATCAACCTGTCCCGCCGCAGGGTGGGCGCACTGATTGTGATCGAACAAAAGACCGGCATCAAGGACATCATTGAGACAGGCACCCAGATCGATGCCATGATCTCCTGTCCCCTGCTGGAGAATGTATTTGAACCCAACACCCCCCTGCATGACGGGGCGGTGGTGATTCGGGGAAGCCGTGTCATGGCTGCGGCCTGCATTTTGACGCTGAGCGAAGGCAAAGGCATCAGCCGGGAACTGGGTACTCGCCACCGGGCAGCCATCGGCGTCAGTGAAACCACCGACGCCGTCGCACTGATCGTATCCGAAGAAACTGGCATTATTTCCATGGCCAAAGGCGGAAAGCTTACCCGGCATCTGGACGCGGCTGGCCTGCAGCAGGTATTGAGCACCATTTACCGGCAGCCCCATGCCAGGCTGTGGGCTAGCATCAAGCATAAAACCAGGCGAAGCCTGGACCGGAAGGAGGGCGTTAAGTGAGCAACGAACTGGAAAGACGGCATGAAGGCGCCCCCCGGCGTGTAGAAAAGACAAGCCGGGCGGTCATTATACGCCTGTGGCACATGCTTAGGCACAATCTGGGCTGGAAGGTGCTGGCTCTTTTTCTGGCAGTGGCGCTGTGGGTTGGCCTGATTACCCAGGACCCCACCCTGACCAGGGAAAAAACCTTTGTTGATGTGCCTGTGAGTATTTCCGGCGCTGACCTGCTGAAAAGGAACAATCGGTTGATCGTAACAAGCGATCTTGGCACCAATCCGCCCATTGTGCGGCTGAAAGTTGATGTGCCCCAAAAGGAATACAACAACGTAACGGCGGGCAACTACAATGTTCGCATCGACCTGTCACGCATAACCGCACCCGGCGTACAGGAAGTAAAAATACTGGCATCATCCACCAGCGCTTATGGTTCCGTGGTGGAGGTTGTTCCCGATACGCTAAAGGTGGAGGTGGAGGAATATGCCACCCTCTACCGTATCCCGGTGACCCCGGTGCGGGAAGGCGAGCTTCCGTCTGGCTTTTACAGTACCTCGCCGACCGTGGAGCCAGCCACCGTTGCCATCAGCGGACCTGCATCCCTGGTTAATCGGGTCAGCAGGGCTGTGGCTACCTATGATCAAAGCATGCTGCCGGCCCGAGAAGGACCTGTTCCCTCCAGCATCCCCTTTATATTGGTGGATGTTACAGGGGCTGAAATCAGTTCCAGTCTGATCGAGGTAACCAGCGAATCGGTGCTGCTGAAAAACGTGATGGTGAAGCAAACACTGTATGAGACAAAGGTCATTGACCTTAACCAGGCTGCACTAACCACAGGCACGCCCAATACCGGTTATCGGGTAAAAAACGTAGCAGTCACTCCCTCCCAGATTGTGGCGGCAGGCAGGTCGGAAGCGCTGAACCAGATTGACAAGCTGTTCCTGGAGTCGCCGGTAAACCTAAATGGCAAATCTGAAAGCTTTACCGAAGTGATCAAGGTACGCCAGCCTGACGGGATTGAGAACTTGTCTTCCACCAGCGCAACCGTAACGGTGGAAATAGAGCCGGTGCAAACCAACCGGTCCTTTGACAATTTGCGTATCAATGCCTTGGGACTTAACGAGGGCCTTGCCCTTTCTCTGGACAAGTCCCGTGCCAGCGTGACCATCAGCGGGCCGCAGCTTTGGCTGGACAAGCTTAGGTCATCCGGCATCACCCTTACCGCCGATCTGACAGGGCTCAAGGAAGGCGTTCACAACGTGCCGCTGCTGTGCCACATTGCTGACAGCGAGCAGATCAAATACAACTATGCAACTGATCCAGCCATCATACAGGTCACATTGACCGCAAAATAAGACGCATTATTGCTTTTGTCCGCCGCTTGGGCAGGGAAAGGAGGGGACCATGAGGGGATTTACCCAGACGCTGCTGAATGCATTACTGGGCTGGATCCGCACACTGGTGGAAGGGATTTGGGACATTCTTTTCAGCAATGAAGCCCATCAGTGGCTGAAGTGGGTTGCCGACAACTGGTTTGTGCTGGTGATCTTTCTGTGCCTGTGCGGCGTTGTGCTGGATTATCTGATATGGCTTCTTCGCTGGCGCCCCTATTATGTGTGGGCTTCCAGCATACGGCGAATGAAACGCTTATTCGGTGGCGGCAAGGTCCGCGAGAACCAAAAAATAAAGACAAAGGCGCATCCTGAGCCTTTGCCCGAGCCTGCACAGGTGCAGGAGTATGTGTCTGAGGGCGCCGCTTATGACAATGATGCTTATGAAGGAGATACAGCCTGGGAAGAACAAATCTGGGAGCAGCCTACCACCAATCAGCCGGAAGCGGCGTGGTCAGCAACGCCTGCGGTAACGGCCGATACCATTTTGGCAAGACCACGGAAGACAGATTATCAGGAGCAGTACGTGCGCAGGTTTGCACGGCCAGAACCGGATACATTGGCTGAACCCGTGTATCAGGAAGAGCCGGAAATGGACTGGGCGGATACTGCACAGGAGTATACAAAGGAGACGGAAAGCGCGCAGGAGGTTGAAAGCTGGACGCCGGAGCCGTCCCAAGGTTCCTTTGATCAGCCGCTTCACCCGGGAATTGATTATCAGGCCTTGAGCCGCCAGTATGGCTGGTATAAAGAAGTGACAAATCAGGATACGCAAACGATGCAAGAACAGGATCGTACAGAGGAACAGCGTAAGGAACCGGTTGGTCCCGCATGGAGCTTTTCAGGCCTGGAAAGCTTTTCGCCGTACCGTGCCCCCGCGCCGCCTGCTGAGCGGGAGCAGCGAAATGAGCGCGCCCGTAAAACACGGGTGGAGAACACACCCATGTCGCGTGTGAAAAGCAGCCTGAACAGGATAGCGCAGCGGGCCGGCAAGGTGCTGACCGTGGATGATGAGGATGCAAACAAAATCATTGACGGTCTGCCCCCGCCAATCGACAAAAGAAGGGCATTTCGCGCACCAGTGTATCCAAACCGGCCTGGTGCAAATACAAAAAGGAGCCCTGACTTTCGGGAGGATGACTGAACCAAATGCAGATAAAACCTCGGCTGACCGTGCTGGTAGGCAATTACGGCAGCGGAAAAACGGAGATCGCCCTGAACCTGGCAGTGGAAAAAGCACAATACGGTCCTACAGCGCTTATTGACTTGGACATTGTCAACCCATACTTTCGCAGCGGAGAAAAGCGCGCACTGCTTCGTGAAAAGGGCGTCCGGGTCATGATGCCGACCTTTGCCACCACCACCGTGGATATCCCGGCGCTGCCGCCGGAAATACAGAGCGTTTTTGATCAACCCCATGAACAAGTGGTGTTTGATGTTGGCGGTGACGATACAGGCGCTGTGGCCCTGGGCCGCTACGCGCCCTCTTTTTTAAGGGAAAGGGAGAATACAAGCGTTTTGTATGTGGTCAATGTATGCCGCCCCCTATCGAGAACGGCGGATGACATTCAGCATTTGATGGAGCGCATTGCCACAAGGTCGAGAATGAAGCCGGATGCGCTTATCAACAACGCCAATCTGCAGGGTGAAACAACGGCGGAAAATTTGCTGCGGGGTCAGCAGGTGTTGGAAGAGGTATCCTTGAAAACAGGCATTCCCATCCTTTGGATCACCGGGGAGCAATCTGTACTGGATAAGCTTCCTGACAATTTGCGCCCCTTATGCAAGCCGATTGTAAGGCATATGCGCCCGGATTGGATGGACGAATGAAAGCAAGGCCATCAATAGCAAATACACCTCCCCTTCCCAAGGGGTTTACGGAAAGTCTTGCGCCTTTATTGAAAGAGGAGATGCAGGACTTTTTACAGTCCTATGACAGCCCATGGCAAAGGGGACTGAGGAGAAATCCGAAAAAGAGACCCGAAGGCGGCCTCACTCCTTTCATACAAGGGCTGCTAAGCGAGGTTCCTTGGGAAGAGGATGGGCTGTATATCGCGCTGGATTCTCCGGCGGGCATACACCCGCTGCATGAGGCGGGGGCCTATTATCTGCAGGAGCCCAGCGCCATGGCGGCGGTGGCGGCGCTGAACCCACAGCCCGGCGAATGGGTACTGGACCTTTGCGCCGCTCCCGGCGGCAAAAGTACGCAGATTGCCGCACGTATGCGGGGGGAAGGGCTGCTCGTCAGCAACGAACCGGTAACATCCCGCGCCCAGGTGCTGTCCGGCAATCTGGAGCGGATGGGTGTAATCAATGCACTTGTAACGAGTGAAATGCCGGAAAAACTGCTTGGAAAATGGCCCGGCTGCTTTGACCGCATATTGGTGGACGCCCCTTGCTCCGGAGAAGGCATGTTCCGCCGCCACCCGGAGACACGTTTGGAGTGGACAGAGCAAACGCCTTTGGGTTGCGCGAGGCGTCAGACGGAGATTCTTCATAGCGGTGCGGGAATGGTTCGGGCCGGCGGTGTGTTGTGCTATTCCACCTGTACCTTCAATGCCATCGAAAACGAGGGTGTCGTAGAGGTTTTCTTGAAGGAGCATCCGGAGTTCAGCCTTGTGCCCTTTGCATTGTCATCTGACATGAAAACGGAGAACGGAATGTTGCACCTGTTTCCCCACAGGGTGAAAGGGGAAGGGCATTTTGTGGCATTGATGATAAAACGGGGAGACGGGAATGACGAAAATACCGTATCCAAAAACGCTCTGCCGAGGCCTGACAAGGGGAGTATGGCCGCTTATTATGCTTTTTGCCAGGAAACATTTGGGCACCTCTTGAAGGAACCAGCCGGCTTGTTTGCCGGGAGACTGGTGAGCTCGCCGCCGCTGCCTGACATTTCAGGGCTTAAGGTGCTTCGGGCCGGGCTTCACCTGGGAGTGGCCCGGGGAAAGCATTTTGTTCCTGACCATGCATGGGCGATGGCGATGACCAGGCCGTATACCTGCCCTGTGTTTTCTGTGAACAGGAAGGAGGCGGAAGCTTACTTTCGTGGTGAAGTGCTTTCCGCTCCATCTGATCTGAAAGGCTGGATGCTACCAGCATTTGCCGGACTGGCATTGGGCTGGGGGAAAGTGTCGGATGACATGCTGAAAAACCACTATCCCAAAGGCCTTCGGGGATGAAGGAATAAGTTTGAGCCAAAGATTCGGAAGATCAGCAAAGGCGGGTGCGATTTGCATGCTGCCTTTCTTTTATGAAAAGATTATTGACATATGCCGGAAACGAGGTATAATCAGAAGCGTTAATGGCATATGCCAATAATGCCGGGAGGAGCGGTGAAGCCATGCCAAGACCCAGAAAGGGAAGGCGCGTTTGCTGCATGCCAGGGTATAGGCATTTTGGCCCGGTGGAGGATGTTGAATCCGGCCGAAAAGTCATCGAGATGACCGTAGACGAGTTTGAAGCGGTGCGCCTGATCGACCTGGAGGGTTTCAACCAGGAGGAGTGCGCCAGCCATATGAGGGTGGCCAGGACGACCGCCCAGGCAATCTACAACAGCGCCAGGGTGAAGCTTGCGCAATGCCTCGTGATGGGAATGGAGCTGTCCATCGGCGGGGGAACCTACATTCTCAGTGAGGAAGGAATTCCCGGCTGCAGGTGCGGCCACTGCCACAAAGGCAGATGCCATGGCGGGGAGGTGGCGGTTTTTTCAAAGAGTCATATCGAACTGAACGAATTGGTTCAAGAGACAGGTGAAAGGAGCGGTACCATGAGGATTGCGGTCACATACGATAGCGGGAATGTTTTCCAGCACTTTGGGCATACGGAACGGTTTAAGGTTTACGATGTTGAGGACAACGAGGTGAAGCTTGCCACTACCATCAATACGAACGGCAGCGGTCATGGCGCACTGGCGGACATTTTGAAAAAGATAAAGGTGGATGCTCTGATTTGCGGGGGTATCGGCGGTGGTGCAAAGCGTGCATTGGCTGAAGCGGGAATCAAGCTGTATGGCGGCGTTTCGGGGAACGCTGACAAGGCGGTAGAGGCGTATTTAAAGGGTGAACTGGTTTTTGATTCTGAGGCTGCCTGTGAACACCATGGCCAACATCACGGGGAAGACTGCGGACAGCAGGGATGCGGGGAGCATCAGCACCATCATCATGGAGATTGATTTTCAGCCACAAAAAAACCGCGATTGGGCTAAACCTGATCGCGGTTTATTGTATATACATCGGGATACCTTTTAAGATCAATGCTGCTTACGCTACACCCATTCCATCCAATGTGCTTTGATGAATTTTCTGTCTTCCTGATAATGCTCTATATGCTTGTCCTGCCTCATTTTTTGAAAAGCAGGGTTTCCTTCATTGGCTTTTTTTTCAATCAATTGGCATAAGCCTGACAATCGGGCCAGGACGATATCAAACAAATTATCCGGATGGGGTATGCCGTACTTTGTAAAGAACAGTGCGATGCGACTTTTCCTTTTACCAGCTTCCGCATTCGTATAATCAATTTTTCCGCCTGGTACCACCTCATAAAATCTGCTGAGCGGCACACAGGTGTACAGGGTATAGGCGATATCCCACAGCCTGGAACCGGGGGCCGCAACATCAAAATCAATGATCCCCGCGGGAAGCTTTTCTTTTCCATTGAATATGATGTTGTATCTGGCAAAATCGTTATGGCAGATTAGTTCATAAGGAGGCAATGTTCCGATAAGCGGCTTCCAGGAAGCGTCAAAAGGGAAATCGCTTACCGCGTCATGGTAAAACCGGAGCATGATCGCAATCCTGGCAAGGCTCTCATCGCTCCACATGTATTCCTTCATCGGGTCGTTTCCGGCTTCCCCTTCAATGAAGCTCAGCACCTCGCATCCGCCGGAATCTATACCTATAAATCTTGGGGAATAGGTATACCCTTTTTGCTCCAGGTGGCGAAGGAGCATATGAATTCTGCCGGCATTTTCGGATAGTGACCTTTTCACTGTATTTCCGGCCCGTTTCACAAACGATACGTTTCCGCCATGCAGGGTCTCTTCGGTATTCATTCTGTGCTCCGCAAAGCTGTTTGTTTATATGTCAATAAACTTCCGAAACTCCGTCAGTATGCCGATGCCGTCTGGATAGTGGGCCGCGAACTGGGGAACGGCGTGGCTTGGGAAGGAATTGCCCTCAATGAACCTGGGGCCGTCGTTTGTGATCGCCACATCCCAGGCTACAAAGCGCATCTGCGGCACTTTCTGCGCCGCGTCGATGCACATTTGCTTGGCTTCCTCCCAGAAGGGTACTTCAAAACCTACGATGGGCGTACCCGTCTTGGGGTGTGTTTTGTATGTGTTGCCCTGTTTGTCCGCGCCGACGGTAAGCAGCTTTCCGGAATCAAGGTCGACCCGGGCGGCCATGCCTCCGCAGTCCACATTGTCCATGACCCGGCCGTTGCCGATTCGTAAAAAGGCATAGACAAAGCCCTGCTTTTTATCCCCGAGAAGTGTTGCGATGCGAACCGTGTTGACGGAGGTGGGGCAGAGCGCAGACAGCCTATCATGCTGCTTCACCAC
>JAEZLW010000212.1 GCA_023415145.1 Bacillota bacterium | reverse complement strand
ATGCCTGAAACATCCTTCCGCAAGCTGATCCATTGCCTGCGGGAGTCCATCCTGGGATTTGTAATGGAGGCAGTGCTGCTCATGGTTTCCATGGGGCTGATGCTCAAACTGCCTTTGCCGGATATTGCTTTTATGGTGCTTGCCCGTTTCAGCTTTTCGCTTTTGTTTGTGGCGGGAAGCCTGCTTTTGGAAAAGCTGTTCAGCGGCATGAAGCTAAAGGCATTGCTGGTGATGCTCTATTTCCTGATGATGCTCCTGCTGGCGCTGCCGGGAATCGTGCTGTCCATCGTGCTGTCTTCCGCCAATGTGCTGTTCCTTTCCGTGAATATTACGGTGCTGGCTGTTTTGATGCTGGTGAACCTCGTTCTCGCGCCCCTTGTCTTCTTCCTGTGCCGCAACGTTTTGGACAATCCGGAATGGAACAACACTTGAACACACACTGCTATGTCCCTCTTTTGCTCAGCAGCCATTTTGCCAAATCGCCGTAGACTTCCTTTCGGTTCACCTCATTGAACACCTCGTGCCGGGCTTCGGGATACAGCTTGACCGTGATATCCTTTAGCCCCGCATCGCGGAATGCATCCGCCACCCGCTGCATCCCGGTACCGTTTTTGCCCACCGGGTCACGGCTGCCTGACAGGAACAATACGGCCATTTCCTTGTTCATGGCCTTCAAGCTCTCCAGCCTGGTCAGGCGGGTAAGGCCCGTGAACAGGTCGTGATACCCTTTGGCGGTAAACAGAAAGCCGCACATCGGGTCGTTTACATAGGCCTGTACCTGCTCCTTGTCCCGGCTCAGCCAGTCAAAGGGTGTCTGCGCAGGCAAAAAGGGCTTGTTGTTGGCGGAGAAAGCCAGTGTATCCACCAGCTTGGCCGGGCGGTTGCCCCTGCCCAGCAAGATCAGGGCCTTGGACAGAATCAGGCCCATGCGGGCTTCCACCGGGCTGAAGGCACCTGTCCCCGATAGCACCGCACCGCGCAGCCCCCGGCTGTGTTCAAACAGGTAGCATCGCACAAGAAAGCTGCCCATGCTGTGGCCAAGCAGAAAATAGGGCAGGCCTGGATACTCCTTTTGCGTATCCTGCCGCACCTTGTGAACATCACGTAAAAGAACATCCCAACCATCCCTTGATGCGAACAGGCCTTGCGTTACGGCCGTTTCTCCGTGGCCCAGGTGATTGTGGCCCACGGTTATATAGCCCGCTTCCGCAAGGGACTTTGCCAGGCAATCATATCTTCGGATATGCTCCGCCATGCCATGGGTAAGCTGCACCACGCCCTTTGGCGCTCCCTGCGCATGCCAGATATGCCTGACGAGAGGATCGCCGGATGTGGACAGGAAGGGAACTGCTTTATGTGCTGCCATAGAAAACCTCCTATTGGAAATGAACTGCCTCCATTGACTTTTTTCCAGGTTGTTCTATAATGGACGTCGTGGCATACTGCCTGCCAATCCTTTGCATTGGGGAGAAACATCATGCTTACATATCCCATTGAAATCGCGGGGCTCAAGCGCGAGCTGCCCATCTGCCGGGTGAACGATTCCCTGTACATTGGCGCTTTCGTCATCTTTGGAGATGTGGAATTGACCATTGCCACAGCCCGGGCACTTTTGGAAAAAGCACCGCCTTACGATTACATGATCACCGCCGAATCCAAGGGCATCCCCCTGGTCTATGAAATGGCCCGGCAAAGCGGCCAGAACAAATACCTGCTGGCCCGCAAGTCTGCCAAGCTGTACATGCGGGATGTGTTTTCCGTATCGGTAAAATCCATCACCACCACCAATGTGCAGCAGCTTTTCCTGGATGCCGACGACGCCGCCCTCATCAAGGGCAAGAAGGTGCTGGTGGTGGACGACGTGATTTCCACCGGCCAGTCCCTGTTCGCGGTGGAGGAGCTGGTGCGTGCCGCCGGCGGTGAGGTCGCCGGACGCATGGCCATCCTGGCGGAAGGCGCAGCCCGAAAGCGGGATGACATCATTTATCTGGAGCCGCTGCCCTTGTTCAGGTCCGATGGTTCCATCCTGGAATAATTGGCGTCTGGTTCCATCTGCCCTCTTGCCGCATAAGCTGGCAAGGGGGTTTTTTGAAGGAACATTGTTAAAAACTCATCATGTTCTAATGGAAATCCCATTGACCGGCAAAACATATTTTTCTATAATTTACGCGTAAAACCATTGGGCCGGCAAAGCCCTGCACCATTCATTGCGCCATCATGCAGGAAGGAACAAAACATGGAATCCAGCAGGGACCTTACCTCGTATCTGAACAAAGGGGCTGACAAGCTGATTGCGGATATCCTTCGGGCAACACTGCGCAACCCCAAGGAAACCGTATTTTTACGAAAATACCACAAGCATCAAATGCAGATGGAAAAAAACCGGTTGGAGCAGGAAGAAAAAGGCCGCCACATCCCCCTGTTTTTGATTTCCAGCATCACCAGCGCATGCAATCTTGCCTGCAAGGGCTGTTACGCCAGGGCCAACGGACTGTGCGGCGAGCATGGCAGGGAGCCGCTTTTGACCGCCGGCCAATGGGACAGCATCTTTCAACAGGCCGAGGAGTCAGGCATAGCTTTTGTTCTTCTGGCTGGCGGCGAGCCGCTTTTGCGGCGGGATGTCCTGAATAAAGCGGCAGAACATGAAGGTATTCTGTTTCCCATCTTCACCAATGGCACCATGCTGGACAAAGAAGTGCTCCGTTTGATGGACAATCACCGGAACCTGGTGCCAGTAATCAGCTTGGAGGGCGGTAAGGCGGCTACCGATGAGCGAAGGGGCGAGGGAACCTATCAGCTTATCCAATGCGCTCTTGATGACCTGAAGGACAATAAACTGCTGTTTGGCGTTTCTCTCACCGTTACCACAGAGAACATGGTGGAAGTCACATCGCCCGGCTTTTTGAGGTCACTATACGACAAGGGATGCCGCCTGGTATTCTTTGTTGAGTATGTGCCGGTTGCCACTGGCACGGAGTATCTGGCGCTTGGCGATGAGGAAAGAATGATGATGGAGAAGGCCCAGGAGAGCCTTCGGGAGCGCTATCCCGGGATGATTTTTTTGTCCTTCCCCGGCGATGAAAAAAACATGGGCGGCTGCCTGGCGGCGGGCCGTGGCTTTTTCCACATCAACCCCTATGGCGGTGCGGAGCCCTGCCCCTTCTCACCCTATTCTGATATAAGCCTCAAAGACCATACGCTGATACAGGCGCTGGAGTCGCCCTTTTTTCAAAAGGTGCGAGAGCTGAATGCCCAGGAAACAGAGCATAAGGGCGGCTGTGCGTTGTTTGCAAAAGAGGCACATGTGAAAAGCCTGTTGTTTCCAGCGGGAGTTTAGGCATACTATACCATTCTGTAAGTGCCTACTCTTTCCCTGCCGTCAATCCGCCTCGTTTCGCGGGTTGTTTATATAAAACATCCGTGCCTGCCCTTGCTAGAGAATAGGCACGGATGTTTTTCTATTCCCTGACAGGGAGATTGCAAAGAGGCTTTGTCCCTTTGCCGGGATCCGGGGGCAGAGCCCCCGGTTAGTTGATGATATTGCGGCGGTTGGAAACTCGCAAACGGGCCATGGCGCGGGCCAGCATGGAACGGGCCATATGGTATTCCTCCATGCTGCGTTTCTGGCGCAGCCTCTCCCGGGCTTCATGCTCGGCCCGCTCTGCGCGTTTGATGTCGATCTCCTCGGGCCATTCGGCGGTTTGCAGCATCAAAAGCACCTGATCCTGTATCACCGTGGCAAAGCCGGAGGAAGCAGCCGCCCAGCGGCAGCGGCCGTTTTGGTGTAGGCGCAATTCGCCCTCCACGGTGGAAATAACCATGGGGATGTGGCCCGCCGCAATGGCGACTTCGCCGTCCGGTGTGTTAAGCACCAGCATTTCCACAGTGCCTTCAAAGAAGGAGTGCTCCGGGGTGATAATGGACAGGTGAAATGTGGCGGCCATACTTATTTCTCCTCAAGATTGCGGGCCTGGCGGCGCACATCCTCCAGGTCGCCGGCCATGAAAAAGGCGGCTTCCGGCAGGTCATCCGCATCGCCGTTGACGATAGCCTTAAAGGAATCAATGGTATCTTTCAGCTTCACGTACCGGCCGGGGATGCCCGTGAACACCTCCGCCACGGACATGGGCTGGGACAGGAAACGCTGGATGCGCCTTGCGCGGTATACGGTGAGCCGGTCTTCTTCCGACAGCTCCTCCATGCCCAGGATGGCAATGATGTCCTGCAATTCCTTATAGCGCTGCAGCGCTTCCTGCACCCGCATGGCAACCTGGTAATGCTCCTTGCCCACAATGTTCGGGTCCAGGATGCGGGAGGAAGAATCCAGGGGACTGACGGCAGGATAGATGCCCATTTCCGCCACCTGGCGGGATAGCACCGTGGTGGCGTCCAGGTGCGTGAAGATGGATGCGGGAGCCGGGTCAGTCAGATCGTCGGCGGGTACGTAAATGGCTTGAACGGAAGTAATGGAGCCCTGGGAGGTGGAAGCGATCCGCTCCTCCAGCGCGCCAACCTCCGTGGCCAGGGTTGGCTGATAGCCCACGGCGGAGGGCATGCGGCCCAGAAGTGCTGAAACTTCGCTGCCGGCCTGTACGTAGCGGAAGATGTTGTCGATAAACAAAAGCACGTCCTGCTTTTCCTGATCGCGGAAATTTTCCGCCAGGGTAAGCCCGGTGAGGGCTACCCGCATGCGGGCTCCCGGCGGCTCATTCATCTGGCCGAACACCAGCGCCGTCTTGTCGATTACGCCGGACTCGTTCATTTCGGTCAGCAGGTCATTGCCTTCGCGGCTGCGCTCGCCAACGCCGGTGAATACAGAAAAACCGCCGTGCTCCGTAGCGATGTTGTGGATCAGCTCCAGGATAAGCACCGTCTTGCCCACGCCCGCGCCGCCGAACAGGCCGATCTTTCCGCCCCTGGCGTAGGGGGCCAAAAGGTCAATGACCTTGATGCCCGTTTCAAACACCTGGGTTACGGGTCGCTGCTCAATAAAGGAAGGGGCAGGCCTGTGAATGGGCAGCACATCCGTAACTTGTATGTCGCCCTTGCCGTCGATGGGGCGTCCCAGCACGTCAATGGTGCGGGACAGCATTTGCTTTCCCACCGGGATGCGGATGGGTCCGCCGGTATTCTCCACCACAAGCCCGCGGGACAAGCCTTCCGTTGCCTCCAGGGAGATGCAGCGCACGGCATCCTTCAAATGCTGGCTGACTTCCACGGCCACCTTGCGCTTGCCGTCCAGCACATAGAGCAGGGTATGGATAGGCGGTGTCTCCCCCTGCGGGAACCGGACGTCCAACACTGGACCGATGATGCGTTTGACCAATCCGTTCGTCATGATATCGCTCCTTGGTCAGGGCTGCCGGAGATGATCTCCGAAATCTCCTGGGTGATGATGGCCTGCCGGGCGTGATTGAACTCCAAACTCAGGCGGCCCAGCATTTCATCGGCATTGCGGGTGGCGGCATCCATGGCCGACATGCGGGCGCTGTGTTCACTGGCGTAGGACTGCACCAAGGCCGAGTACACAAGTCCCACCAGATAGTGGGGCACCATGGAATCCAGCACTTCCGGCGCGGAGGGATGAAACTTCAGCGGGCTGGTAGGGGCATGCAGGATGGGCGCATCGTCAAAATCCTCCCGCAATACGGGCAAAAGCCGCAAAACCGTTGGTTTCAGTTGCCCTACCTTTTCCAAGACCGTGTAGATGATGTAGACTTCATCCAGTTCCTTGTCACGAAAGAGCTTGCACAGGTTGAAGGTGATTTGCCGGGCATTTTGCAAACTGGGGTCCTGTATGACATGAAGATAATTGACATCCGGGTTCATGCCAAGTCGCAGGAAGTATTCGCTGGCCATGTGGCCGATGGTGAACAGGCAGCGCTGTTCATGGATGCCGTCCTGTATAGTACGCCGGGCCAGCTTCAATACCTCGCTGTTGTAGCCGCCGCATAGTCCCTTGTCACCGGCGATCACCACATAGCCTGTTTTTTTGCCATGCTGACGGTAGTAGGGATTGCGGATGTTATGTTCGATATTGTCCATGATGAACCGGATATCCGAGCGTACCCTGGTGAAATAAATCAGGTTCTGGTCATGCAGGCGCATGGCTTTTTTCATTTTGGCCGAGGAGATCAGGTACATGGCCTTTGTAATTTTACTGGTGTCCTTGACGACCTTGATATGATGGCGTATCTCGGCGATGGAACTCATAGCGCCGCCTCCGCATCAAACTCCTTGCGCCATTCCTTAACTGCTTTTTCCAATTCGGCTTCCAGCACGTCATCAAACCTGCTCGTGATGGAAAGTGTATCCACCACATGGGGAAAGCGCGTGGAAAGATACTCGGGGAACTTAACCTTAAAGGCCCGCAGTGTTTCCATCGGAGTGTCATGGTCCATAAGGCCCCTGGTGACGGCATACAAGAGTGATACCTGAACGGGCATCTGAAGCGGCGCGTTGTTGGGCTGTTTTAGCAGTTCGATGAGCAATGCGCCATATTTGAGCATGTCCTGAGTGGCGGCGTCCATATCGGATGAGAATTGGGAGAAAATTTGCAATTCCCGGTACTGGGCCAGTTCCAGGCGCAATTGTCCGGCTACCGTGCGCATGGCTCGGGTTTGCGCCGCACCGCCCACACGGCTGACAGAAAGGCCTCCATTGACCGCAGGGCGCACACCTTCCCGGAACAGGTCGGTATCCAGAAAAATCTGACCGTCGGTGATGGAAATTACATTGGTGGGAATATAGGCGGAAATGTCGCCGGCCTGGGTTTCCACAATGGGCAGCGCGGTCAGCGAGCCGCCGCCCAGTTTATCGCTTAGGCAGGCCGCCCTCTCCAGCAGCCGGGAGTGGAGGTAGAAAACGTCGCCTGGGTAGGCTTCACGGCCCGGAGGCCTGCGAAGCAGCAGTGACATGGCCCGGTAGGAGACGGCGTGCTTGCTCAGGTCATCGTAAATCACCAGCGCATCGCGCCCGTTGAGCATAAACCATTCCGCCATAGCACAGCCGCAATAGGGGGCGATGTACTGCATGGTGGCGGAATCGCTTGCGGTGGCGCATACCACGGTGGTATACGCCATGGCACCGGAAGATTTCAATTGGGCGATGAGCTGCGCCACGCTGGAGGCCTTTTGACCGATGGCTACGTAAAAGCAGGCCACGTTCTTGCCCTTTTGGTTGAGGATGGTATCGACCGCCACAGAGGTCTTGCCTGTCTGCCGGTCACCGATGATCAACTCCCGCTGGCCCCGGCCGATAGGCACCATGGCATCCACAGCCATCAGGCCCGTCTCCATGGGCTTTGATACGGGTTTGCGGTCCAGTATGGTAGGCGCAGCCGATTCTATCTGTCTATACTCGGTGGTATGAACCCGACCGCTGCCGTCCAAGGGCTGCCCCAGCGGGTCGACGACCCGTCCCAGAAGCGCTTCGCCCACGGGAACAGACAGCACCTGTCCGGTGCCGTAAGCACGGGTACCCAGGGAAACATCGGCATCGTTACCCAGTAATACCGCGCCTACTGTATCCTCATCCAGGTTCATCACAATGGCGAAGCCGCCGGTCTCAAACTCAATCAGCTCGCCCAGCTTACAGCCGGAAAGACCAGAGAGTATGGCAATGCCGTCTCCCGCCGACAGCGTTTCACCGGCGCCGCGTACATCCATCTGCCGGGTATAGCTTTTCAGCCTGCCGCGAAGTTCCAGGCCAACGGACTTCCAATCAAGCATTCCGCCCGTCCTCCTCTTTCTGCTGCAGGGTGCAAAGCACGTTTTGAAGCTGCCCGCGCAGGCTGCCGTCATACACCTTTCCGTTCAGTTCCACTCGCACCCCGCCCAGTAATTTCTGGTCCTCCCGAACTGCAAGAGAAACCTCTTCTCCAAGCATCCCGGAAAAACGGCTTTCAATGGCGGCATGCTGCGTCCGGGTAAGGGGCAAGGCGGTCAAAAGCAATCCTTTGAGCATGCTTCAGCCCACCTTTTTCAAGAATTCATCAATCAGTTGCTGATGGTCTTCCGTCCTTACTTCACGGGAAAGCACCTTGGCGGCGATTTCAATGGCCAGAACCGATGCCTCATCGGCCATGGCTTCATGGGCGCTATACAGCAAAGCATGAGCCTCCTGCCTGGCTTGGGCAACGATTTGTTCGGCCTGTACCCTGGCGGATTTGATAATGTCCTGGGCCTGAGCCTGCGCTTTTTCGGCGCCCTGGGAAATGACAGCCATGGCTTCCCTGTCGGCATCCTTCATCTTTTGCTGGGACGCTGTCCATTGGTCATGCGCTTTATTTTGAGTATCCTGAGCGTTTTTCATTTGATCTTCAATGCCCTGTGCGCGGGCGGTAGTAAACTTGCGCACCGGCTTATACAACAGAAAATACAGCGCTGCCATCAGGATTACCGCGTTGATAATGTGCAGCAATATCGTGGTGGGGTTAAACAATTCTTCCACAAGGATTCCTCCGTTTCATTCCCGGAAGCACCGGCGGCCGCAAAGCGGTGTGTATTAAGCCGTAACCTTGCCGCCCAGAATGAAGATGATCAAAATGGCGACCAGCAGCGCGTAAACAGCGCAGGTTTCCATCAGGATCAATCCGAAAAGCAGCGAGGAGTTCACCTTTCCTGCAGCCTCCGGCTGGCGGGCGATGGATTCTACGGCCTTGCCGGTGGCATGCGACATGGCGAAGGCGGCAGCGGCGCCGCACAGTGACGCGATACTGGCAGCGATAGCGATGATTCCCAGAGCAGACATACTTGTTTCCTCCCTTATGTTGTGAAAATAGTGGTTTTTATTTATTCAGCCACTTCGCCAACTGCCTCGCTGACATAAGTCAGGAAAAGCAGACTGAATACAAAGGTTTGGATGCCCACATGGAGCACATTGAAGTAAGAGGCTATTGCAGCAGGCAGCAGAATGGGGACCACTGCGTAAATAAGCTGCATAATGACGCCGCCTACCAGCACATTTGCAAAAAGACGGATGCCCATGGAAAAGGGCGCAATGCAGTCTGTCAATATGCGAATGGGCGCAACAATGGCCTTTGGGCTTGCCAGATTTTTTAGCCGGCCCTTGAAGCCCGCGCTCTTGATAGCAACGATGTTAACTGTGAGGAAGGAGCAAAGCCCCAGGGCGATGGTACAATTCAGGTCCTCTGTAGCGGGGGGAAGGCCGAACAGCTCCACAACCGTGGTGAAGAAGATGTAGGTTATGAACGTCATGGCGGCTGGGGCCACATAATTTGCGGCATGGTGCCCGACCTTGTTTTCGGCAAAGCCGTATATGCCCTGTACCGCCATCTCCAGCACGTTTTGCAGTCCTTTGGGTTTCTGTTGAAATCTGGGGATAACAAAAACGCGTATCGCCGCCAGCAAAAGAATCAGTACGGCCAATACGCCCCAGGCGATGACCACAGAAAGGCCCACATTGATGCCGAACACATAAAAGTGTTCCGGGAAGAGGCTGATCTTCAGTTCCAAGGCTTACTCCTCCTTTGCGCGGCGCTTCATGCTTATAAGGTTTATCAGCATGGAGGCGGTTGCGCCTATCACAAAACAAATCAGCGCGGGAATGGACCATAACGCCATCAGAACCATGGCGGCGGCCCAAAGGAAGAGCTTCGCCAACATAAAAAGCGGCCGGGCTTTTCCCTCAAAGCCAATGATCCAGACAAGAAAGCGGCATTGAAGCCATCCGAATGCAATGCCGCCCAATAAACCCAGGGCATAGAATACAAGCACCTGTCAAACACCCGATTCTTGGAAGTTGCGCATCTTTTCCGAAAATATTGCAGAAAAACGGAAGGCTTGCCGGAATCAAACCTTCCAATGACTTGATTATAGCGCTCATTCTCTTTACTTGCAATAGCATTTTCTTATATAGTTCCCAGCAAATTCTTATAATATAAGCACAATAATGGGATCTGTACAACATATATGGAAATATATATATTATTGATGTGCCGAAAAATGGCTGTTTTTTTTTCGTTATAACGGTTTGCAAACAGCGAAAAACGCTGTATGATACTATATGAAAGCATAGAGCTGTAACCCAATTCAAGGAGGAAGCTCATTTGTATCAGATCACAAAAAAACGTCCGCTGAACGAAACTGTTACGCTGATGGAGATTCTGGCGCCCCATGTGGCAACAAAAGCCCAGCCGGGGCAGTTTATCATCTTCCGGGTGGACGACCAGGGAGAACGGGTGCCGCTCACCATCGCAGGTTATGACCGGGAGAAGGGCACTGTTACCATTATTTTTCAAAAGGTGGGCTTTACCACCAATCATCTGGATCAGCAGCCGGAGGGCGGATTTATCCGCGATTTCGTGGGCCCGCTGGGTGAGCCGTCCCATCTTGATGGTGTCAAGCGCGCCGCTGTGGTGGGCGGCGGGCTGGGTGTGGCCATCGCCTATCCCCAGGCCAAAGCACTTTTTGACGCGGGGGCCAAGGTGGATGGCATCATGGGCTTTCGCAACAAGTCTCTGATTATTCTGGAAGAAGAGATGCAGGCATCTTGCGAAAACCTGTTTTTGATGACTGACGACGGTTCCAACGGGAACAAGGGCTTTGTCACCGACGCGCTGCGCAAGCGGATCGAGGAAGGCGTGCAATACGATGTGGTGGTGGCCATCGGCCCCCTGCCCATGATGAAGGCAGTTTCCGAGCTGACAAGGCCCTATGGCATCAGGACCATCGTGAGTATGAACCCCATCATGATCGACGGTACCGGCATGTGCGGCGGCTGCCGGGTGACTATAGGCGGCGAAACAAAGTTTGCCTGTGTGGACGGCCCCGATTTTGACGGCCATCTGGTGGATTTTGACGCGGCCATGGCCCGCTCCCGCATGTATAGGGACGAAGAACAGCATTTTTGCCGCCTGACGGGAGGAAATCGTTAATGCTCAATATGCGCAACACAAAGAACCCTATGCTGGAACAACCGCCCGAAGAGAGAGCGCGCAATTTTCAGGAGGTGGCAAAGGGATACACGGCGGAAATGGCCATTGACGAGGCCAAACGCTGTTTAAATTGCAAGCACAAGCCCTGCGTTTCAGGCTGTCCGGTGTATGTGCGCATCCCCGAGTTCATCGCCCATATGCAAAAGGGCGACTTTGAGGCTGCCTATGAAGTCATCCGCATGACCAATGCCCTGCCGGCCATTTGCGGCCGGGTATGCCCACAGGAAACACAATGCGAGGAAAAGTGTGTGAGGGGCATCAAAGGCGAGCCGGTGGCCATCGGGCGGCTGGAGCGTTTCGCCGCCGACTGGGCCATGGCCCATGGCATCACAGGACAAAAGCCTGCTGAAAAAAATGGCAGGAAGGTGGCTGTGGTCGGCTCCGGCCCCGCAGGGCTTACCTGTGCCGGTGATCTGGCCAAGCTGGGCTATGAGGTGACCATTTTCGAGGCGCTGCATACCCCCGGAGGCGTTTTGATGTACGGCATCCCGGAGTTCCGCCTGCCCAAGGCGCTGGTGCAAAAAGAAATCGATCAAATCATTGCGCTGGGCGTAAATGTGGAAACCAACCGTGTGGTTGGCCGCTCTTTTACGGTGGAAGAACTGATGCGTGAGCAGCATTTTGACGCGGTGTTTGTAGGCAGCGGCGCGGGCTTGCCCAACTTTCAAAACATACCGGGGGAAAACCTCAACGGCGTCTATTCCGCCAACGAGTTTTTGACCCGCATCAACCTGATGAAGGCGTATGACTACCCAAGGTTTGATACCCCGGTAAAGGTGGGCGGCCATGTGGCGGTGATCGGCGGCGGTAACGTAGCCATGGATGCCGCCCGCAGTGCCTTGCGGATGGGTGCCAAGGAGGTTTCCATCATTTACCGGCGCGGCGAGAAGGAGATGCCGGCCCGTCGGGAGGAAATCCACCATGCCAAGGAGGAGGGCATCATCTTCCGTGTTCTGACAAATCCCATTGGCATCCTGGGCGATGATAAGGGCTGTGTAACCGCCATGACCTGTGTGGAAATGGAACTTGGCGAGCCCGACGCCTCCGGCCGCCGCCGCCCTGTTATAAAGCCCGGCAGTGCCTTCACGATGCCCGTTGATACCGTGATTGTGGCCATCGGCAACAGCCCCAACCCCCTCATTAAAAAAACCACCCCGGGCCTTTCTACCCAAAAATGGGGCGGAATCATTGCCGATGAGGAGACGGGACGCACCAGTCTGGAGGGCGTATGGGCCGGTGGCGACGCCGTTACAGGAGCGGCCACCGTCATCCTGGCCATGGGCGCTGGGAAGAAGGCCGCCAAGGATATTCACGAATACCTGTCCGGGAAGAAATGACACCGGGCGTTTTGCTTCCTTCATACGCCGGAGAGGCATTGCGTGCAAGGAAAAACAAATGCTGGACAAGTTAATGTGCAATCCCATAGGGAAACTTGGTGTTTTAATCAAACCATAAAAGAAATATCCGCCGATTCATGATGCAATGAACCCATGAGGGTGACGCTGCAGCCGTGACGGCGGACTATTTTCAGTTACTGAGCGACAGCGCTGCTTTTTCGCGAAGTGTGATTATTCCATATCAACAGAAACATGCCTGTCAGCCACGTTGACCTTCCAGCGGCCCGAAACGAAAAACCCCACCACCAACAGCAGCGAAACAAAGGAAGCCACAGGCGCCCCCAGGCCCACGCCTTTCAGGCCCCATCCCGCCACCTTGCCAAATAGATAAGAAGCCGGGATTCTGCCAAGCAAAGAGGATATAAGTCCTGTAAACAAGGTAAATGTTGTATGCCCGGCGCCGATGTACAGGCCGTGCAAGCTAAATACAAAGGGAACGATCAGATAATCGTAGCTGAAGGAGCGCATATAAGCAACACCGTCCATGATCGTTTGCAGGTTTTTATCGAAAAGCCCGATGATGGCTTCCGGGAAAAGCTGTACGGCGGCAAAGGCGGTCAGGCTGAAGCCCAGAGAGATTACCATTCCGATCCGTGCGGCTTTCAGTGCCCTGTCCCACTTGTTGGCGCCAATGTTCTGCGCCGCCATGGTGGATACCGCCGCGCTCATGCCAATGGCAGGCAAAATGGCAAAGCTGTTGAATTTGCCAACGATGCCAACGGCTGCGGAAGCCGTAACGCCACCAACGGCATTGGCCAGTGCCGTGATAAAAAGAAAAGAAAAGCTGACAACGGTGTTTTGAATGGCGGCGGGTGTGCCGATTTTTAAAATGGATTTGAGCTGTACCCGGTCGATGCGGAAGGATTCCGCCCGGAAATCAAACAGAAAGTCCCTCCGCTTCAAATAACGGATACAAAGGAGAAGCGACAACCCCTGTGAAATGACCGTAGCAATGGCCGCGCCCAGCGCTCCCATCTTCAACGGCCATACAAAAATGAGATCCAGCACGACGTTCGTAACGCAAGCGATGGACACAAAGAGCAGCGGCCGCTTGCTGTCGCCCATGCCCCTCAGTACCGCGCTTAGTGCGTTGTAGCCAAAGATAAACACGATGCCCGTCACCGTAACCCATAAATAATTGCTGGCCTCCGAAAGAGATTCCGGCGGCGTGCTTAGTAGCTGCAATACCTGATTTTTGAGCAGCAGCATGGCCGCTGTGATGACGATGGCCGCCAGGACCAGGCCGGTGAACAGCGTGGAGACAGTCTTTTTCAGTTTCTCCCGGTTGCCGCTGCCGATATATTGTGCTATCAGCACCGTGCCGCCCGTGCACAGGCCCATGATCAGGTTGGTGAGGATAAAGGTTACCTGGCCGCCGATGTTGACCCCGGCAATACTGGCCGTGCCGCTGAATGTACCAACCACCCACATGTCCGCCACATTGTACAGAGATTGTATGATGTTGGACAGCAAAAAAGGCGTGGCAAAGCGGATCAGCCCTTTGAGCACACTTCCTTCGGAAAGATTGTTTTCAAACCGGTTCATAGGTACATCCTTTTATCAAAAATGCGTTATGCCGCTTTTATTCGGCATAACGCATTGTAGCAGAATATTGGATTTGTTGCAAAAGAAAAGGCATGGAGTGGGTTCTTGTTATTCCTTCACTGTCGCCCTGCGAATCAAAAAGAAGCTCAAGGTACCTGTCACAGCGGTACAGAGGATGCTGAACAGCACTGCACGGTAGGGATACAGGGGGATCCCGTTTTCCAGGTCGGCCAATTGCCTGATCAGGCCGGCAAAACCATTGGAAAGGTTGACAGTAATACCGAACCCATAGGCGAACGCGATGATGTTCACGAAGAAGGCGGTGATGGCACCCTTGGTGTACAATCCGTCGATCAGGGGGATCACGATAAAGACCAGCGCAGGCACGCCGATGGAGACAATCAGCTTCAGGGCCTTGTTCATGCGGTAATACAGGCTGGTGATGAAAAAGCCCGTCATGCCGGCCGTTACATAAGACAGGAAGCTCCACAAAAGCCCGTCCGCCAGCGCTTGAAAGCTGCTGCCGTCCTTGTACAGGCTGCCGAACCTATCCATGTACATTGAATGATAACTCACGAACAATCCCCGAAACCAGCCGAAGGCAAGATCAATCAACGTCATGGCGGCGGCCAAGATAGCCAAACCGACAATGAAGCCTGTGAAAAGCGTCTTGCGGGAGAGGCCATTTTGCAAAAATAGCCGGAACTGGGCTTTGAAGGCGTTGAGCCCAGCCACAAACAGGAAGATGCTGGAGGCGAATTCCACGCTGCCGGAAGAAGAGTTGCCGTCCAGCAAAGCGTTAATGAGCAGTTGTATCAGGAAAAGAGCCATCAAAACGCCATAAAAGATCATGGTGGATTTTTTAAAATCATTCAGGTAATACCGTACGGCTGCTTTCAGTTTCATTTCAATCGCCCCTTTACTCGTTGGTCAGCCGGATGAACAGCTTTTGCAGGTCCATTTTGCCAATTTGCAAATACTCCGGCATTGTCTCCCGGCCGGGCTGGCCCATCAGGTAAGCGGTTTTCAGCCCGCCCAGCGTATCTTCGCCCAGCAGTTCCTTGCCCACTATATATTCATCCACCTTGGCGGCGGGGCCGGAAACGGTGTAACCCATGGAAAGCAATTCCTCCGTAGGCTGCTGGCGGATGATTTGCCCTTTCTTGATGATGATCACTTCTTCGATGAGCCCGGAAACTTCCTCGATCAAATGAGTGGAAATCACAACAGTACGCGGTTTCTCCATATACGTTTCCAGGAGAACCTTGTACAACAGTTCCCGGTGGTTGGCATCCAGGCCCAGCACAGGCTCATCCAGCAGGACAAAAGGAACGGAAACGCTAAGAGCCGCAATCAGCTTGAAGATGGAGCCATAGCCGGTGGACAGCTCCTTGATCTTCTTTTTCGGGTTCAGACTGAACAGGTCGCACAGCTTTTTCGCGTATTCCCTATCAAAGCCGCCGTAAAACGCTTCCGTACATTTGAAAGCGTCTGAAACCCGCATGCTTTCGGGATAGTAGCTCTTTTCGCTCATCATATAGATTTGCTGCTGGGCAGCGTCGTTTTCACGGGCGGGCTGTCCGTTCACCAATACTTCCCCCGAATCGGGGAAGATGCGGTTGGTGATGATGTTTAAAAGCGTGGACTTGCCTGCGCCGTTGCGGCCCAGAAGGCCGTAAATCTTTCCGCTTTCCAGCGCAACGGATACGTCATTCAGGGCGGTTACCTGACCAAATGTTTTTGTGATGTGCTTGATTTGCAGGCCGCTCATTGTGCAAAACCCCTTTCCATCCATTCCAATACTTCCTCTTTGGTAAGCTTCAGCTTTCTGGCTTCAGCCACCAGGCTGACAACGAACTTTTCGTAAAACTGCTGTTGCCGCTTCCTTCTGATTTTTTCCACCGCGCCTTCCATGACAAAAAGCCCCAGCCCTCTTTTCTTGTACAGCAGCCCCTCATCCACCAGCAGATTCATGCCCTTCAACACCGTTGCGGGATTAACTTGCATTAAGGAGGATATCTCCGTGGTGGAGGGTATCTGCGTTTCTTCCGGAAAGGCACCGGTGAAGATGGCGTCTTCCAGTTCCGCAGTGATCTGCAGATAAATGGGCAGCTCACTGCCAAAGTCCAGCTTCATGATGCCACCTCCTTTGTTGAGTGGTTAATTACTTACGTAACTAAGTATAAAACGAAGAAATGGAAATGTCAATGCTTTCACAAAACTTTTTGATTAAATTTCCAGGCCATGATAAAATTCGGGATGTGGAGAGCTGATGGTACAAAGGAGAGGGAAAGTATGTTTTCGGTAGGCACACAATGGAACCCCCTGCAGGCGCGGCTGAGGGAGTTGCTGGGCAAAAAGGAATCCTTCGCCGAGGCAAAGGCACTGCTTGAAGACATGCACGGGCTGCTTCACACCAGGGAGGTTTCGGATAGAAGCGGCCCTACGCTGATGGATGAAGTGTGGGAGAACCTTTCAGACCATGCCTTTCAAACCATGCCGACAGCGGCGGATGTGACGGTGGCCTGGAACATCTGGCATATCACCCGCATCGAAGACCTGACCTGCAATCTTTTGATGGCGGATGGAAACCAGGTGCTGGACGGTGTCTGGCAATCAAGGCTGCATACGCAAGTCCGGGATACGGGCAATGCCATGACGGATGAAGAGATTTTGTCTTTCAGCAATGAGGTGGACAGGGCGACGCTGCGTGAATACCGCGACGCAGTGGGCAAACGCACAAGGGAAGTCATTGCCGGTCTTGCCGGCGGAGACCCTCAGCGGAAGTTTGAAAAGCGGCAGGTGGACCGTATATTGGAGGAAGGCGGCGTGACCGTCCATCCCGATTCCATATGGCTGATGGATTTCTGGGGGAAAAAGAATGTGGCCGGCATATTGTTAATGCCCATCACCCGGCATCATATGGGGCATCTCAATGAATGCCTGAAGCTGAAAGAAAAATGTAAACGTCTCTCCCAGGCAAAGGTAAAAGCAGAGGTGACAGGATGAGCATACATATAGCGCTTCTACGTGGAATCAACGTGGGCGGCAAGCACCGCGTGAATATGGCTGAACTGAAAAGCATACTTGGTGAAGCCGGCTTTCAAGGCGTGCGGACATATATCCAAAGCGGAAATGTACTGTTTGAGGCGGACGGGGAAGAACCGGAATTGCGTGAAAAAATGGAGCAGGTCATGAAAGAGCGGTTTGGATTTCCCGTGCCCGTGATACTGCGCACCTCGCAGGAGCTTCAAGCGATTGCCGAAAACTGCCCTTTTCCGGCGGAAGAGGTTCAGGCGGCAGATTTGGCATCAGGCGTTGAAAGCCTGCACGTATGCATGCTGACTTCACCGCCCGCTTTGGAAGCAGCGGAAAAGCTGAAGTCCATCCCAAGCGGCGGAGACCGCTTTGTGATAAGCGGCAGGGACATCTACTTGCTTGTACAAAACGGCGTTCATAACTCCAAGCTGGCAGCGCAGATTTCAAAAATGAATACGTCCGTTACCATGCGCAACTTTAAAACCATCCGGCAGCTTGTGCTGATGGCTGCAGATATGGGAAAGTAACGTTTAAGCTGCCTTTATGCCGGGCAGATTTCCTCCGACAGGCGGAAGAATTCCTCATATGCCTCATAGGCCCGTTTTTGGCTTTCTTCCCGGATATGCTGGAACAGGTCGTAATGATCGATCAGCAGTTCTACAATTTCCCGGCTGATGGTTTTGTTGTCCACCATGGCTGTAAGAGCCTGTATAGCCTGATCCTGGGTCATGCCTTCCCGGTATGGCCGCTTTTCCGTGATGGCGGTGAAGATGTCCGCCACGGCCATGATCCTGGCGCCATAGGGAAGGGCCTTTTCCTCCAGGTGAAAGGGATAGCCGTTGCCGTTAAGCTTTTCATGGTGGAAGGCTGCCCATTCGGCAATGGTCTCAAAGCCTTGCACTTGGGACAGAAGCCTATAAGTGTAAAACGTATGGGAGCGGATGACGGTATATTGCCTGGCATCCAATTGGCCGGGCTTTTCCAGGATTTCGTTGTCGATGGTGATTTTGCCCAGGTCGTGCAGGTATCCGGCGATTAGCAGCATGTCGCATTCCGAGGAGGACATACCGCTCAGTTCCCCCAGCATCCTTGCGGTATGGGCCACGCCGGCGGAATGGGTGGCGGTAAAGCGGCTGCGAAAATCAATGACATGGGAAAAGATTTCGGATATTTGCAGCACCTGTGCAAGGTCCAGTTCCATGGAAAACAATGCGGCATCCCGCTTCAAAAAGCGCAGAGGATCCCTGTCGTTGAGCTCAAGCCAGATATGCTCCCGCATGGCCAGCTTCATGACGGCAGCTACGCCCGATGGGATAAAGCGCTCCCCTTCCCCTTCCCGTATTTTATGCAATACTTCCGGCAATTGAAGCAGTGTATGCCTGGTATCGGTAAGCAATACGCAAATGCGGTCGGCCAGGTGAAGAATGTGGCTGGTCAGCGGGACGGCTTTGCCATGACAGGCTGCGCCCTCCCCGTGAGCCCAGGGCAAATGGTGATAGCGTATGATGTCCGCCAGGGGAGAAAACGGCGCATACATTTCCAGCAGGGAAGCCCCCCTCAGAGCATGACTGTTGATTTCATCCATCTCGTCGCGGATCATGACCATGCGTTCCTTCAGAGATAGCGAACCGATGTCGTGAACGATGCCGGCCATCAAAAGATTCAGGGAATCTTCGGCGTTCAGTCCCATTTCTTTGCCAAGATGGTAAGACAGGTAGGCAACCTGCTGATGATGGTTGAACAGCTCGGGGGCTACAAGGTCCATGGCGCTGGAAAGTGAATACATCAAATCGTAAAGCTTGATGCGCATGGCAACATCACCCTATTCTTATTAATTCATCCAAATCTAACGAACAACAAATGACAGGCATAGTATACCAGAATAAGGCATTGTCAACAAGCTTGTGATATCGAAGTCCGGAGAAAAACAGGCCCATAAGAAGAAAAATATTTTCCATATGAAGTTTTTGGAGCCGTATATTCAAGCATTTGTTGTAGCACTGAAGCAAAAGGAGGGAAGAATGTACATTCCATATCGTATTGGTGGGAGAGGTTCGGGGAGCTTGCCTTTTTCAAAAGGCATCCTCCCCGCTTCTTTTCTCGTTCTCTCTTTTGCGTCAGCTGCTGGCGCTTTTGTAGCGGGTCAGGCCGAACTTCCAAAACCTGAAGGCAAGGAAGGTGAACAGCAAAGCCACGCCGCACCCCCAGGCAAGGCTGATAGGCGACAGGGTTCCGGTGAGCATTTGGGTGGGCAGTGTGGCCATAAGCCCATAGGGCAATACCACCTGGAACAAAATTTTCCACACACCCTCAAAAACAACTCCCGGCACCTTCATGCTCAATTCGATCAGGGATTCCTCCATCTGATGCACGGTGGCGGCAGATGTCACAACAAAGGGCACCGTACGCAACAGCAGCATCAGGTCATACCATAAAAGCGTCATCAGGAGCACCAAAACAAAATATCCGGCAGCGGCTCCCAAGGAGGGCGGCGCTGGCAGCAGCGATATCCCTCTTGCGATGATGATCAGGCTCATGAATACAAGCGGCAGGGAGCCGGGATTCATGCTCTCAAAGGACAGGCGCAACAATGTGCTGGAGGGCTTTGTGAGATAATGATCCAGCGCTCCTGTGCGTATTTTTTCCGGGATGGTGATCAGCCCAAAGAAGAAGGTGCACATATTGAGGGCGTTCACCAGGGAAAAGGTACCGATGAAAATGATCATCTCTCCCCGCTGCCAGCCGCCGATGGATTCGACCTGGCCGTACAGCACATCAAACAAAAGAAGCTGTATCGCAAACATGCTTCCGTCCACAAAGAACGCGCCGAAGAATGACAGTCTAAAGACCATCAAATGGCTCAGCCGGAGCTTTGCCAGGGTGAGAATCAGCTTCAGGTTTTGTTTCATATGCCTACCCCGTCATAGCGCGTGCGCAGGTGCGCGTAGGTCTGTTTGTTGAGGAAAAAGAAAAACACGATCCATAGGGTGATGATAAGCATCCCCGACAGTGCTTCATCGCCGCCAAGATTCAGAAGCAGCATGGCGGGCAGGTGAGCCGCATGATAAAAGGGCGTCAGGCGAAGCATCTGCAAAACGGCTTCCGGCATAAGGGTCAGGGGTACAAGCACACCGGTCAGAAAAGCAAGCACATTGCTTTTGATCATCAGAAACAGCCAGATATCCTGATATTTGAAGGTCAGTATCCCCAGGTAAAAGTGCAGTTGGGATAGGAATATGCGGCCGAGTATAAGCAGTGCCGCCGCCTTTATAAGGTTGAGGGGAAGTACCGTCCATTCGATCCTTACGGGAAAGGCCAGTAGGCTCAGGATGCTTGCCCCTATGCTAAAAAACACCATATAGGCGGCGCTGCCCAATGACTGGGCGAACAGGTACGGCTGTATCCTGACGGGCAGCACCAGGAATTTGGAAAACGTACCGGCCCGGATATGCGACCCCAACTCCTCGGCGATGCGCCCGGTATTGTCCATCTGGGCGAAAAAGGATTGGATAAGGTAATACAGAATCATGGTATCCAGCGTGAAGTCTGCCACTTGTGACCGGCCCTTGAAGATGGCTGACCACAAAAGCCAGGCGAACAGAACCCTTGCCACGCTGGCCAATACCTGCATGGCGGTGTCGAAGCGGTAGGCGGTTCGCGTTTTGAAGGCGATCACCAAGGCCTCCCAATACTTTTTCATCCTGCGGCCGCCTCCTTGTTGGCGTACAGCCTGGTCACGACGCTGCCGATATCCTCCTCCTCCACCATGATGTCCCGAATGGGATAACGGGACATCAGCGATTGCAAAAGCGGTGTGGCGTTAGCCTTGGGCAAAAGAAAGGAAAGCTTCATTTGCTGCTGTGTCACCTCCGTGCAGTCAACAGGCAGTTCCACTGTGCAGTCTTCTTCCAGGGCCAGGGTAATCTTCCGGTGGGTTTGATACTGCTGGAACAGAACATCCGTCGGTCCGTCGCATAGCTTTTCACCACCGGCCACCACGACGCACCGCTTGCACAAGCTCACGATGTCCTCCATGTAATGGGAGGTTAACAGGATCGTTGTTCCCTGTTCCCTGTTCACCTCCCGCAGGAAGGCGCGCATTTGGTGCTGGGCTACAGCGTCCAGGCCGATGGTGGGTTCATCCAGAAACAGGATGCGGGGGCTGTGCAACAGTGCCGCGATCAGCTCCATTTTCATCCGCTCCCCCAGGGACAATGTGCGCACCTGTACCCGCATCAAATGCTCCACCTCGAACAATTCGGTGAAATATCTCAGGTTTCGAAGGTAGAGGCTTTCCGGGATGCTGTACAGCTCCTTGAACAGCCGGAAGGTATCCGCTGGCGTCAAGTCAAAGAAAAGCTGGCTTTTCTGGCCCATGACCACGGCATACTGGCTTTTGAAAGCGCTCTCCAGCCGGTTCGGCGTGTAGTTCAGCACCGAAATACTGCCGGAAGTGGGGGCGATAATGCCTGTAAGAAGCTTCACCAGCGTGGTCTTGCCTGCGCCGTTGGGGCCAATGAGGCCCACAAACTCCCCTTCCGAAATGGAAAGGTCAAATTGGTTCAGAGCAGTTTTTTCTACAAATGTGCGGTGAAACAGGCTCTTCAGGCTGCCCTTGAAGCCCGGCTCCTTTTCAAAACGGCGGTAGACCTTGGTCAATTGTCTGGTTTCAATCACTGGCATGGGTGGTCTCCTTTTCATAGTTGATTTCAAGGTTGGGCTGGTGTCTTTTGCCCATTTGGTGGCGTGCCTTGCGGTTTTGTACACTGTCGAACACGATGGAAAAATCATAGTTGTCGGGGTACATGTTTTCAGCAGCTACGTGGCGCTTGAGCCTTTTGTGGGGGATGCGCTGCTTGATGCCCTTGATCTGTACGCCAACAAGCCCTTTTTCATCAGCGGGGTCATACACCAGGCCAATTTCCCGGCCGGGGTAGACAAGCACGCTATCCCCCAATTGAAACTGGGCGGCATGGGCGGATACGGGCTTTGGCGGTTCATCCTTTTGAATGCGCGGAATTGGCGCGGCGTTTTGCGGGCCCAAAGGGGCATTGCTGACAGGTATGCCAGGACTGGGCTGCTTTGATTCCTGCCTGCCGTAAGCGGCATTGCGGGCCCGATCGATCATGGCCTCCGGGAAGCCCAGCCGCTTTACAATATACAACGCGCAGCTTTCCCCCGCCTCGCCCATCTCCAGCCGGTACAGGGGCGATAAGGTTTCCCGGTCAAAAGCCATTCTGGCATTTGTAAGGCCAGGGGCACGGTAGGCGTACTCCTTCACCTCCGGGTAATGGGTGGTGGCCACGAACAGGCAGCCTTTCTCCCTTAGTACATCCAGTATGGCAATGGCGATGCCCATGCCTTCCATGGGGTCGGTACCTGAGCCGAGCTCATCCAGCAGCACCAGGCTTTCCCGGCCTGTTTCCTGAAGAATGGACAAAACGTTGGTCATGTGGGAGGAGAAGGTGGACAGGTTTTGGGAAATGCTTTGACCGTCGCCGATGTCGCAAAGCACATTGCTCAGCATGCAAAGGGAGGTTCCCACATCCGCCGGCACGTGCAGCCCGCTTTGGGCCATCAGGGCGAACAAGCCTACCGTTTTGAGCGCCACTGTCTTGCCGCCGGTATTGGGGCCTGTGATGACGATGCCCGACGCATCTTCTCCCAGCGAGATGGTAAGGGGCACACATTTGTTTTTCTCTATCAGGGGATGGCGGCCATTTTGAATACGGATGCGCCGGTCTGTGGTGAGTTCAGGCTCCAGCGCATTCATTTGTACGCTTAACGCGCCTTTGGCAAAGGCAAAATCCAGCGCTTCAAACGTATCACGGTTTGTGGCAAGGGAGGGCAAACAGCCTTCCGCCAGGGCAGTCAATGTGTACAGAATGCGGCGGACTTCGTTTTCCTCCTGTATCTTCATGAGGTTCAATTCTTCCTGAAGCTTTGTGACTGACGCCGGCTCAATGAAAACGGTGCTTCCTGTGGCTGACATATCCACCACAGTGCCGGGTACTTGCGCCTTGTGTTCCCGCTTTACCGGCAGTGTCAGCCGGCCGCCCCTTTGTGCCACGAAGCTGTCGGAAAAGAAGGCGCGGTTGCTTTGCAAAAGGCTTGAAAGCTTGTTTTTGACCTGCGCGGCCGTTTGCTCCATCTTCCGGCGCACATCTCTGAGGGCAGGCGAAGCATTGCTGTCCACGGCGTCGCCCCGGATGCACCGTTCGATTTCCTCCTCCAGATCATTCAGGTCTGCAAAAGCGCGGCCATAAAAAGCAAGCTCTGACTGCAGGTATTCCCCGCGCTTTAAATAAGCTTTCATCCGGCGGCAGGAAGAAAGAAATTGGGATATGCCCAGGAACTGCTCCGGCCCCAGCATGGCTCCGGCCTTTAAAAGCGGCAGAACCTTGTCCAGCGACTCCGTGGAGGTTGTGGGCGGGCTGCCAAGTACGTTTATAAGCTGGCATGCTTCGGTGGTTTTTTGTATGCGGCTGCGGCATTCTTTTTCATTCAGGGCAGGGCTTAAGGCGCGCAGCCGTTCCCTTGCGCCTGCGGTACTGGCCAATTGGCACAGCATATCCTTGATTTTGTCAAATTCCAGTGTGATTTGCGGTGTGGTCACGTGTGATTCCTCCATTTTTTGGTCAGATAAAAATGCCCGCAGGTTCGCATCTGAAGCCCTTTACGGGCAGAATGCTTCTGCGGGCATCAAACACAAAAACGACAGATGTTCGCCATCCAGGCCGGTTTCATGGCGTTTCCTCACCGCGCTTCTCGTTTTTATGAGAAGTCCGTGAAGAGACCTATGAAAACGGACCGGAGGGTGCGCCCTCTGTCGTTTCCTATTGCCAGGCAGGTGTCAGGAAGCAGTCTGTAAAGGGCAGATGCGGGAAGGTACGCAAACAAACAGGCTTTGCCTGCACCTTGCAGTCCTTTCCCTCATGGATTCAGTTAAGAAGCCCCTTTACAGACAAGACCGACATCCAAAATCCTCCTTGAACTAATTACGGGAGCAGTATAGCAGACAAAGCGCAGCCCGTCAATGGGGATTTTTCCATTGCGAAAATTTTTCGTTCTAGGCCGCAGCGCTGCATTGACAAACTATTGACTATTTATATAATGTTTGTTATGATATAAACAATCTCGATGGGGAGAATGATATACATAATAGGAGGAGAACCCATGAAAAAGGTCCTGTCTGTTCTGTTGGCCGTTTTGCTCTGCACATTGCCCGTACTGGCCATGGCTACCGGCATCACGGTAGAAGGCACTTACACTGACGGCGTCTATGTTGGCGAGGCGGAAGGCTTTGCCGGCCCCCTTAAGGTGGAAGTCACTGTTGATGGCGGCGCCATCAAGGACGTTAAGCTTCTTGAAACCGTGGACACCGATGGCATTTATACCCAGGCTGTGGACAGCGTGATTCCCGCAATCATCGCTGCCAATACCGTTACAGGTGTGGATGTACAGTCCGGCGCTACTTACTCCTCCATTGGTATTCTCACCGCTGTTGCCAATGCCTTGGGTCAGGCCGGCGCTACCGTGACGCTGCCCATGGCTGAAGAAGAAGCCGTTGCTGCCGAACCTACCGCAGTCGGCTCCGGTACCGTATATCTTGG
>JAEZLW010000165.1 GCA_023415145.1 Bacillota bacterium | reverse complement strand
ACCCCATATGCCGCTGGTGACTAACGTGGGCCAACACCAGGTGTGGGCGGCGCAGTACCTAAGCTTCACACGCCCGCGCACCTTTATCTCGTCGGGCGGCCTAGGCACCATGGGCTTTGGCATGGGTGCCGCCATCGGCGCTTGCATCGGTACGGGGCTTAAAAAAACGATGATGATTACCAGCGACGGCAGTTTCCACATGAACATGAACGAACTGGCCACGGCTGTTACCAACCGCCTGCCCATTATTGTGGTGGTGCTCAACAACAGCGTACTGGGCATGGTTCGCCAGTGGCAGACCATGTTCTTTTCAAAGCGTTATTCCAATACCACCTTGAACAGGGCCACAGACTTTTGTTTATTGGCCCAGGCGTTCGGTGCCAAGGGGCTGCGCCTGGATTCCATTGACAAAATCGATGCCGTGCTGGACAAGGCCTTCCAGCTTTCGGGCCCGGTTGTCATCGATGTGCGCATCCATCGGGATGAAAAGGTGCTGCCCATGATCCCGCCCAACGGAAGCATCCGGGATATGATTGTGAGGGGGTAAAGCCATGGAAACCGGAAAGTTTATCCTGTCGCTGCTGGTCAAAAACGAATCCGGCGTGCTGACCCGGATTTCAGGCCTGTTCGCACGCCGGGGCTTCAACATCGACAGCCTCTCCGTCGGGGAGACGCAGGCCTTTCATACCTCCCGGGTGACCATCCTGGCCACGGGGGATGGCTATGTGCAGGAGCAGATCGTCAAGCAGCTCCATAAGCTTCACGATGTGAAGGTGGTGGAGCTGATGGACCTTGCACAGACCGTCATCCGGGAGCTGATGCTGGTCAAGGTCCGGGCCGCTCCCGAAACCAGGAGCCAGGCGCTGGACGCGGTGACAGTCTTTAGGGCCAAGGTGATCGATCTGGCTCCCGATACCATGACCATGGAGCTGACCGGGGAAAAAGCCAAGCTGGATGCTTTCGTTACCTTTTTGGAGCCCTTTGGCATTATTGAGTTATGCCGCACAGGCATTACTGCCATTGGCAGGAATGGTTATGTGCTGACACAAAAAGAGAAGGAGTGATTTTACATGGCCAAGATGTACTATCAACAGGATTGCGACGCGAGTTTCCTCAAGGGAAAGAAGATTGCCGTCATCGGCTACGGCAGCCAGGGCCACGCCCACGCACTGAACCTTCACGAAAGCGGCTTTCACGTAGTGGTGGGCCTGTACGAGGGATCAAAGTCCGCCAAGGCGGCCAGGGAAGCGGGCCTTGAAGTAATGCTCACAAAGGACGCCGTTGCGGCGGCGGATGTGATCATGATCCTGGTGAACGATGAAAAGCAGGCACAGCTTTACAAAAACGACATCGCACCTTATTTGAAGCCCGGCAAGACGCTGGCCTTTGCCCATGGCTTCAACATCCACTTCGGGCAGATCGTGGTGCCCAAGGAAGTGGCCGTTATCATGATCGCGCCCAAGGGTCCCGGCCATACCGTGCGCAGCCAGTATCAGGAAGGCAAGGGCGTGCCCTGCCTGATCGCCGTGTACCAGGACCCCAACGGGAATGCCAAGGGAACGGCGCTTGCCTATGCCGCGGGCATCGGCGGTGCCAGGGCGGGCATACTGGAAACCACCTTCCGCGAGGAGACGGAAACGGACCTCTTCGGCGAGCAGGCGGTGCTCTGCGGCGGCGTCACCGCTTTGATGAAGGCCGGGTTCGATACCTTGGTGGAAGCCGGCTATCAGCCGGAAAGCGCTTACTTCGAGTGCGTGCATGAAATGAAGCTCATCATCGACCTGGTGGTGGCCGGCGGCATGAACTTCATGCGCTACTCCATCTCCGACACGGCGGAATACGGCGATTACACCACGGGCCCCCGCATCATCACCGAGGAAACCCGCAAGGAAATGAAGAAGGTGCTTTCTGAAATCCAGAATGGCGTTTTTGCCCGCAACTGGATTCTGGAAAACCAGGCGAACCGCCCATCCTTCAACGCCATGAGATATGCCGCCCAGAATAGCCTGCTGGAGAAGACCGGGGCGGAGCTGCGGGCCAAAATGAGCTGGCAAAAGCCCAAGGAGGAAAATACATGAGCCGTTCCGACGCCGTAAAAAAGGGGCCGGAACGCACGCCGCACCGTTCTTTGCTGAAGGCATGCGGCCTCACCGACGGGCAGCTGAAAAAGCCTTTCATCGGTATTGTCAATTCCTTCAATGAAGTGGTGCCCGGCCACATCCATTTGCAGCAGATTGCAAGGGCGGTCAAGGATGGCGTGCTGATGGCGGGGGGCACACCCCTGGAGTTCAACACCATCGCCGTGTGCGACGGAATCGCCATGGGCCATGAGGGAATGCGCTATTCCCTGTGTACCCGTGAGCTGATTGCGGACACCATCGAGTGCATGGTTCGAGCCCACGCCTTTGACGCGCTGGTGTTTATCCCCAACTGCGACAAGGTGGTGCCGGGCATGCTCATGGCCGCGGCCAGGTTGAACCTGCCCAGCATCTTCGTATCCGGCGGGCCCATGTTATCCCTGAACGGCAACGACCTAAACAGCGCCTTTGAGGCGGTGGGCTCCTTCATGGCCGGGCACATCGGGGAAGAAGAGTTAAACTGTGTGGAAAACGAGGTCTGCCCTGGCTGCGGCTCCTGCTCAGGCATGTTTACCGCCAATTCCATGAACTGCCTGACGGAAGTCATCGGCCTCTCCCTGCCCGGAAGCGGCACCATTCCCGCGGTATATGCAGCGAGAACGCGCCTGGCCAAGGAAACGGGCGTGAAGATCATGGAGCTCTTGGAGAAAAATATCTGCGCCCGTGACATTCTCAATGAAAAATCCATTGAAAACGCGCTGGTGGTGGACATGGCGCTGGGCTGCTCCACCAATACCGCCCTGCACTTGTCCGCCATCGCCAGGGAAGCCGGTGCACCCTTCCCGCTTTCCAAAATCAACGAGGTCAGCCAAAAAACACCCAATTTGTGCAGGCTGGCACCGGCAGGCAAGCACCATGTGCAGGACCTGCATCAGGCCGGGGGCATCCCGGCGGTGATGGGGGAATTGAGGCATATGGGGTTACTCAACGGCAGCTGCATCACCGTTACCGGAAAAACCGTGGCGGAAAACCTGCAAAACGTGAAGGTGCTGGATGCCCAGGTGATCAGGCCCTGGGAAAGCCCCTACGCCCCGGCCGGCGGGCTCGCTGTTCTCTTTGGCAACCTAAGCTCCGGCGGCGCGGTGGTCAAGCAAAGCGCCGTGGCCCCGGAGATGCTGCGCCACAGCGGCCCCGCCCGGGTGTTTGACGGGGAGGAAGCAGCCGTTGCCGCTATTTATTCCGGAAAAATAAAGGAAAATGACGTGGTGGTCATTCGCTACGAAGGCCCCGCCGGTGGCCCCGGTATGCGGGAAATGCTATCGCCCACCTCCGCCATCGCCGGCATGGGGCTGGACAAATCTGTAGCCCTCATCACCGACGGCCGGTTCTCCGGTGCGACCCGGGGCGCGGCCATGGGCCATATTTCTCCCGAGGCCGCCGCAGGCGGGCTCATCGCCCTTGTTCAGGAGGGGGACCTGATCGAGATTGATATTCCTGGCAAACGACTTAGCCTTACTGTGCCCGAAGCGGAAATCGCGTCAAGGCGGGCTTCCTTTGAAGCTCGGAGGCGCGCTCCGCTGTCGGGCTACCTGAAGCGCTACGCGGCCATGGTATCGTCGGCGGATCAAGGCGCCGTCTTGAAGGAAGGAGCGGATTTCAATGAAGCAGGTGAAAATATTTGACACGACGCTGCGGGATGGGGAACAGGCCCCCGGCTGCAGCATGGATTTGGCGGAGAAGATAGAAATAGCACAAGCCCTGGAGCGCATGAAGGTGGATGTGATTGAGGCCGGCTTTGCCATCGCCTCCCAGGGGGACTTTGAGTCGGTACAGACCATTGCCAGGACACTCAAAAACTGCACCGTGGCCAGCCTATCCCGCGCCACAAAGAAGGACATTGATGCATCCTGGGGAGCGTTGAAGGATGCCAAGTCGCCCCTTATCCACACCTTCCTGGCTACATCGCCAACCCACATGCAATACAAATTGAAGATGTCGGAGCAGGAGGTCATCGATACCATCACCTCCATGGTGGCTTATGCCCGAAATCTCTGCCCCCAGGTGGAGTTTTCCGCCGAGGATGCCATGCGCTCCGAACCCAAATTCCTGGCCAGGGCGGTGGATGCGGCCATCCGCGCCGGGGCCAATGTTATCAACATTCCTGACACCGTTGGCTATGCCACACCCGCCGAGATGGCCGCGATGATTGGATACCTCAAACAGCATGTGGAGAACATTGATACCGTGACGCTCTCCGTTCACTGTCACAACGACCTGGGTCTGGCGGCAGCCAATTCCCTCTCCGCTGTGCTGGCCGGAGCCGGTCAGGTGGAGTGCACCATCAACGGCATCGGCGAGCGTGCGGGCAATGCCGCGCTGGAAGAAATCGTGATGGCCATGCACACAAGGCCAGACCTGTACCCCATGGGCTGCGGCGTGGACACCACCCGCATTTCCCCCGTCAGCCGCCTGGTATACAGCATCCTGGGCGTGAACGCACCCATGAACAAAGCGGTGGTGGGGCAGAACGCCTTTGCTCATGAGGCGGGCATCCACCAGCACGGCGTGATGGCGAACAGGGCTACCTATGAGATCATGACACCAGAATCCATTGGCCTCATGCAAAACCGCATGGTGCTGGGCAAGCACAGCGGCCGCCACGCCGTGGAGGAAAGGCTGAATGCCCTGGGCTACACCCTGCAAAAGGAAGAGTTGGATCAGCTTTTTGCCCGCTTCAAGGATTTGTGCGACCGAAAAAAGACGATCACCGATTACGACCTGGAGGCCCTGGCGGTGCACAGGCTCAGCGACACAGGGACCGGCAGTGGCTACCACCTGGAGCGTTTTACCGTCAACAGCGGCAACTATGTTACCTCCAACGCCGTGGTCAGCGTTTTGCACGAGGGCGAGCGCACCGAGGAGGTGGCTTTGGGCGACGGCCCCATCGATGCCGCTTTCAATGCCGTGGACAAATTGATTCCCGCTCCGCCCCATTCCCTGGAGGACTACGCCATTCAAACCATCTCCGAAGGCAAGGATGCCCAGGGCGAGGCCATCGTCAAAATCCGCTGCGGTGAGCGGGTGGTCACGGGCCGCGGCCTCTCTACCGACATCGTGGAGGCCAGTATCCTGGCCTATATCAACGGCATGAATAAGCTGTAACCGGGGGCTCTGCCCCCGGTACCCCCGCCAAAGGGACACAGCCCCTTTGGAATCCCCATCATTAGGTAAAAACGCTGTGCTTTCTAAATGAGTAAATAATAAATGTTTATGAGGATGGCATCCGAAGGTTTCCAAAGGGCGATCGGAAAGCCCTTTGGCCGCGTCCATAGACGCGGAACTTCATAAGCCAACCAATACGGAACAATGGGGTGACCACATGAAAAGACTTGAAATCTTCGACAGCACGCTTCGGGACGGCGCCCAGGGAGAGGGCATCTCCTTCTCCGTCAGCGACAAGCTGAGCATCGTCAAAGCCCTGGATGAATTTGGGGTGGACTATATCGAGGCCGGCAACCCCGGCTCCAACCCCAAGGACATCGAATTCTTCCAGCGGGTGATGGAGCTCAAGCTGAAAAGCGCCCGGCTGTGCGCCTTTGGCAGTACCTGCCGCAAGGAAATAAAGCCTGAGGAAGACAAAAACGTTCTCTCTCTTTTGATGGCCAACACCCCCTCGGTGGCCATCTTCGGCAAGTCCTGGGACCTGCATGTTCTTCAGGTGCTGACGACCACGCTTGAGGAAAACCTGCGCCTGGTTTTTGATACCGTCCGGTTTTTCAAGGATCACGGCAAGGAAGTGATTTTCGACGCGGAGCACTTCTTTGACGGGTACGTAGGTAACCCGGAGTATGCTATGCAGGTGCTTGAAGCCGCCCACAAGGCTGGGGCTGACGTGCTTTGCCTGTGCGATACCAACGGTGGCATGCTGCCGGATGACATTCAAACGGTGGTTAAAAAGGTATGCTCCCTGTTCCCGGATACCCGCATCGGCATCCACTGTCACAACGATTCCGGCTGCGCGGTGGCTTCATCCCTCCTGGCTGTTCGGGCTGGGGCGGTGCAGGTGCAGGGTACCTTCACCGGAATTGGGGAGCGTTGCGGCAATGCGGATTTGAGTGCCATCATACCGGGCCTTCTTTTGAAAATGGGCATGGACTGCATAGGCGATTTGCAAAACCTGCGCCATACCGCTGCCCGGCTGTCGGAACTGTCGAACCTCTCCCTGTCATCCAACCGGCCTTATGTTGGGGCCAGTGCCTATGCCCACAAGGGGGGCATGCACATCGATGGGGTGAGCAAGGTCAGCCGCTCCTTTGAGCATATTTCGCCGGAAGCTGTCGGCAACGAGCGCCGCTTTTTGATGAGCGAAGTCTCCGGCCGTACCACGGTGCTGGCGAAGCTGGCCGCCGTCGCCCCCAATTTCAACAAGGAATCGCCTGAGGTGGCGCAGATTGTGGCAATGCTTAAGGACCTGGAGCATGAGGGCTTTCAGTTCGAGGCGGCGGACGCCAGCTTTGAATTGATGGTGACCAGAGCGCTAAAGCGCTTCACGCCCCATTTCACCCTGGGCATGTACCGCATCAGCGGAGAATACCCTTCCCCCGACGGTGACAAGAGCGCCTCCGCCATGCTCTCCATCCAGGTGGATGGGCAGCAGGAGACAACAGCCGCCATGGGAAACGGTCCCGTGCACGCCCTGGATACGGCGCTGCGCAAGGCACTTTCCGTGTTCTACCCGGAGCTTTCCAAAGTCCGCCTCATCGATTACAAAGTTCGCGTTCTGACAGGCCGGGCGGCCACCGCCTCCCGCGTTCGGGTTCTGATCGAATCAAGCGATGGGGAAAACACCTGGACCACCGTTGGCGTATCCACCGACATCATTGCCGCAAGCTGGCAGGCGCTGTCGGATTCCATTGAATACATTCTGCACAAGAAGGAGGCTGCCGCCCCATGTCTATGACCATGACCCAAAAGATACTCGCCGCCCACTGCGGGAAGGATGTTCTTCAGGCAGGGGATATGATCCTGGCCGATACCGACCTGGTATTGGGCAACGACATCACCGCTCCCGTCGCCATCAATGAGTTCCAAAAGGCCGGCTGCGAATGCGTGTTTGACTGTGAAAAGATTGCCCTGGTAATGGACCATTTTACCCCAAACAAGGATATCAAGGCGGCGGAGCAAACGAAAAAGGTTCGGGAGTTCGCCAGTGAGAAGTCCATCGTCAATTACTTTGACGTGGGCGATATGGGCGTGGAGCACGCACTGCTGCCGGAACGCGGCATGGTCACCGCCGGGGACCTGGTGATTGGCGCAGACAGCCACACCTGCACCTACGGCGCACTGGGGGCGTTTTCTTCAGGTGTGGGCTCCACCGATATGGCGGCGGCCATGGCCTACGGCAAGGTATGGCTTAGGGTGCCGGCAGCGATTTCCGTGGTGCTCACGGGCAAGCTTCGCAAGTACGTCTCTGGCAAGGATGTGATTTTGCACCTCATCCATGAAATCGGAGTGGACGGGGCACTGTATGAGTCGCTTGAATTTTCGGGTGAGGGCGTAAGCTCCCTTTCCATGGATGACAGGCTTTGCATTTGCAACATGGCCATTGAGGCCGGGGCCAAGAACGGCACCTTCCCGGTGGATGAAAAGACGCTTTCCTTTTTGAAGGAGCACGGCGCCAAAGAGCCCAGGGTGTATGCCGCCGATCCGGACGCCGTGTACGAACGGACGATCCACATCGATTTGTCGAAGCTGAACTCCGTGGTAGCTTTCCCGCATCTGCCGGAGAACGGCAAAACCTTTGACGAAATTGGCGATGTGCCCATCCAGCAGGTTGTGGTAGGCTCTTGCACCAACGGCCGGCTGTCCGATTTGCGGGAGGCTGCGGAAATCCTAAAGGGACGCAAGGTCGCAAAAGGCGTTCGGGCATTGATCATCCCCGCCACCCAGAAGATATGGCTGGACGCCATGAAGGAAGGGCTTTTCGAGATTTTCGTAAACGCCGGCTGCGCCGTGTCCACCCCTACCTGCGGCCCCTGCCTGGGCGGCCACATGGGCATTCTCGCCCGCGGTGAACGCTGCGTGGCCACCACCAACCGTAACTTTGTGGGCCGAATGGGCGACCCGCAAAGCGAGGTGTACCTCGCCAGCCCCGCCGTGGCGGCGGCATCGGCCGTAACGGGGAAGCTGACGGCGCCGGAAGCGTTGGCGTGATGTTTGTCGGGAAGGGGTCTTTTGAAAAAAGCCTCCAGCCATCTCAATCGTCGCCGCACTACGCTTCCGCTCGCAACCCCGGCGGTCTCAATTGTCGCTCTGCTGCGCTGCCGCTTGCATCACTCTGTTTCGCCCGCTTCCTCCACCCGGCTTATTGCCGCCACCGGCGGCAGCCGGGTTTCGGAACCCGTTTCGCTGGCCTCCTTCGCCCGGCTCTTTGCCTCCATCTGGCTCAATCGTCGCATTGCTCACTGCCGTTCGCAACCCCGGCGGCTCAATCGTCGCACCGCCTCGCTGCCGCTCGCGCTGCTCGTTTCGCTCGCTTCCTCCGCTTCGCTTCATCCGCCGCAGGCGGCGCTCAGCTTCGGAACCCGTTTCGCCAGCCTCGTCCACCTTTGCTTCATCCGCCTCAGGCGGCGATCCCGAGCCACAGGGGGCAGCCAGGCTTCGGAGCCTTCCCGGACCCATCCCTGAAAAACTTGAATATTTTAATGGATAGCATATAGGCAAGATGCCCTTATAGATCATTTTGCAGATACTTTTGTTTGCTAAGGCGCAACGGCAATGGCATTTGATACAGCGCCCGAAGGCCCAGGGCGACCGGAAAGCCATGGTCGCGCCCGCAGGCGCGAAATCCTGATGCAGACATGATGACAGCTTTGAAAGGAGCAACAGTATGCAACTCAACGGAAAAGCCCTTTGTTACGGCGACAACGTGGACACCGATGTCATCATCCCGGCCCGTTACCTGAACACCTCCAACCCCAAGGAGCTGGCCGCCCACTGTATGGAGGACATCGACCCGGATTTTCTCAAAAAGGTGAAGCCCGGCGATATCATCGCCGCGGGGCGCAACTTTGGCTGCGGCTCCTCCCGGGAGCATGCGCCTCTGGCTATCAAAACGGCGGGCATCTCCTGCGTCATCGCCAAGAGCTTTGCGCGCATCTTTTACCGCAACGCCATCAACATCGGCCTGCCCATCATCGTCTGCGATGGGGATTTTCACAATGGCGATGTGCTGGAGGTGGATTTGACCGCCGGAACCATTGTCAACAAGACCACCGGTGAAAAATACTCCTTTCCGCCCTTTCCGGCTTTTTTACAGAAAATCATTGAGGCGGGCGGTCTGATGAATGCCATGGCGGGAGGGAATATCGCGTGACGTACAACATTGTTTTGATTCCTGGCGACGGCATCGGGCCGGAGATTGTGGATGGGGCAGTAGCGGTTTTAAAGGCCGTTGGGACAAAGTTCGGACATACCTTCCGGTTTGAAACCGTATTGGCCGGCGGCGCGGCTTTGGACAAGTTCGGCGTACCCCTGCCTGAAGAAACGCTTGAAAAATGCCTGCAAAGTGACAGCGTGCTCCTGGGCGCCGTGGGCGGCCCCAAATGGGATACGCTGCCGGGCCATCTTCGGCCCGAGAGAGCGCTGCTGGGCATACGCAAAGGGCTGAACCTGTTTGCCAATCTGCGCCCGGCAAAGCTGATGCCCGTGCTGGCCTCCGCATCCCCCCTGCGGGCGGATATCGCCGCCCGGGGCGTTGACCTGTTGATCGTGCGGGAACTGACCGGCGGCATGTATTTTGGTCCCCGGGGCCGCGGGCAGGGCGACATGGGCGAAAATGCCTATGATACGGAAATCTACAGCCGAGGGGAAATTGTACGCATTGGCCGCGTTGCCTTTGAGGCCGCTCGCAAACGCAGCAGAAAAATATGCAGCATCGACAAGGCCAACGTTCTGGAAAGCTCCCGGCTCTGGCGGGAAACCATGCATGAGCTGAAAATGGAATACCCGGATGTAGCGTATTCCGACATGTTGGTGGACAACGCCGCCATGCAGCTTGTGCAGAACCCTTCCCAGTTTGATGTGATCGTCACCAACAACCTGTTTGGTGACATATTGTCCGATGAGGCATCCCAACTGACCGGTTCCATCGGCCTGTTGGCCTCCGCTTCGCTGGGAGAGGGCACAAGGGGCATGTACGAACCCATCCACGGTTCCGCTCCGGACATTGCGGGCCAGGGCATTGCCAACCCCATCGCCACCATTCTTTCCACCGCCATGATGCTGAACCTTTCCTTTGGCCTTTCGGAGGAAGCGCATGCCGTGGAAGCCGCCGTGGAAAAAGTGCTGGTTGATGGCGTGCGCACCAGGGATATCGCGGCAGGCGGCCCTTCTGTTTCAGGTGCGGAGATGACAAGCAGGATTGTGAAGGAGATTTGAATCAAAACTTGTCCCGGTTTGTGATTTTCCCTCTTTACAACCTATTTGTTTTATGTTATGATTGTGTTCGTTCGCGGGGCATTAGCGCAGTTGGTAGCGCACAACACTGGCAGTGTTGGGGTCAGGAGTTCGAGTCTCCTATGCTCCACCAGCGAAGTAAAGCCCGGAAATCTTGATGCATCAAGGCTTCCGGGTTTTGTCATATCTCGGCATGGTTATCAAATACAAAGCTTTTTTCTGTTACTACCCTACTATCGCAACTGAGACTCTAAACCTGATGCCCTGAACATCTGACCACGCTGGGGGAAACGCTCGCACGTGCGGGTACCTGGAAGGAGGTTGGTATCCACTTTGGGAATTCATGCCTGCACCATCTTGCCGGCCAGGTCATCACAAACTACTCATGCTCAAACTGCAGGCTGCTCACCCAAAATCCACATAAACTCCTCGCCGTTGATCGTTTCCTTGGAATAGAGATATTCGGATATTTTTTTGAGTGCCGCTCTGTTTTTTCAAGCAGATCGATTGCCTTTTTATGGCAGGTTTCGATGATAGAGAGTACCTCCCGGTCCAGCTCCGCACCGGTGGCTTCGGAACAGGTGGCTACGCTGCGCCCGTCGAGATATTTGTTCTCTACGCTCTCCAGCCCCATCATGTTGAACTTCTCGCTCATACCGTACTGCGTGACCATTGCGCGGGCCATTTGCGTCGCACGCTCGATATCATTTGCCGCACCGGTGGTCTCGGTGTGAAACACAACTTCTTCGGCTGCCCGGCCTGCAAGCAAAACGGTAATCTGCGCCAGTAGCTCGTCCTTTGTCATGAGGAAACGCTCTTCCTCCGGCATCTGCATGGTGTAACCAAGCGCGCCCATCGTGCGAGGAACAATCGTAATCTTTTGCACCGGCTGGGCGTTTTTCTGGAGTGCCGATGCCAAGGCGTGCCCGACCTCGTGGTAAGCGACCAGCTCTTTTTCAGTGGAGGACAGAATTCTGTCCTTCTTTTCTTTGCCTGCAATCACAACTTCCACCGCTTCCATGATGTCCTCCTGCAAAACGGTTTCCCGTTCCAGCCGAACGGCACGCAGCGCTGCTTCGTTGATCATGTTGGCAAGGTCAGCACCGGATGCGCCGCTGGTGGCGAAAGCAATCTGCTTCAGGTTGATGTCTTCGCCCATTTTTACTTTTGAGGCATGTACTTTCAGTATCGCTTCACGCCCGTGAAGGTCCGGCTTTTCGACGATGATCCTGCGGTCAAACCGGCCTGGTCGCAGAAGGGCTTTGTCAAGTGTTTCGGGTCTGTTTGTCGCGGCCAGAATCACGATTCCTTTTGAAGAATCAAAGCCATCCATTTCGGCAAGAAGCTGATTGAGGGTTTGCTCACGCTCATCATTGCCTCCCATTTTGTTGTCGCGGCTTTTGCCGATGGCATCTACTTCATCGATGAACACGATACAAGGCGCGCTCTTGCCTGCCTGCGCAAACAAATCCCGTACCCGGCTCGCGCCAACGCCTACGAACATCTCGACAAACTCGGAGCCGGAGAGTGAAAAGAAGGGCACGCCCGCCTCGCCCGCGACAGCTTTGGCAAGCATCGTCTTGCCCGTACCCGGAGGGCCAACAAGCAGCGCACCCTTGGGCTGTTTCGCCCCGATTTTCGTGTACTTGTCCGGGTTGTGCAAAAAGTCCACTATCTCCATAAGGGATTCCTTTGCCTCATCCTGCCCGGCGACATCGGCAAAGGTAACGCCGATTTTCTTTTCCATGTTGTAAACCTTGGCGTTCGACTTGCCGACATTCATGAATCCACCCATACCGCTGCCAATGGAGTCTTTCAACTTGCATGACATATAACGGGAAATCATGGAGAACAGTATGATTGGCAGAACCCAGCTCAAAACAAAATTCATGATGTGGTTTGTTTGTGTAATCGCTTTGTAAAATCCCACATTGTTCTCTATTAGAAAAGACGCAAGCTCCGGATTATTCACCGCGCCGGTGTAGTAAACCCTTGATTCCTCCAGCAGTTTTTCCCACTCCGTTTGGTTCGAAGAGTTGATGCCGAATATGGTGTTGACTGCTTCCTTGTCATATCCCTTTTTGAGAGAGATAAGCAATTGCGTATCCTCAATTTGAACTTTTTCCACATTGCCGCTCTCAACGAGCTTTATGAATTGCCCATATTCAATCTGTACCTTTCGACTTAAAGCGATATAGGAAAACAGGACATTCATGACGAGCGACATAACTAGACCAGCGATTAGGAAATAGGCCAATTGGGGCATTGGCGTGTTCTTCGGGGCTTTTTGATTGTTAGCATTCATTTTTATTTTTCCTTTTCGTGTTTTGAACCCTACGTTCGTTTTTTAGTTCCACCAGTTTGTCTATCAGTTTACCTATCTTATGGGCATCCTGGTCTGCAATTTCGCAAACCGACTTTCCCAACTGGCAATACTTCTCGTCAATCTCAGCTTTGATTTTTGCTATCTCACCATCAATTTCCGAGGGTTGGCGCTTAGCTTTGTCGGGACATTCATCACGCATAGTGATCCCTCCCATCATAAATGTTGATAAAAGCCCTGTCCCGATGTAAAATATATACCGAAATACAAGAGCATTCAATTTTCAAAATTGCTCGCATGCAAGATAACTTACATAAGGTGATGAAATGTCAGTTAATACTGAAAAACAGGATTTGAGGATAAGAAAGACCCACAAAGCGCTGAAAGGTGCGTTGCTTTCACTGCTTTCACAGCGTCGATTCGATAAAATCACGGTCAATGATCTGTGCGAAGAAGCCGTTGTCAGCCGCACAGCTTTTTACGCCCACTTTGAGGACAAGTATGCCTTGCTGAAATTCTCACTTGAGACAATCAAAAAAGACATCGATGAATATGAGAGAGAACATATCGATAGCGAAAACATTGTGAATTTGAACGAGTACATTCGCAAGAACGGGAAGCTGCTGAAAAATCTGATTGATGAAGGCAACACCGAGGTAATGAACATACTGATCGGGATGCTTACGAATGATGTTTTCAGCAAACTATGTGCTGATGAAAACCTCTCCGCATATGACCATGCACTTGTAAATTTTTGTGCGGGTGGGTTTGCCAATCTGCTTCTTTGGCAGCTAAAGAATAACTTCCCGATGGAGAGCGGCGATTTGGGTGAGTATGTTGATAAGCCTTTGAAGGCTCTGAGAAACAGCAGGGTGTGAACAAAGAATCCGCAAAACTGATGGGGGGAAGTACCCGATCCGTCAATAACCAATCCGTCTGTTATGCTGTTCGCGAACTACATCCTTTGGATTTATGCCAAGTAGGACGATTACGTGGATTATGCAAGGGAAGACTTTGACCAGTCCATTGATCAGCGTGCCTGTGCTTCATGTATGCTTGGAGGAGAATGCAACGTATGGGAAATATCATGGAGTATGTTGAAAACAACATGAAATCGCTCGAGGCCAAGGAGTTCAATGCCGTTGACAGCTTGGTTCTGGCCGTATTGTCTTATATACGATTCGAAAACATCGTCCCGTCTTTATCGGAGAGAAACGCGCCTGTACGAATTGGCGAATTGTTGAAATCGGAAATGTTTGAATCAATGTTTCATAATTTATGGGATAAGGAAAGCCATCGCAGAATATTTTTTGCATTTGCAGCCAGTCCGCGATTTCGCAACACCTATCTTAACTTTTATACAAGCATTTCTGATCCCGCATTGGATATGCAGTTTTCTGCGGTAACATTTCTTTTGGAAGACAAAACAGCATATATCGCGTATCGCGGAACTGATTCAACCTTCGTGGGCTGGAAGGAAGATTTCAATATGGCCTATATGAGCACTGTCCCTGCCCAGGGAGAAGGTGCCAAATATTTGAATATAGTGGCCGGAGAAATCCCAGACGCAAATAAGCTGAGAGTAGGCGGGCATTCCAAGGGCGGTAATATTGCCGTTTATTCGGCTGTTCATTGTGTACCGTCCGTTCAAAAACGCATCGGTATGGTGTACAACCATGATGGCCCGGGTTTCAAAGACAATCTGTTTGAGAGCCCCGAGTTTATTCGAATAAAAGATCACATACACACAACATTGCCCGAAGAAGCGCTCATCGGCATGCTCTTGCAGCACCATGAAGACTATCTGGTGATTAAAAGCATGAAGCATGGGGTCATACAGCATGATCCTTTTACCTGGAATGTGGAGAATGATGATTTTTGCTATGCACAAAAAATCAAAGGCGGCGCATTGATCAGAAGCAAAACAATCAACGAGTGGCTGAATTCCATAGGCGATGAAAAACGAAAATTGTTCATAGACGCATTGTTCCAGTTATTGCGCAAGACGGAATATGAATCCTTTCATGAATTATCTGAAGAATGGCAAAAAGGAGCTGTTACCTTGCTTTCAACGATTAAGAACAGTGACCCTGAAATAAGGATATTTGTCGTTAAGACGATGAATGAACTGGCAAAGTTATCTGTGAAAAATCTCATCAAGCAGAATAAGCAATGACAATGGCAAGCTTTATCCCTTCTTCCTCGATGCTTTGAACAAGACGATGGAAGATTACTTATAACCGTATTTCATGCATACAGGTTTCCCTCTTCCATACAGTTTGCTATAGTATTACTATTCGAGATTTTATTGCACGGGTTTTATCTATCTGATATCCAACATTTGACTAAAATAAAAAATATGTTATAATAACATCGTTTATTAAGAAAATTAATCAAAATGAAACAAGGAGGCAAGGAAAGATGAAAGGAATCATACTTGCTGGAGGTGCCGGAACACGCCTTTATCCCTTAACAATGGTTACTAGCAAACAGCTTTTACCGGTTTATGATAAACCCATGATTTATTACCCCCTCTCCACGCTGATGCTAGCCGGTATCCGCGATATCCTGATTATTTCGACGCCAGAAGATACGCCCCGGTTTGAGCACCTATTAGGTAATGGGCATCAGTTTGGTATTACGCTGTCCTATAAAGTGCAACCTTCTCCCGACGGCCTTGCGCAAGCTTTTATCATTGGAGAAGACTTCATAGCCAATGATTGTTGCGCAATGGTGTTGGGAGATAATATTTTTTACGGTAATGGATTCATTCGTCTTTTGCAGGCAGCCAAGGAAAATGCTGAGCAAAAAGGCCGCGCCACAATATTTGGTTATTATGTCACCGATCCGGAGCGCTTTGGCGTTGTGGAATTTAATGATGGAGGCAAGGTCATTTCAGTAGAGGAAAAGCCAAAGCATCCCAAGAGCAATTACGCCATAACGGGGCTATATTTTTATGACAATCTGGTGGTGAAAATGGCTAGAAACGTAAAACCCTCTGCCCGAGGAGAACTGGAGATCACGACACTCAATGATATGTACCTTGAGGAATGCAAGCTCGACGTACAACTTCTTGGCCGAGGATTTGCCTGGCTTGATACCGGTACAATAGATTCCCTGGTAGAAGCAGCAGACTTTGTACGCATGATTGAAATGCGTCAAGGAATAAAAATATCTGCTTTAGAAGAAATTGCTTATAGAAGCGGGTGGATATCAAAAGAAGAACTGCTTCAATCAGCAATGCGATATGGAAAATCGCCTTATGGAGCACATTTAAAGGCTGTAGCCGATGGGAAGGTGCATTATTAGTGCAAAAATTTCAAACGAATCTTCCGGGAGTATTTATTCTGGAGCCTCAGGTTTTTGGCGATGATCGCGGCTATTTCATGGAGACTTATTCTGCAAACACATTTTCGCAGCTAGGCATTGATAAGATCTTCGTGCAAGATAACCAGAGCTTCACTGCACAAAAAGGAACGCTTCGTGGCCTTCATTTTCAAAACAATCCCATGGCACAATCCAAGCTTGTCAGGGTAACCCAAGGCGCAGTATTGGATGTGGCAGTCGATCTTAGAAAAGGTTCTCCGTATTATTGCAAATGGTTTGCCGTTGAGCTTTCTGCAAAAAATAAGCGAATGCTATCCATCCCCAAAGGATTTGCACACGGCTTTTTGACACTAACCGACAATGTAGAATTTCTATATAAGGTCGATAACTTCTACAGCAAGGAGTGCGACCGGTCTATACGTTTCGATGACCCGCAAATTGGTGTTTACTGGGCAATGCAAAATCCCATCCTCTCCCAGAAAGATCTATCCGCTCCATTACTTGAAGACAGTGATTGTAATTTTATTTATGAATAAACCGATTATCAAATACAAACCATGGAGGAAAGAAAGATGACTATTCTAGTCACAGGAGGCGCGGGATTCATAGGCAGCAACTTTATTTATTTTCAATTGAAGAACCATCCGGAAGACCGAATTATATGCTTGGATGCGCTGACTTACGCAGGTAACCTGGAAACACTTAGCGATGCGCTAATGAATGTGAACTTCCGCTTTGTCAAAGGCGATATTGCGGACCGGGATTTCATAAACCGTATTTTTGAGGAAGAAGGACCAGATATTGTAGTGAATTTTGCAGCGGAAAGCCATGTAGATCGGTCTATAGAAAATCCGGAAGTATTTTTGCGCACAAATATCATGGGAACTCAGGTGCTTATGGATGCCTGCCGCAAGTATGGCATCAGACGCTACCATCAGGTTTCTACGGATGAAGTATACGGCGATCTTCCTCTTGACAGGCCGGATTTGTTCTTCTGTGAGGATACGCCTATCCATACCTCCAGTCCATATTCGGCCAGCAAAGCATCTGCCGACCTTCTTGTGCTGGCTTATTTCAGAACATTTAAGCTTCCAGTATCCATCACCCGTTGTTCCAACAATTACGGCCCTTACCATTTCCCGGAAAAGCTTATACCGCTAATTATTACAAAAGCGCTTGCAGACCAGTCGCTTCCGGTTTACGGCAAGGGTGAAAACATTCGCGACTGGCTGTATGTAGAGGATCATTGTTCAGCCATTGATCTGGTGATACGCCACGGGCGTGCCGGTGAAGTCTACAATGTAGGCGGACATAACGAGCGTACAAACTTGGATGTGGTAAAAACCATACTGTATGTGTTGGGCAAGCCAGAAAGCCTGATCCGTTTTGTTACAGACAGGCCCGGTCACGATATGCGTTATGCCATTGACCCAGGCAAGATCCATAAAGAGCTCGGTTGGCTTCCTGCAACCAGCTTTGATGATGGAATCCGCAAGACCGTAAAATGGTATCTCGATCACAGAGAGTGGTGGAAGGATATTCTGGATGGCGACTACAAGAATTACTATCGAAAAATGTACGGCAACCGCTGATAACTGATTGAGAAAATATTAGCTTCTTGCAGTGTTTTGATCTAGTGGCTTGCAACATACTGTCAAGGCTTCCCTCACCATGCATATGCCCACCCACATAGGCTTGGCTGTTGTATTTATTTGAAGGGAAAATCGCTATATAAAATCTGGTTAATTTTCTCAGGGTTGCCCCATAAACCGGGAGAATCATACGGGCGGCTGGGATATGCGTTATAGTCTAGTTTGATCATGAGGCCTTTTTCCTTCATGAATTTCTCAACCTGTTCCCGCAAGGCTACCGGCTTGCCACTGCAGCATTCAATGATTCCTGTCACGCTGCTCTGCTGAACAGTCGCAGCGATCCGGGCAGCCAAGCATTTTATGTTAATAAAATCATACTTGTTTTCACCCGAAGTGAAGGGAAAGGACTCTCTGCCCTCGCTTTCAGCCAGAATGATTTTTGAAAATACAGAGTTGCCGCTTGCTTCGTCCCCAATAACATAGAAAGCGCGCATCCACTGAAATACGGCATCGGGATACTCTTGCAGCAATATATCGAAGCTTTGCCTAAGGGCATTTTTGGCCACCCCATAAAGCGAAAGCGGCTTACAGGGTGTGTCCTCACCGATTTCACCTTCCCAATACCCCACTTCATGCATTGTGCCCATAATGCCGATATGGCGAAGCCCGCCGCTTAGCAGTTGTTTGAGAAACAGGTAATGCTTAGGCAGGTTCATCATATGATTAATGCTGTTGTGCACAAAACCATCCTGCCAGGCCAAGTGGATCAAGGCGTCTGGTTTGCCCAAAAGCTCATAGATATCAACATTGGGATCAAAGATATCAGCAACCACGGGTATAGCGGGTGATTTGCACGAGAATGGCCGAATGTCAACGGCAGTAACATGACAGCCGTCAGACAGCAGTGCTTCCACCACATAACGTCCAATATATCCGCCGGCGCCTGTTACAGCAATGCGCATGGGAGGCTTTGATTGTTTTTCTAGATAATCCTTCAGCGCTTCTTCCCAGGATCGCATCTGTATGCCGGTCACAGATTCCAGCTTGCTGTTGTCGAGTACCGAATAGGCCGGCCGTTTTGCCTTGGTAGGATAATCTTTTGTCTTGCATGGCTGCACATCACATTGAAGGCCGCTCAGCGCAACTATCCTGCTGGCAAATGCCCACCAACTGCAGGACCCTGTTCCAGTGCAATGATAAATGCCATATTGCTCTGTAGCCGCAAGAACTAGAAGGCTATATGCCAGATCTTCGGCATTGGTCGGACATCCTATCTGGTCATCCACAACCTTCAGTTCACGATTGCCCGTGGCCTTTGATATAATCGTTTTGACAAAATTTTTCCCCACAACGCCATAGAGCCATGCGGTGCGGACGATAAAGGTACGGGAACAAAACAGCATGGCGTTTTTCTCGCCTGCAAGCTTGGTTTTCCCATATACGCTTTCGGGTTCATTGGCCTCTTTTTCATTGTACGGCCTCGCAGCATTGCCGGCAAACACATAGTCTGTTGAGATGCAAACAAGCTTCGCGCCAATCTGCTCGCATTCTTTGGCAATATGCGCAGGGGCATCCGCATTGACACGAAATGCCTCCTCCGGCAGATCCTCGCAGCCATCTACATGCGTCATGGCGGCGCAATGGAATACAACATCTGGTCTGGTCTTAGCAAAATAAGCGCTCACGGCATCATGATCACAGATATCCAATTGATCAACATCAATGCCGTCAAATGAAGCATCGCTGTAGCAGTCAGGCAACCTGCCCAGATGTGATCCGCCTTTTGCCAATTGCCGCAGCAATTCGTTGCCTAGCTGACCCTTTGCGCCGGTGACAGTGATTCTCATTTCATTACACCTCCTGATGCTATCTTTTGAAAGCTTTTTTGAAGCGCTTGGGGAAATAGAACTCGTTCTTTTTGCGCAGCCATTTTTCTTCTTCCTTTCGGCCGGAAAAACGCGCGGCAAAGGCACGCCTCGAAACACGGCGATACTCTTTCCACTTTTCCGGGCTGTCATCCCCCTCGGACAAAGGCAATGTTCTTTCCAGATTACGCCAGATCAATGATGCGTCATATTGGGTGTGCCGCCTAATCCACCTTATCAACGCGTATTGCGAGTGACGGTCAGAATAATCAAAGGCAAACTTGCAGTCTTCGATAAACAAAACTTTCCGCTTCAACAAAGGCGACCGGTCAGCCACCAACTGCGTATACGCCATATTCACAGGCGTATTGTGCCGTCCAATTTTACAGTATTTTTGGAATGGCATATATGCATCCGAAATAAAGCCAAGCCGTTCAAAGTAGGCTGTACAGCGGAGTTCATGGCAACTGATTGCATCACGATAGCCCATGGGCATGCTAAGGGTATCCCAATACCGCTGAAAGCTGTGCGAGCTTAGGATAGGCTTACGAAAAACCATGAAATAGGACTGAAGATGATCGCCGATCCTGGTATTGCCTATCATTGCCTGATTGCCCTGATACCGGTTATGCCCCCAAAAGTCGCAGGTTCGCCTGTCCATTTCACGAACCATCTCTGAAAAGGGAAAGATCGGCCCGTACATGGTAAAATTACACAACACAAGCTCGTCATATGCATTGTGTATTTCTTCGTAGCCGACTTGCTCTATGGCCGCCTTGTACGCCCACGAATCAAACCCAACGTTTTCGCGTACAAGGAGATCGTCACAGTGCAGGCGCAGCGCCTTTTCTCCCGCTTCGCTCAATAGGCCGTTCACAACAACATGCACACGCTGGCAGATCGTTTTGAGACCATCCAGGTAGACGGGTATATAATCATCCACAATCCCGTCAGCGTCATAGAAAAAGAATATTGCCAGGCGCCGCTTTGCAGGCAGGCCATTTTCGGTTGAATCAGGTGCGCCAGCGGCGTTTAGAAGGTACTTGCGGGTGCGGATCGCCTGATACACCCGCTTGGCATTATTATTATCAATGTATCCGAAAAAACGTTCGCGCCTCACCTGCATTTCTTCGGTTGGCTGTTTCAGCAAAATGGCAGATATCAGCTGTTCCTCATTGCTGGCAATGAGACCCACATGCATATCATAAAAACAAGGCATAAGCTCATAATGCCCGCCGACAAAGCCTTCTGGCAGATAGTAAACGGGAACGGCTCCTTCTTTATAGGCAAAGTCGTACGCAACGGAAGAAAAGTCCGTAATCAAATATTTTGCGCTGCGCATGCAGTTGTTGAACGCTGCAACACCGTCTGCCTTGCTTAAATTGATATAATCAAGTTCCAGCTCCTTCATCATCTTTCTGAGCACGCTGTCTGCCTTGGCGCGTACAACCTCGTGGTGGAACACGTAATGGATGTTGTAATCTGTGTACGCTCGGCGCAAAGCAGTCATTGCGGACACGATGATCCGGCAATATGCGGTATCTGCAAAGCTGACGCCCGTTTTCCCTCTCATATCGATACGCCAGGTGAAAAAAACAACAATTTTCCGTTCGTTTATTTCTGCATCAAACCATTTATCCATACGGGGAGAGCCCTGGTAAATAACGTTGCCGAATCCGTATAAATTGACAAATGCCGCTTTTTCATTTTCTGAGTTGGCGCAAAGCATATCGGGCTGTTCCCAATTTTGCTTTATCACAAAAGGAACCAGCTTGTCACCAACAGTTATCCCATGCGGAGAACACACCCACTGGAATGGCAGTATCGCATAATGGATATCCTTCAGGATTGTGTTTCTTGGAAGAGCCTCCAGAAACAGCGTCCATGATGTGACATACAATTTTGAAAACAATGTCAATATGATATGCTTCCGGCTATTGGAAACAACCATATGCTTTTTGATTGCCGGATTCGTTTGTGTGTCGATCATCTTTTTGGAAGCTACAAAATAGCTGAAACGATTTTTTTTGAGTGCGTATTGAAAAAGCTGAAACGCATTATCGGCTGCCCCGCCATTTTCAGCGTACAGGGTGACAAAGTGAAATGGATTCAAAAGAGACATCATGAACAACAGCTTTTCCTGCGGTCGATAGAATAGCGCGCGTGAAACCGAAAAGGCAAGACGGCCTTTCGTTTGACAAAAAAGACGGCCATCCGCAATTCGCATGTGCAGTTTATACTTGCGAAGCTGCATGGCATTATAGGACATTGTTACCCGCCACCCCAACCCCATTTGGCGGTTTTCGGCAGACCGGAGGGAGATCGATGTGTTTTTCAGCTGGTCAAAAGGCAGTTCAAAAAACGCACAATCCTGCCCGGCACCATGTAAATGCTCACGCAAGACGGCCTGTTTCTCGGACGGTTGCTTCAACGAATAATAATTCTTCCCCCGAAGGAGCAATGAGCACGTATCAAGCTTTATGTTCATAGAGGAGATAAGCATGATGACCACCCGGTCTCCCTCTTTTGCTATGTTAGCGATCCGTGCATGAAGAGCAGAGAATGATACTGACGGGAAAATACGGCCCCAAACAGCTCTTAACTTTTTCTTTACATATCTTTTTGATATTTGAACAATTTCCACCAACGAATGAGACGAATTGACCACACGATTCCTTGACACCGGGCTCTGCAATTTCGTTTTGACGATCCTTACTATATCGTTTGCATAAAAGGTACGCTGTTTACTGGAGGTAAAAATTTGGTGTACCAGTTTCTGTTTTATGAAAGAATGATCCACCAACGCTTCCTCGGCAAGCTTCGTGGAAGTGACCAATGATGTGTAGAAACCTTCCGCCTGAACCAGCATCGGAAAAAAGACCGCAATATCCATGGTATCGGCCTGTTGAAATACAGCCATTGAATCGCTTTGCGAAATGGCCTTAAGCACATGGCTCCGCACCCAATACACAGGGGAAAGGGGCACATTCATCTCCGTATCAAAAGGAACATCAAGTTCCAACTGTTTATATATATTTTCCCAGAAACTGATACGTGATCCCCATTTGTAAGCAATATCGTGGGCATAATGACCGGCAAAATTGGGTATGTTTGGCGCTTGCATCCCCAGAAAAGGCTCTGATTGAAACAAGGTGAGAAGGGAGTTCAAATACGCCCCATTGCCGACCATGCTGTTCATAAAGTAACTAAATGTATCATCGCTTGTTATACTCAGTCTACCCTGCATGCTTTCTTCGCCAAGCATCAGGAAGCAATAATCTGTGTCCGCAATCACATTCTGACATTGCTTCAGCACCTGAAACACAAGGCTATGCGCGGAGTCCACACGCAGCATCTGCCATTGCAATACAGTATCTGCACATAAATCAGTAATATCCAAAGCCAATGCATCGTCCTTGTACACAAAAACGATCTGTGTATTTTCGGGAAACACGGAAAGGAAACCCATAATCTGGATTGCCCTGTGTTTTGACGTAACATAAAAGATGCATGCAAGCCGGGCAGCCGCTGATGTGGAAAGCGGGGCGGTTTGCTTTTCTGAAGGCAGAATATGCATCAAGTGCATATTATTCATCAATACTGACATTTTCTGGGTCTGTAACAAATCATCCCAAATGAGGCCTTCCGGATACTCGGTATGATCACGAATGTACTGTATCAGGTCATGTGCCTGATTTGTCGAAGAAATATTGAGAATGCTTTCATACTGCGGAAACATGAAAGACCTGCGCTTTACCAGGGGGCAGCGGTCCTTTGCAAGCAGTTCATTTGGACGGAAAATTGTCATATTGTCGCAACGGCCACGATAATGTGCCGCGTCCACGTATGAATCAGAAGTATATCCCAATTGCTCAAAATGATGAGTGAACTGCGTTTCCAGCAACCCAACTGATTCCACTTTTGAGTTGATCGGGGGCATTCCAGCAATGAACTTTTTAAAATCATCGGACTGAAGCATACGGCGGCGGATAACCCAAAAATAAGACATGAGATGCTCATAAATATACCCCTGATTATAGGGCAAAAGATAGTTGGGCTGCTCGGGATGCTTTGCCGCACCCCAAAAATCACAATTCCTGCCGTTCATTTCCTCAAACATATCACCAAACGAAAACATTGGCCCATATGCGGTAAAATTACAATAAATCAGTTCATCGATCGCCTGGTATTCGTCCTGCGGAATAGCCTCTACGGCCTCTTTCAGCGCCCATGCATCGAAACCGCTATTCTCTCGGATCATGATGCTGCTGACAATTGTGGATACATTTTGATAAGACTCGGCACTTAGTTCCCCATTGGAAACAAAAATAATATCATTGGTGATGCTCTGAAGGGCGCGCAGGTAAAATAAAACATATTTTCTTGCAATTCCCTTTTCATCATAAAAGAAAAAAATGGCTTTCCTTTTCATATTGGTCTTTCACCTCAAGATTAAGCATTATAGCAAACCAGCACAACCCCGAAGCCGATAATTGCATGATCAGTAGAATGTATTTGGATGACCGGCCTATGCCACGCATAATTGTACATGCATCTTAATATATTGTCAATTAACGTGTAGCCATTTATTACAGTTTTAGCACATTTTCATTTACACTGTCTTTACAAAATTTACAGTTTCAGGTTCTTGAATAACATATCATTCAATGCTATACTTATAAAGTTTGAAACATATATAGAAAGTGAGTAGATTATGTGCGGGCCATGACTACAGTTTTGCAAGAGCTATGGCTGAACTATAAACGTCTTTTCCGTTTGGCTGTGTATGAGAATAAGGCCAAATTAGAAGATATGACCTTTGGCTGGGTATGGAACATACTTAACCCAGCTTTGCAAATTTTGGTATATTGGTTTGTTTTTTCTGTAGGTCTTCATATGACAAGTGTTGATGGCGTTCCCTATGTTATATGGCTGGCGGCAGGAATAATGCCTTGGCTTTCCATAAGCCAGGCAATGACATCATCCACAACATCTATTAACAGCTTTTCTAGTATTCTAAAAAACATTAATTTCCCCCTTTCTCTTGTCCCCGCAAAAACCGTATTGGGAATATGGATTGAACACTTGTACATGCTGCTAGTCATGATCGCTATGCTCATAATAAGCGGCGTTCGCTTACGCTGGCGTGCATTTGAATTACTTTATTATCTTTTCGCCGGATTTTCTTTTCTCTTTTCCTTCGGTTTGATAACATCTTCAATAACAGCAATTTTTAAAGACTTCCAGCGTTTTTTAGGGCCGATTATTAGACTGCTGTTTTATTTATCGAATGTCGTTTGGGCTCCATCGGCCGACGCAGGCGCGTGGTCTTCAATATTTCTCTATAATCCCTTGTCCTATCTGATAGACGGTTATCGTAACTGCCTGATTAACGATATTCCGTTTTATGAGCCATATCAGAGAATGATCTTTTTCTGGACAGTGGTTCTTGTCATGTTTTTTGTTGGAAGCCTGCTTCATGTAAAATTGCGTAACCGCTTTATTGATTTGATATAAGAAGGGGGTTGAGCAACAATGGTTGATTACGCTATCACCGCTTCACATATCTGGAAAAAATACAGGATTTATTCTAGCGAGTCTGACCGCTTAAAAGGCTTTCTGTTTCCATGGCATAAAGGCACTGATGCCATCGCTTTGGAAGACATTAGCTTTGCATTTGAAAAAGGAGAAATTGTTGGCTTTGTTGGCTTAAATGGTTCAGGCAAGTCGACATTATCGCAAATTATTGCAGGCATCTCTCGTCAGTCAGCAGGTGACCTTAGTATTAGTGGAAAGGTAAGCATGCTATCAGCTGGTGTTGGTTTAAATCCCAACCTCACAGGACGCCAGAATATATATTACAAATGTTTGCTGCTGGGCTTTGATCATCGCCAGATAAAGGAAATGGAACAGTTGATTATTGACTTTGCCGATATTGGATTTTATATAGACCAACCACTGAGAACCTACTCCAGCGGCATGCGTTCCAGAGTCGGGTTTGCTGTCTCTGTGCATATAAACCCCGATATTCTGGTAGTTGATGAAGCTTTAGCTGTAGGTGACAGCAGCTTTATGGAAAAGTGCATGGAACGCATGCAGCATTTTCGAGAAAGCGGAAAGACTATAATTTTTGTGAGCCATTCTACCAGTCAAATGGAAGGCTTCTGTTCCAGGGTTATGTGGTTGCACAAAGGCAAATGTCTTGGTGTTGAGCCAACTGGACAAATGTTGAAGCCATATAATGCATTTACTCGTGAATGGAACAAAATGTCACAAGAACAGCGCGCAGCATTTGTTCCCGATCTAAAACAGTATCAGACAATGACGTTGTGACAACGGAGGATACGTATGCTGCTGAAACAACTGTTAAAAGAGCCTATTACTGCATTTCTCATACGCCACAGCAAATATTTCGACGAAACTTGGTACCGTAAACATTCTCCTTATCCTCCGGCAGAAAACGAAGATGCTGTGTTGCATTACTTGAGGGGAGGGTGGCGTAATTGTGATCCCTCCGCTAAATTCAGCAACAAGGCATATAGTGAAACTAATACGCATGTTATTGGCGTCTGTCCATTGGCACATTATGTTGTACATGGAGTACGGGAAGGCCTCCCTATCACCGGGGGTATTGTCGGAGTCAGCCATTTTGGCATATATAGACCATTAAAGATTATTAGAGGCATTCGCCGATCTTTGGGACGCTTGGTTTGCCAAAACATGGTAAACCGCAACCGCAATGCACGTATATTGGTATGCCTGCAAATGTTCTATCCGCATAGCTGGTCAGAAATTAAGGAATACCTAAAGAATCTCGCTCCATATTCATATGACCTAATCATTACATATCAGGACTTTGGTGGTTTTGATGAAATGATCGCAGATGTTCGTATTTTCCACCCCAACGCAACATTTATTGAGGTGGGAAATCTTGGTTTCGACGTCGGAGCTTTTCATACATCGCTAATGCATGTTGATTTGTCAAAATATGATGTCGTATTTAAACTTCATTCAAAAGGGGTCACCCGCAAAAGCTTGTATATGTATGGTCAATTCTTTCGCAAGCGTGATTGGTTCTTATATTTGTTTGAAGGAGTTCTTGGCGCACAAAATGCACATAGGGCAATCGATAGGCTGATGAATGACACTGCCTGCGGTTTGGTTGCCCTTGATTCTTTGATTGTGCAAGATCCCCGTCATAAACAAAACCTGCTAAAACGCACGCTGTCTGAAGTGAATATACCGATACCGATCCCAGAGAACTACCGCTTTGTTGCCGGTACTTGTTTTGCTCAAAAGGCAGCGCTTTTGAAGCCGTTTAAAAACCTATCGTTGGAATATTCACCATCGCGAAGACGCTATTTTTCACTGGCTCACTGTATGGAGCGCGCCGTCTGTTTCAGCGCTCAGCAAAACGGCTATCAATTATGGGGTACCAAAGCATGCTTCTTGCGCGCACTGATAAGGCGTTATCAGGGAAAGCCATACGGAGACTCAATAACCCATCGGATTCTCAATGATAATCGCTTTTTATTAGATGATGAGTTTGTTTATAACAGTTTGGAAAGCCGAAAATTTAAGGGGTATGAGCTTGTGCCAGTCAGACTGGGCGATATCAAACGACGCTGGTTCAATGGCGAATATTTTTTGCTTAAGGAATGCGCTCCATATCGTTATCTTACCGGGGACGAAGCGTCGTATGAAGAATACAGCCGCTATCATCTTGAACATGAGTTGCCAATGATGACACGTGAGCGCTTTGATAAGCTAATCAAAAGCATTGAAGACAATGGTTATGACAAGCGTTATGTGATTGTTGTAAATAAGGATAATATTATCATGGATGGTCAGCATCGGGCCTGTTGTCTCCTGAGAATCTACGGTGAAGACTATATGCCCATCGTCTTAAAGCTGTACTAGCCATGTTTCCAGCCATGCTGAAAACTTTGTTATAATATCCTAATTTAGCTCAAAATCACTCATTTTAGACTGTATCCGTCAAAAAGGTATCGATCGCATACTTTGGGTAATTGACCACATATAATTGCAGGAAGGCGCAAACGCCCAATGGGGCACATTTGAGCAGGAGCTGCTTCACCGCCGGCCTTTGTTTTGGCAGAAGGGCAGGCTCTTGAAATACAGTTCTGAGTGCACGATTCAACAAGGCAAAACAAGCAGGGAATAAGCGGCGGAAAGAATGGTTGCAAGCAGCAAATCATGGGTGAACAGTAAAATGGTTATGTACAGCATGATGGTGGAACCATACCGGACGGTTTGCGCAAGGCCTGCGCTATCCAGCCGCCCCTACCGCTGATAGTATCCATGATATACGTCTTCCAGCACATCAATCGATTTTTAAAACGCTACCGCAATCACGACACCTGCCTTTTGGGGCTCGTAGCCATTCCAGAGGATGTAACCGGCAAGCCAGACAAACATGAATGAAGCAGTAACAAGCCTGGACAGAAAATACGCTGAAAAGGTGAAATCATTGCGAATGTCTGTGGCCTGATAATCCCGCATACCATACCGGCCAATAACCACCATCTGGTAGGCGACAGCCATGGAAATGGAGAAAATGCCGCCCTCCAGAACACCGCAAGTTCTGGTAACTACAATGAACAGAAGAAGCGTTTGGATTGCATCCAGTGTATTTGCTGTTGCGTTAAAAACCATGCTCCTGCGGCTATTATTGCATTTGGCTGGCATAAGAAAACCTTTCATTGTTTGCATGTATGGGACTTCCAACTTTCTATATACATGTAAGCACATCCAAATAATTTTGATGCTGATCACTCAATCATTATACGGCATAAGGAATTTATGCAAAGCATTCCCTTTTCAACAATCGAGCCCCTTCGAGAAGGCGATGCCGAAACTGTTACCCAAAAAACAAACAGGAAATACGGCGATCTTATCCTTGCCGAGGGAAGAATCCATACGTCTCATTTCGAATAAAGGCCGGTGCAACCAGAAATGCTAATGAAAAAAAAGGAGGCATTGTATGACCAGGGACGAATACCAGAAAATACGCATGGCGGAAGTGGAAAGTCAGCTTGCGGCGGTGGAAGGCAAGCGTCATAATCCTTCCGCAACACAAAAAGAGCGGGACCAGGCCGAGTACCAGCATCAAGCTTTGCTGCAGCAGCAGGCGGATTGGGAGCGTGGCGGCTTCTGGACGCATAACGAGGAAACAGCCTATCAAAAGAACTATGGCCAGTACCAGCAGCTACGATAAGGCCTGCAGCCGGAACCCCTTGAACACCGGCTGCCGCATGCTGCCTTTTAGGGTACGCTCCATATATGCTACGGTGCATAGGGGCATGTAGTCGAACCATACCGCATCATCGTTCCCCGGCGGCAGCTCAGCAAATGGACAGTGCGGGTTTGTCGCCATTTCCCGCACTTCCCGCCCGGGTACACCCAGGGTGACATGACCCTGATATGTCAGCTGACCATTCACCTTGGAGCCTAAGATCAGGCTGGTCATGCGTTCTTTTTGAATAAATCCGCAGGCATAGAAATCTTCATCTATCATGTTCTTGATTTTGATCCAATCCTTTGTGCGCTTGCCGGGCTTATACAGACTGTCCTTCCGCTTTGCCACAATGCCTTCCAGGTTCAGGGCCTTTGCCTGTTCAAACAATGCGGTCCCTGCGCCGTCGATGGTACGGGAAACCGCCAGCCCTTCATTTTCGATGACAGATTGCGCAAGGAGTCTCTTGCGTTCCACAAGGGGCAGGGAATAAAGCTCCCTGCCATCCTGATACAGGATGTCAAAAGCTACATAGGATACGGGAAGGGCATTGGCGGCAAGCTGTATCTTGAATGGGTCTGTCATCATGGCCCTGCGCTGAAGCTTTTCAAAACCGGGTACACCGTTTTCCATAAGCACCAGTTCTCCGTCAAGGATGCACGGGGATTTGGTTTGCTTGTGAATGGTTTTTAGTTCCGGAAAAAGCGGCGTCAGGCAGAAATTTTCTTTGTTGCGAAGGTCCACCGCATCAGGGGACAAATGGGCGATACAGCGGATGCCATCCAGTTTTAGTTCAAACAGGTAGTCCTCTGAATCAAAAGGCGCTTCCTGCTGGGATAAGAGCATGGGCTTAATCATCAGCTTCCCCACATCCTGGGCCGCTGCTGGATGCTTTTTGCCAGCGCGTCCATGAGGTTGATGACGTTATCTTCTTGTTCCTGCCGGGGAGATACAAACTGCCGGCCGCTGATTTTTTGCTGGATGGCATCCTTCAGCCGCTGGGCATACGTCTCATGGTATTGCTCGGGCTGAAAGGTGCTGGTCATGGACGAAATGAGCATTTTGGCCATGTTCATTTCCCGGTCGCTTATCTGAAAGCTGCCAAGCGCTTGAGGAACGGGCTTTATCTCCTCCTGATAATAGAGCGTTTCCAGCAGGATGCACCCGCGCAATGGGGATAGGGCCATCATGGTTTCCTTGGTGCCCAGCACGCTTTTGGCAATGGCAACAACGTTTTCCTGCTCCATGGCGGCAAGCAGCAGGGAATAGGCCTTGTCGCTGCCGCTGTCGGGGGTGACATAGTAGGCCTTTTCAAAATATACAGGCTGAATGCTGTCCCGGTTCACGAACTGCAGAATGGTGATGGCGCGGTCTTTTTCCGATTTCATCTGCTCCAGTTCTGCTTCCGTCAGGACAACATACTTGCCGGGCTCGTACTGATAGCCTTTGACGATTTCATCCGTGGAGACTTCCTGCCCTGTATCCTCACGCACCTTCTTGTATCTGATCCGGGCATGGCTGTCCCTGTGCAGCTGGTTAAAGCTGATATCATTGGTGGAAACAGCTGTGTGCAATGATACCGGGATATAAACCAAACCAAATTGAATAGCGCCTTTATGTGCCGCGGCAGGCATGCAACCACATCCTTCAGCCATAGTCTGCATGCCTTGGCGGTTTTTCAAACATGCATGTTTCTTCCCTGGAAAGTTTATGTGGTCTGCAGGGGTTATTTATTTGTTTCTCTTCTTTTCCCAAATCAATTGGCTTCCGCTCATAACTGGACATAAAAGTGTCTTGTGCACGCTAGGTGAAATATAAGCAACTTCAAGCAATAATACAAGAGAGGTCAAAAACAGCCAAACCTCTTCACTTGTCAGGAACCGTAAATAAATTATACTGCAAATGACACTATCATGATCAGGTCTTTTTCCACAGCTAAGATGGATACAATGTGGTGCGTGCGGTGGAACTGGCCGTATCCATGAATGATGAAACGGCTTTGATTGAAGACAGGAATGTGTAAGTGAAGGTTATCAGGCAAAGCCATTCGTTTATTCAGATCAGCGCATTATGGCTCAATTTAGTTTGTTTGGGAGTTTTTCTATGAACAAAAAGAAGTTGTGCTTTGGTCTGTGCATCATTGGAATAACGTTGTTGTATATATTCTGGAATTCTCTTCAACCCGTAGTTCAATCAAACGAGCAAAGCAGAAGGGTGCTGGAGGTTATTGAGGAGGTGTTCAACACACCTCCGCTTGACACGGAGGAAGCACAGCATATTGTCAGAAAGGCGGCGCATGTGGCGGAGTTTGCATTATTGGGCATGGAAATGGTGCTGCTGCTTTTTGTCGCAAGGAAGATGAGCCGGGGGAATCTGACAACCGTTCTGTTCATAGGCCTGATATCTGCCGTAACAGATGAAACAATTCAGGTCTTTTCACAGCGCGGGTCGCAGGTTTTGGATGTATGGATTGATTTTGCGGGTTTGATGATGGGAATAGGGATAGGTGCTGCTGCCCATGCGCTGGTAAGAAGTGTGAGAAGGTACGTGCGAAAACAAAAACATACTGCCATCAAGAATATGCATATTTATCAATACGGTAATGAGCAGAGCTCCTGACACAAAGGACATTGGGAAAGGATGATTGACAATGAAAAAAGCGAAGACCGCCTTTGTTGTATTCCTTGCTATCTGGCTTTCGGTCCTATCAGTTGCCGCGGAAACCAGGGAGTATCATAACCCTTTGATTGATCCCAAGCCAATGTCATCCTATGTAGAACTGAATAAGAACATCAAGAATTTTCTTTTGCTGGGCATGGATAAAACTGATTATTCCATTTCCAATGGGAGTACATATCATACAGATGCCATTTTGGTAGTGGCGGTAAACTTTGATGAGCACAAGATTGACCTGATTTCCCTGCCCAGGGACACCCTGACCTACGTACCGGGAATCAAGGGCATCTACAAGCTGAATGCCGCCATCAACTGCGGCGGAGGGAAAACGGAGGAAGGTTTTCAAAAGGCCTGTGAGGCGGCATCCTGGCTGCTTGGCGGAGTCAAGATCGATTATTACTGCGCTGTAGATATGAGAGCGATGATCGCTATTGGTGACGCCATAGGCGGTGTGGATTTTAAGCTGGAAATGAGCTATAAGGGACAATACGGAAAATACAATGCTGGATGGCAGCATTTGAACGGCAAGGGGATATTGGACTATTTGCGTGCCAGGCGAAACGCCACAAGAAACGCAAATGACCTGGGCCGCACAGCCAGGCAGCGGGATTTGATCATGGCCATTATCAAAAAACTGGTGAGTAATATGAAATGCCTGACAAGCGCAATCTCGGCTGCGCAGAGTTTGGAGGATAGGTTTTTTACCAACATGAGCATCGTGGATCTGGCGTCCTTCATTCCGCTTGTCCTGCAAATGGATTTCGACTTAATGGGATCCCATGTCATCTCCGGGAAGTATCGCACCGCGCTGAAAGACTGGAATTTTACCTTTACAGACCAGGAAAACCGCAAGTCAGTCATCAAGAACGTGTATGGTATTGAGGTGTCTGAGCTTGAATACGTTTCGCTGGCGTATACCAGGTGGCTGATGAAGCACGGTTTTCCGGTTGCCCGGTATCTATCCGTTGCCAGGCTCTTGAGGGACGCTGTTGACGAGTTGGATGAAGCTTTGATGAGCAGGGAGCAAAAGGATGCTCTCACTGATTTTGATTCAGCCTATGAAAAAACAATGGATGCCTTTGATAATGCGGCGGATTCCATGTCGGACAGTGATGCAAAACTGATGTTGAGCGCGGCAAACATGCTTCGTGAGCAGGGGAATGCGCTGTACACGATGTTTGACGGTATCCAAAAGCCTGTCTGGTCAGACTGGCATTATTGGTATGCCGACCGTATGATCAATGAAATCGATGTGAACTTTCATTGAGATATATCCTGACAGAAGCCTGGCGCAGCGCTTGCCGTATGTGGCTGCTTGCAATGAGATGATGTGCCTGCTCAGCTTTCCGCCGCCTGCCCTTGTTTCATTTGATACATCATCAGGTCTAGCAGCTTCAAAAAATACTCGGCATTATGCTGGGCATCGGCGTCATAGACCGCGTACCCGGCGCTAAAACCGATTGTGAATGGATGGCCGCCATCCTGATTGAATTTTTCGATGGCACTGTTGATTCTTTGTACTACAGCCTCCAATTCCTCCTTGACGGAAGTATTCAGGAGAATGACAAACTCATCGCCGCCATAACGGGCTATGAAATCGGTGGAGCGGATGCAATCCCTCAAAAGCTCCACCGATTTTTGCAACGCTTTGTCACCTGTGTCGTGACCAAAGGTATCGTTGATGCCCTTGAAATGGTCAAAATCCAATAGGATGGCGGAAAAGGTTCTGCCGGGGGAGCTTGTTTTGATCTTTTCCCGAAGAAGCATGTCAAACCCCTTGCGGTTGTACACGCCTGTCAGATAGTCGGTGATCAGGCTTCTGCTTTGAATGTTCAAAAAGACGATCAAAATGGAAAGAACGATGCCATTCAAAACGATGGATACGCCATAGATCATGGCGTGCAAAAGTGTCGCAATAAAAGGCGGAGCCGCAAACAGCAAAAGGGAGCGGTATTGGCTTTTTTCCATCCATTTGCGGTTGCGAAAGATGATTATGGCCGAGGTCAGCAAAAGACCTGCCACAATGCCCCCGGACAGCAAAAACAGCGGCCCCCGGCGGTACACGTTCTGCGCGTCGATTGTATAGAACCAGCCAGTGTACTGGGTGGCAATGAGCAGCAGCGTATGGATGCTAAATACAATGAGACAGGGGATAAGAATTCTCTTTATTCCTTTTTTTCTTTGATATAACTGTTCGTGTACGTACAAGAGCCATATGGTTGGCAAAATGGGGTTCAGCAAAAACAGCATAAAATTGCCTGCGCTGTTAAGCAGGGGATAAATGGTATCGGGCCTGCCGTCGAGCCTGCCCAGAACATCGAAAAAAAGCATCATTGCAGTCAGCCACAGGATATGAAAGAACAGTCTGTCCTGCAGTGAATGCATGCTTGCCCTTTTCCGTGTCTGTATGTACACAATAAAAAGAACGATGACCGAATAGAGGTTCAGAATAATGTTGCCCGTAAGACCCATTCGCGCAGGCTCCTTTGCTCATGGTATCGGTAAGGCTCCGGTTCTTTTGCGCGGCCCGCGCTGCCCTTGGCAGCGCGCTTTTCGCATAGACCCTCCCTATCGCTTCATTATAATGTTCCTGCGTCATGCGGTCAACGGTTGTATCATGTTTTTAAGACATTTTATGGTTTTGAAGAACACTTAGTTAGACTGTGCCGATGCAAGCGCGTTTTCCACCGCTTTCAGATGTACCTTGGATGTAATGGTAGCACCGCTGATGACATCCACCCCAAGGGACTGGGATTGAATCACCTTGCCAAACAGCGTGTCAATGGTCATGCCATTCCTGAGTTCCACCGGCTTGTCATGCTTTGCCAAAGCGCCTTCCAGCACCTTGATTTCCGAGACCTTGCCCGAGGCAACGGTGATTTGTACCTTGTTGTTGCGCATGCTGTCCTTTTGGCCTTTGAACTCTCCCACATATGTGCCGTCGCGCAGATTGGCAAAGCCGGCGTCGGAAAACGTAAGGTTCATAGCCTCTTGCCTTCCGGGTCCTGTGAAAATGATTCCCGCACCCATACCCGCTATCAACACGCCCAAGATGATCAACACTACCATTTTGATTTTCCCCTTCCTTTTCATGAGGTGATTTCCTTTCTGTCAATAAAGCAAATTCGCCTGTATGCCAAAGGCCGGCGAAAAGCGGTCCATTAGGCCTGGCGTTACATACACTGCAAGGTTTGTGTCGGCAATAACGGCCTGGGCGTCCGGGAAACTGGATAGAAGCCGGAGGCCTTTTTGCATGCCGGCCACAAAGATGGCGGTGGATAGCGCGTCGGCTGTCATGGCGCTTTTTGCCATGACGGTTACACTGATTAATCCCGATTCCGCCGGATACCCTGTGGCGGGGTTCAGTATGTGATGACGGCGTTTTCCTTTTGGGTCGATAAAATACCGCTCGTAATCACCGGAGGTGACCACCGATTCATCCGCCACAACCACCGCGCCCAGCAGGGCATTCTCCTGCCGGGGATGGCGGATGCCCACGCGCCAGGGGGAACCGTCCGGCTTCATACCCAGGGCGGATACGTTTCCGCCGATGTTGGTGAACGCAGAGCGGATGCCGCATTTGCGAAATACGTCCATAAACCGGTCGCTGGCATAGCCTTTTCCCACACCGCCTAGGTCTATGGCCTGGCCCTTGTTTCTTAGCATAGCTGTGCCGCTTGATTTGGAAAGCAAAAGGTCAGTACCGTTCACCAGCGGAAGTACACGCTGGATGCTTGCTTCCTCAGGAATGTCCTTTGCGTGCTTGTAATCCCATACATCTACCAGCGGACCAATGGTAATGTCAAAAGCTCCCTGGCACAAGGGTTGAACTTGTGCGGCGCAGGATAACACATCAAACGTTTCCTGGCTGATTTTTTCCGGCCGAATCCCTGCCAGGCGGTTGATTCTGCTGATGTCGCTGCCCTTGCAATAGCAGCTCAAAAGCCGCTCCAGCCGTCTTGCTTCCGCCTTTACGGCCTGCAGTGCCTGTCCGGCTTTATCTCCATATGCCCTGTGAAAAATACCGGTGCCCATGCCATTGTGGACAGCCTCCGCCGCCCGGATGCTCAACATGATTTTCGTCCTTCCTATAAAGCCGGAGGAGTTCCATCCTTTTTATCGCCTTTCCAATCGGTCAGGCCTTTCAAGACAAACTCCGTCAAAAGATCCTGAAGCCTGGGGAAGTAGTGCAGCCCGATTTCTTCCTTGTGGGTGCCGATGGTGATAACGGCGCCGAAGATGGCCATCACCATTTCACTGCTGATATCGCTCCTCATTTTTCCTTCAGCCTGCCATTTTTCCACCAGTACGAGAAAATCGCGGTAAAGGAAGTCTACGGTGGCCAGACCGTTTTCCTCCCGGTACAGCCGCTCAATTTTGGCGAACACATCCCGGTTGTACCACTGGCACAAAATGGGGTTGGCCTGCATGCCCGCCATGTTCAGCGAAAGAAAACGCAAAATCAGCTTGGCGGGGTCTTCATTTGGGTTGATGGTTGCCATCAGCTCTTTGGAATGCTTTACGTTTTCTTCCAGAAAGATTTCCATAAACAGCTTTTCCTTGGAGGGATAGTAGTTGTAAAACGTGCCGACGCTCACCCCGGCCAGTTTTGTGATGTCGGCCACGTTCGTATCCTTGAACCCCTTTTTGCCGAACAGTTCCTTTCCGCACCTTTTGAGTTCCGCCTTTTTTTCTTCCATACCATACCTCCCTGAAAAACTGTGGAAATCTGAATGAATAAAAAAATATTCATTCAGATAGTAGCAGATTGTAATTGGCCTGTCAAGACTCATTTGATGAAAATTTTTTCTGATCACGAATCATTGTTCAATGCTCACGGCTTAATGAAATAGTCAAACAAAGCCGGACGTCTTTCATCAGGCGTCCGGCTTTTTTCTCAGGTGTTTGAAAAGGGGTAGCTTACCCCCAAAGCTGCTCCGGGTATTGACCATGGGCCGTCATGCGCCGTAGGGCGCTTACCACGGTTTCCCTGTCCTCCCGGTAGGTAACGCCATACCAGCGGCCAGAAGAATGCAAAACCATTACCTGGGCGATACCCTTCTTGGGCATGTTTCCCGCCACCACTGGCAGGTAAAACTCTGCCGACAGCGGATTGTTGGGCAACACATCCCGCATAAAGGCATCGAACTCCAGGGCAAGCTGGGTGAAAATATCGGGATGGAAGCCGAACAGGTTCATGGACACCACAGCCTTTTCCGGCAGGCGGAAATAGGTTTGCCTGTCTTCAGTATACAGCGGGCCTTCGATGGTTTTGATGATGTGGGTGCGCTCGTTAATGGATAACAAGTGCCCCTCATCATCCAGCTCGCATACGCCCCGGGCCACGGAGCCCTGGTCCGACAGCGTGTTTTCCAGTGGATAACCTACCATGGCATAGCGGTACGCACTGCCTGACTGCACGGCTTTCAAAAAGGCATATACCTGGTCAAACGCCTCACGGCCATAAAAATCATCGGCGTTGATCACGGCAAAGGGTGCGTCCGCTGCGTTCCTGGCACAAAGCACCGCGTGGCCTGTACCCCAGGGCTTTGTCCGGCCTTCCGGAATGGCAAAGCCTTCAGGCAGCACGTCAAGCGACTGGAAAACGTACGTCAGTTCCATGTGCTTTGCAATTTTATCGCCGATCATGCGGCGGAAAAGCTCCTCGTTTTCTTTTTTCAGGATGAAGATCACCCGGCGAAATCCTGCCTGATAAGCGTCATACAGGGAATAATCAATGATCAGCTCCCCGTTTTCACCCACCGGATCCATTTGCTTCAGGCCGCCGTACCGGCTGCCCATGCCGGCAGCCATAATGACCAGGATGGGTTCTTTCATTGTCCGAATCCTCCTTTGATTGCGCCAGATGCATTTGTTCACAGCCATTATACACACAAGTGGTATTTTTGTCCAAACCATGATGGATGCGCTTTTGCATCTGTTTGTGTGTCATGGAATATTTTGCTTGTTCTGTGGGATAGGATACGTTATAATCAAAAACAGACGAAGAAAGAGAAAATATTACCGGAGGTTAAGTCCATGAAAAGGGGAGTCGGCCTGGCGCTAATCCTGGCTGTATTGTTATTGGCGTTTCATGGCGCGCTGGCCGGACCGCCCGAAGCACGCTCAAGCGGTGACTATGAATATGTCCTTGACAAGGACGGCACCGCAAGCCTCACCCGCTACACAGGCCATGCAAAAGCGCTATCCATTCCCGGCATCATAGACGGCCACCCCGTGAAGGCTCTGGGAATGGATCTGTTTCCCAAGGGGCTTTCCGTTTCCAGCATTCTGATACCTGGCAGCGTCATTGAAATCGGCGCAGGAGCTTTCCGCTTCCTTGACACACTGGCTGCCATTGGGGTAATCAATGACAACCCCGTATTTGCTTCTTCCCAGGGCGTGTTGTTTGATAAGAAACAAAGGCTGCTGCACACGTATCCCAGGGGCAGGGAAGGCCTGCGTTACGGTATCCCCAGGGGCATTGAGGCCGTTGGCGACAGTGCGTTTTACCAGTGCCAACGGCTGGAGGGTGTCTATATCCCATCCGGCGTTTTGTCAATTGGTGCCGAGGCATTTTACGGCTGCAAGAAGATTGCAAACATACGATTGCCGGACAGTATGCATTTGATCGGCGGCAAAGCTTTCGCAGGCTGCACAGGGCTTTTGTGGATGGATGTTCCAAAGGGTGTATCCCTAATCGGCCCGGGTGCGTTTTTGAGGTGCTCAAACCTGGAAGAGATATGGGTGGACTCGGATAACCCCACCTATGTGGTCTTCAACGGCATCTTGGTAGAAAAGGAAACGAAGCTTCTGCACACCTTTGTTCAGAAGAAGGTAAGCGCCGTGGTCAGGATCCCCGGCGGGATCAAGGCCATCGGCCCACTGGCGTTTTCCGATTGCTTCACCATGCAGGAAGTCACCGTTCCCCCAAGCGTAGAAACCATCGGGGAGGAAGCGTTCGCACGCTGCTATGGCCTGGCTTCCGCCCATTTGCCTGATGGCGAACTGGATATCAGGCACGGCGTATTTTTGGATTGCTTCCGGCTGAGCATGAACGTGAAAGAGGGAAGCGATGCCCATTCGTATGCGGTGGAAAACGGGATTCCCTTTGTGATGCGCATCAAGTGATCCAAAGAATGCCGTAAAGAAAATGATGCTGGGGGGATTGTATGAGTAGGCTGATGGCGCTGATCACGTGCACGGTTCTCCTTTGCGCTGTGCCTGCTTGCAGGACACAGGCGGAAGAAAGCAGTGTTCGGGAAAACGGCGGCTTTCAATACGTTGTGCAGGAGGATGGAACGGCGAAAATCGTGGGCTATACCGAAGATCAAAACAGCGATGACAGCCTTGACAGAACACTTGAGCTGTATTTGCCAAGCCTGCTGGACGGGTATACCGTCACCGCAATTGGAGAGGAGTCATTCGGAGATTACTTTTGGGCGGGAAGCATCTTTGTTCCCAAAACCATTGTCTCTATTGAAAGCAAAGCGCTGAATCTGAGCAGGGTGGAAAGCATTTTTGTTCTGCCAGGCAATCCGGTGTACGAATCCGTTGGCGGTGTGCTGTATGACAAAACAAAAAAAATGCTGCATTCCTATCCCGGAGGCAGGTGGAGTGAAAGGTATTCTGTCCGCAAAGGGACCCTATCCATTGGTGAGGATGCGTTTTATGGCTGTTATGGTTTGAAAAAGGTCGAATTGCCTGAAGGGCTTATGGAAATCGGCGACCGCGCTTTTCTCTACTGCGAAAGCCTGACAGAAGCCGCCCTGCCGCAAAGCCTGGTTCGCATCGGCGAAGAGGCATTCTGCTTTTGCGAAGGCTTGATGGAGATTGTGATTCCAGCCAATGTCAGCGATATCGGTGCAAAGGCTTTTTCCATGTGCCGGAATATGAAAGCAATTTCTGTAGCAACGGAGAACTCCTCCTATACGGCGGTGGATGGCGTATTGTTTACGGAAAACGGGAAACGCCTGCACGCCTATCCTGGGAACAGGAATGATGCGCAATTCTCCGTTCCCGAGTCTGTGGAGTACATTTCGGATGAAGCGTTTATTGGAAGTGTTTATCTACAAAAGGTTGTGATTTCTGCCGGAATAAAAAGCATAGGCCACGCCGCGTTTGCTGTTTGCGAAAAACTGAAAGAAGTGGAAGTGATGGAAGGAAACAGTGCCTATCACGATGAGGACGGCGTGCTGTTTTGTACGGATTCCAATCGTCTGGAAGCCTATCCTGCCGGCAGGATGGACACGGCTTATGAAATCCCCGCCGGTACGCTTGCTGTTGGAGAAGGCGCGTTTTCTTCTTGCTTTGCTCTTGTGGATATAACCGTCCCCGGCAGTGTTTTGTTGCTTGACGAATTTGCGTTTTATCAATGCACAGGTCTCAAAGAAATTTCCTTACCCAGTGGGATCACGAAAATCGCCAAGAACACGTTTGCGGATTGTTTTTCTTTAACGAACGTTACGATACCGGACAGCGTGAAGGAGATTGGGGAGGGTGCCTTTCGAAGCTGCTACAGTCTTGATGAAGTATACCTGCCCGAGGGGCTTCAAAGCATCGGCAAAAGGGCTTTTCAATGGTGCTCTGAGCTGATGGGCGTATTTGTGCCCGACAGCGTGACGCGGATTGAAAAGGATGCGTTTTGGGGATGCGAACAACTGATACTGGAAGTTATGCAGCACAGCGCTGGGCATACATTTGCCCAATCGAATGAGATGGATTATACCATCCATCCAGGTTGGCTGAAATGATGTGATAGGGAATACGGTATAGAAGAGGCACGCCGGACATCAACCCGGCGTGCCCTTTGCATCAACAGGCTATTCTACTGTCACGCTCTTGGCCAGGTTTCTTGGCTTATCCACATCGCAGCCCCGTTCCACGGCCATATAATAGGCCAGCAGTTGCAGGGGGATAATGGCGAGCAGGGGCTGGAACAGGTCCTTGGTATCAGGCACCAGCCAGACTTCGTCGGCCTCGATGGCGGCACGCTCCGCCAGCGCTTCGGAGGTGACCAAAAGGACTTTGGCTCCCCGGGCCTTTACCTCCCGCACGTTGGACAGCGTTTTTTCCGCCAGGCTTTGCTGGGTTAAAATCACCACCACCAGCGTGCCCGGTTCAATCAAAGCAATGGTGCCGTGCTTCAGCTCGCCGGCGGCATAGGCCTCGCTGAAAATATAGGATACTTCCTTCAGCTTCAGCGATGCTTCCATGGCCAGGGCGTAATCCAGGCCGCGGCCCATGAAAAATACGTGCTTTTGATCCTTGTTGCGGTCGGCAAAGCGCTGCATCGATTCTTTTTTCAAAAGCATTTGTGCGGCCAGGGCAGGCAGGGATGAAAGGTCCGCAAGCAATGCTTCGTATTCCCCAGCGGATATGGTGCCCCGCTTGAAAGCCAGGTCTATGGCCAGCAAGGCCAGCATTTCCACCTGGGTGATATACGCTTTCGTACTGGCTACGGCAATTTCCGGTCCGGCCCAGGTGTACAGCACCGCACCTTCCCCGGCCTCTCTGGCAATGGAGGAGCCTACCACATTGGTCAGGGCCAGCACCTTGGCACCACGTTTGCGGGCTTCCCGAAGTGCCGCCAGGGTATCCGCTGTCTCACCGCTTTGGGATACGGCCAAAAACGCCTCTCCCGGCGTGATGATTGGGTCACGGTAGCGGAATTCCGAGGCGATGTCCACATCCACCGGCAGCCTGGCCAGCCGCTCGATCATATACTTGCCCATCACGGAAGCGTGATAGGCCGTACCGCAGGCCACGATGGTCAGCCTTTGTAGTTTTTTGGCATCCTCATCGCTTAAGGAGAGGCTATGCTCCCGGATCTGCTTTTTCGCCGTGTCCACATGGGCGCTGAGCGTTTTTTGCAGGGAATCCGGCTCCTCGCTGATTTCCTTGAGCATGAAATGGGCATACCCGCCTTTTTCGGCAGCGGATACATCCCAATCCACGTGAAAGATGGCGTATTCCTTGCTGCGGCCATAGGGGTCGTACAGGGAGATGCCATCTTTGCGCAGCAGCGCAATTTCCTTGTCCTCCAGGAGGATCACGTCCCGGGTATAATTCAATATGGCCGGAATGTCAGAGGCAATGAACTGCTCACCGTGCCCCGCGCCAATGACCAGCGGGCTGTCCTTGCGGACACAGAACAGCGCGTCCGGCTCATCCAATGACAGGATGCCAAGGGCAAAGCTGCCCTCCAGCATGCCGATGGCCTGGCTGATGGCCTTGAGCATGTCGTCCTCGTACAGGTGGTTGATCAGATGCGCCACCACCTCTGTATCCGTTTGGGATACAAAGCGGCAGCCTGCGCTGATCAGATACCGGCGCAGCGACTCATGATTTTCGATGATGCCGTTGTGCACCACGGCAATCCGGCCCTTGACATCCGTGTGGGGGTGCGCATTCAAATCGCTAGGTTCACCGTGGGTGGCCCATCTGGTATGGCCAATGCCTGAAAGGCCGGATACGGGCTTTTCCTCCAGCAGCTCATCCAGATGGCTCAAGCGGCCCTTGGCCTTGCGCACCGCTACGCGTCCTTCCTCCAGAACGGCGATGCCTGCGCTGTCATACCCCCGGTACTCCAGGCGGGACAAGCCCTCCATCAATATCGGTACAGCGTCTTTTTTTCCGATATAGCCTACGATTCCGCACATAGAAGCATCGCCTCCAAAATAAGATGTATTAAGATGTATTAAAATCATATCATACGATTCTATGATATGCAACAGGCTCACTCTATGTTACTTGTAAATAGTGTTTCCGGGTCGATGGGGTGGCCATCCCTGGTCACAAATAAGTGCAGATGGGGGCCGCTGTCGGTTTCATACAAGGTGGAGTTGCCAACATGGCCAATGGCCTGGTCACGCTTGACAGGGTCGCCCAGCTTTAAATAGCTGTTCATGGAAAGGCCCCCATACAGGGCCACAATGCCGCCTGAATGCTGGATGGAAACAGATTTGCCCAGCAGGCCGCTGTCCTGGATGCCGACCACGGTCCCGTCGCCCATGGATTTTACCACATCGCCCGTCTTGGCCTGATAATCACAAGCGCTGTGAAGCTGCCAGAGGCCGGCGGATTCAAAAAATACGGGCCGGCTTGCGTCAAACGCTCTTGCAACAGCTCCCGGCACGGGCCGCAAAAACGGCTGAGCGGGAGTGGGTGTTGGCAAAGAACGGATAGGGGAAGGAGGCACGGAAACATCCGATAGACGCTGAACGCCTTCATAGGGCACGTTGGCTTCCTGGCCATTTTCCTGGGTGGGAGGAGGCTCCGGGGTGCGGGTGGCCCTTGTCCACACGGCGGTGCCAACGATCACCAGCACGCAGATGGTGAGTACCAGATAAAAGCCCTGTTTCTCCATAAACGCGGAGTAGGCCTGCATTCCTTTTTTCAAGTGCTGCCTGAAAGAAATCCACAAATCGGCTGCCCGCTTCATATATGTCCACCTCCTGGGATATTTTGTCCCGCAAAGGCTGGAAACATGTATGCAGGAGGCACGAATATTCGACAAAAGCACTTTAGCGAGAAACTATTTTTCTGGCAGTGCGGCGATTTGGATACCTGTATAGTAATGCTTTAATATGTTCTGCCAGGTGAAGCCGGCCGCGGCCATGGCATTGGCCCCCGCCTGGCTCATACCCACGCCGTGGCCGTATCCCTTTTGGGTGAAGGTGATGGAGCTTTCTGTGGCGCTGATGGTAAAGAGCGTGCTGAAAAGTGACAGCGCGGTGCGAAAATCCCTGGCGGAAACCTCCCGGTCACCAACCTGCACCTTGGCGGCCCGGCCTGTGGCTGTCCGTTCTGTGATGGCTACCTGCAGCGCCACTGTATCCGGGGATATGTTTGCGCCGGGGAAAGCTTTGTTGAGCAGTTGAGCGGCTTCCTGATGGGTAAAGGACTGTACCGTTTGATATTTGCCATTGCTCTCCTCACCCCGGCTTTCCACGCTTACAAGGTATGGCAGCGGCTGAGAAAAAACCGCTTGAACATCCTCCGTGCGGCCGCCGCTGACCGCGTGGTACAAGACAGTGATAGGCTCACCGCCATAGGTGATTATGGTGCCCTTCGTTTCCATTACTGCTCGGTCAATGCGGACTTCATACGCATTAGCGGATGCACCCCACTTTTCGGAACGCTCGGATTCCGAAAGGAAAGCCTGGCAATGGGTACTGTCGGTGCAGATATCCGCATCGGGATGATTTGTGCAGCCTTTGCCGCTGAAGGCGGCAGCCTGGCTCACTGCCCTTGTCCTCGCCGCCGCAGCCTGCGCCTTTAACGCTTCCAGGTGGTAGCTGGCGGGCATCTCACCCGCCACCACGCCGGCAACGTACTGCTCCAGTGGGATGGTGACCAGCTTGTTTCGCGCAACATCAAATACCTGAATCGGCCAGTCCGTATCGCTGTCCAGCAGCTTTTTCCAGTTTGTGGTGTTGTTTTCAGGTTCCTGTACCTGTTCCTTCGCACTGTATAAAGCCCATTGGGCGAAGATGCGTCCGGCCCTTGCGGGGAGCTGGTTCCATGCCGTTTCAAACTGCAGGGGGGCAGCCTGCCATTCCTCCTGCGTCCTGGGCGCGCCAAGCATGTACCAGATCACCACCACGCATAATAAAAGCACCGCCAGGCGCAGGGGTATATTGTTTCTGCCCACGTCCTTCCCTCCTTTCTCCTAAACCCTATTCCCGCTTCGTAATAAAAAGAACGGAGGAGAAAGGAGAATACCAGTTCCCGGCGAAATATACCTAAGATGTAAAAGGAGATGGTGCGTATGGGCCGGGCCGGCCGATGTTTTTGTATTGTGCTGATATGCCTGGCCGTACTTAATCCGGCTGTTTCCTCCGCCGCTTCCAGCCTAGCGGTGCAGGGCTTTTATGAAGCTGCCTTTCAGGGAGAATATGGGGATACCGCAAGGGCAGCCACCATCCGCTGGATGCAGCCTATAGTGATTCATGTAAAGGGGGAATATACTAGGGCCGATGTGGGCACTGTGGCGGCATTGATCTTTGATCTGTCGGAAAATGTGCCGGATCTGCCGCAGATGATGCTTACCGCCAAGCCGTTAGGGGCCAATGTGACCATTTCCTTTGTGCCCTATGACAAGATGGAGGAGGCTGTTTCTGGCTATCAAAAGGGGAATGTAGGCTTCGTATGGGTCAATTATGACAATTACGAAGTGACCGGCGCGCAAATCGCCATTTCCAGCACCATCTCTTCACAAAAAAGCCGCAGCGCTGTGATCCGGGAAGAGATTGTGAATATGCTGGGACTTCTCAACGACATCACCTGCACCAAAAGGAGCATCATCTGCCAACATGGCAAAACGGTAACGGACCTTACTGCCATCGATTATGAGATGCTCAGTATTTTATACAGCCCGTCCATGCTTCCCGGTACCACTATAGAGCGTGCCAGGGAGATACTTGGGAAATAAAGCAACTGCTTTTATCAATTGTTAATGGGAGAATGCAAGTGTATGCAAACAGTATCGCTTAACGGACAATGGCGGATGTGTATTTCAGGGGAAAACGACTGGATGAAGGCGCAGGTGCCCGGCTCCGTGTATCAGGACATGCTTCATGCTGACCGGCTGGAGGACCCCTTCTACCGTGATAATGAAGACATGGCGCTGGCCCTGATGGACAACGAATTTCTGTACGAAAGAACATTTACGGTATCCGCTTTACTGCTATCCTGCCGGCGGGTGGTTTTGCGCATGGAAGGCCTGGATACCCTGGCGGATGTGTTGATAAACGGCGTCAATGTACTTTATGCCGACAACATGCACCGCACCTATGAGGCGGATGTAAAACCGCTGCTGACCGAGGGCGAGAACAGCATCCGCGTGCTTTTTCACTCACCCACCCGCTACATACAGGAAAAGTTTGAAGAAAACCCGGAGTATACCGGGGCGGATGATTGCACGCGCGGCTTTGTGCACATGCGCAAAGCCCACTGCATGTTTGGCTGGGATTGGGGCCCCCGGCTTCCCGATTGCGGCATATGGCGGGATATTTCCCTGTTGGGCATATCGGGCGGGCGGCTTTTGTCCGTTCATGTCCGCCAGCGCCACGAAAACGGCATGGTGACGCTTGCCATTGCACCTGAGATCGAAAAGGCGGATGACCGCACCCTTCACATCATGGCGGAGGCGGTGGCCCCCGGCGGGAAAACCTACAAGATGGATGGGGAAGGGAATATCCGTATCGCGGACCCCATGCTTTGGTGGCCAAACGGCTATGGCGATCATCCGTTGTATACCGTTCGGGTCACGCTGCTTTGTGATTCAGGGAGCGAACTGGATGTGTGGCAGCGGAGAATCGGCCTTCGTACCATGACCATCCGCCGGGAAAAGGATGCATGGGGCGAAAGCTTCTGCCATGAGGTGAACGGTGTTCAAATTTTTGCCATGGGCGCTGACTATATACCGGAGGACAACCTGCTTGGCCGCGTGACGCCTGCGCGCACCCGCAGGCTTTTGCAAAATGCCATTGAGGCCAACTTCAACACCATCAGGGTGTGGGGCGGCGGTCATTACCCATCCGATGCCTTCTACGATGTCTGCGACGAGCTGGGGCTGATCGTATGGCAGGACTTTATGTTCGCCTGCGGAGCGTACAAGCTCACCGAAGCGTTTGAAGAAAACATCCGCGCGGAATTTCGTGACAACATCATCCGCCTTCGCCATCATGCTTCGTTGGGGCTTTGGTGTGGCAACAATGAGATGGAAATGTTCGCCGCCATGGACCACTGGGTAAAAACGCCCACCCAGCGCTACGAATATTTGCGGATGTATGAACACATCATCCCGCGCATCGTAAGGAAGCTGGACCCAGATACCTTCTACTGGCCGGCATCCCCTTCCTCCGGCGGCGGGTTTGACGAACCCAATGCCGAAAACCGGGGCGACGTCCACTACTGGGATGTGTGGCACGGCTTGAAGCCCTTCACAGCTTACCGGGATTTTTACTTCCGCTACGCTTCAGAATTTGGCTTCCAGGCGTACCCGCACGCCAAGACGCTGGAGGCTGTGACACTGCCTTCTGAGCGCAACGCCTTTTCCCGTGTGATGGAAAAGCACCAGCGCAACGGCAACGCCAATGCCATCATCCTCATGTACCTGTCGCAAACGTACCTGTATCCCAAGGATTTTAACAGCCTGATCTACGCCTCCCAGCTTTTGCAGGCCGATGCCATCCGCTACGGTGTGGAGCACTGGCGGCGTCACCGTGACCGCTGCATGGGCGCTATCTACTGGCAGTTGAACGACTGCTGGCCGGTGATCTCCTGGTCGTCCATTGATTACAATTTCCGCTGGAAGGCGCTGCATTATGCCGCCAGGCGCTTCTTTGCGCCGCTTATGATCTCCTGCAAGGAGGAGGGGGAGCTGACGGGATTTGTTACCGTCAACGAACAGCTCAAAGCGCCGGTGAAAAACACCGTTCGGCTTTGTGTGGCCAACGAGACCATGCAGGAGCAAAACTGCACCGTGATATGGTCGCTTAGGGATAGCAGAGCCATGATCATCAGGCAGGGTGAACAGCAGGTGGCGGTGGCCCCGCTTTCCAGCCTGTGGCTTGACGAGATGGAATTCAAGGACATGGACAGGCACAGGCAGTATGTATCCTATTCGCTGCTTCAAAATGGAGAAACGGTGTCCCGCGGTACGGCTCTGTTGACGCGGCCCAAGCACTTTCGGTTCGAAGACCCGAAGCTCGCAGTAAGGGTGGAAGGCAGCGAAGTCATCGTCACTGCGAAGGCGTACGCCAAGAGCGTGTTCATCGACTCCGCCGACGGGCTTTTAAAGCTTTCGGACAACTGGTTTGACATGGACGCGGGGGAAAGGCGTTTGAAAATCATCGAGGGAAGCACGGAGGGAATGACCGTACGGTCGGTGTTTGATATCGCGTGATGACAATGTGTTTTACAATAGAAAGGAGTCCTTGCCATGCAATACGTACCTTTTGGAAAAACAGGAATTGAAGTATCCCGCCTGGGCTTTGGCTGCATGCGCCTGCCCTATGACGAAAAGGATGGCGTGAAGGTGTTCAATACCGAAAAGAGCATTGAAATGCTGCACCGCGCTATGGAACTTGGCGTCAACTATTTTGACACCGCACCCTACTACTGCGACAAGCAAAGCGAGATCATCGTGGGCAAGGCGCTGAAAGGCCGCCGCGACAAGGTATACCTGTCCACCAAGAACCCCATCGAAAATGACTCCGGCGACGATTTTCAAAAACGCCTGGAAACATCTCTTGCCAAGCTGGATACCGGCTATATCGATTTTTACCATTTCTGGGGCATTGATCTTGAAACCTGGGACACCAAAATCGATGTGAAGGACGGGCCTTTGACCAGGGCATTAAGCTTGAAGGAACAGGGCTTGATCCGGCATATCTCCTTCTCCTTTCACGATGATCCGCAAAATCTCGTGAAAATCCTAAAGCGCGGGGAAGGCATTTTTTCTTCCGTGCTCTGCCAGTACAACCTTCTGGACAGGTCCAACGAGGAGGGCATGGCGCTGGCACACGAACAGGGCCTGGGCGTGGTAGTCATGGGTCCGGTGGGCGGCGGGCGGCTGGGCGCGCCGTCGGATGTCATCCGCAGCCTTCTCCCCGGAAAGGTGGAATCCTCCGCCGAGGTGGCGATGCGCTTTGTGTTCAACAACCCCAACGTGCACATCGCACTGTCCGGCATGGGGAACATCGACATGGTGGAGGAAAACTGTCGCCTGGCCGGCAATATCAGGCAGCTTACGGAGGAAGAATTGCATAGGATCGAGACCATGATGGCCGAAAACAAGCGGCTGGCAGAATTATACTGCACCGGCTGCAACTATTGCATGCCCTGCCCTGCCGGCATTAACATCCCCGAAATCTTTAAAATAATGAACTACCATCGGGTGTACAAGATCACCGATTACGCCAGGAACGAGTATGCCCAGATTGGCAAGGTGGCCTGGAGGAAGTACGAAAACGCCTCAGCCTGCCTGGATTGCGGTGAGTGCGAGGGCAAGTGCCCCCAGCACCTTCAAATCCGCGACCAGCTTCAAAAGACCCACGAAACGCTGTCGAGGTAGGGGAGCGCTGCGGCGAATAAGCGGGGGCCCTCCTTATGTATAAGGAGGGCCCCCGCGCCTCCTCCAGGAGAACCATGTTTACGGTGCGCTGAAGGCAAAGGAAAGCTTGTTTTTGTAGCAGTATTCATGAGCATAGCTGTTTTCCGCAACCAAAGCCGTCATCTTGTAGCAATCGTAAAAAGCGTTTTCACCGATGGATACTACACTGGCAGGCAGCGAGACCGACATTAGCGCATAACATTCGCCAAAGGTGTAGGTACCGATTTCCTGAACGCCGGACGAGATAATCAGGGATGACATAAAGTCGCAGGCCATGAACGCATGGTCGCCAATGACAAGTATGCTGCCGGGTATGGTGATTTCGCGCAAGTTGCCGCACCAGGCAAATGCGTAAGGCTCTATTGCAGTCACGCCGTAAGGGATATTCACCTGTTTGAGTTCGGCGCAATTGTAAAACGCCTGAGAGCCGATGCTTCTAACGCCATCGGGAATCGTAATGCTTTTCAGTTCCAAACATGCGGCGAACACGCTGGCTTCCAGCCTGGTGATCCCCCTGGGCAGCGAAACGGATTCCAGCTTCGCACAGCCATAGAACGCGGATTCACCAATGTCAGATACGCTGTCCGGGATGGTGACGGATATCAAATTCGGGCAGGATGCAAACGCGAGGCTGCCGATGTGCAGCGTCCCCTCGGGCACCTGATAGCTTTCGCTTGGCAGTGACTGGGGGTATGTATGCAAAAGCTTTTGTGTTTTGTCAAACAGTACGCCGCCGGTCACTTCAAAAACAGGATTGTCCTCGGCCACCGTCAGCGAGTCAAGGCTTAAGCAGCCGTCAAATGCGCTGGCGCCGATGCTCTTCACGCTGCCGGGTATGATGATATCGCGCAGCGAAGCGCATAGGGAAAACGCGCCGTTCCCGATAGCAGTCACGCCGCTTGGAATACTGATGGACTGAAGGCTTTCGCAGCCGTAAAAGGCGCTTTCGCCAATGGATGCAACGCTGTCCGGAAGGACAACGGACATTAATCGATCACAATGAAAAAACGCTCCGTTGCCGATGATGGTGGTCCCTTGGAGGATTTGATACTCCGATGCGTCCCTTGCGATGGGATAGGTGTGCAGCGCTTTTTGCATTTTGTCGTACAATACGCCGTCCGCCTGTTCATACACGGCATTTCCCGCCTCAACATCTATCGAAACAAGGTTTTTGCAGTTGCCAAATACGCCAGGCGTGATGGATGTCAAGCCGGCGGGGATCACAATGGTTGAAAAACTGTTTCCAAGGAACGCCGCCTGGCCGATGGCGGTGACAGGGTGGCCGTCCAACTGTTCCGGGATGATCAGGGTGCCTGTCTCTGAGCCTGTATAGTTCACAATGGTAGCCTTGCCGCCGCCGTCCAGGGCGTACTGAAAATCCGAGGCTATGGCTGCGTTTTGCGCTTGTGCCGGGCAAGCGGGATTCGCTGCGGTAAGGACCATGATAAGCAGCAAAAGAACGGATTTTCTTCTCATTTGTGTTTCTCCTTGCCCAATGCAGAGCTTTTGTATAGCTTCTCACCAAAGCAATTAACGCTTTAACACCATAAATGTTTCCCTTATTATACACCTTTGTAATATTTTTGCAATATAAAACAGCCTGAAACGGTAAGTGTTCAGACTGCCCTGTAAAGATACTGGGTTACCACTTATTCAGCCGAATCAGCAAATACCCTTCGCAGGTAACGAATGCTTGAATGAAGCGCCTGCTCGTCTTCCGTATGAGCGGCATACGGCTCCAGGATCACATCACCCCGATAATGCATGGCGTCAAGCTCCCGGCGCAGACGCACAAAATCAAATATTCCCTGCCCCGGCAGGCACAGCCGGCCGTTTTGGTCATAATCCAGCACGTGCACGTGGATGAGGCGGCTTCCCATCACCGGCAGGAAAGCGAAAGGATCCGCTGCTGCCCGAAGCGCCTGCTTGATATCCAGCACGAAGTATAGTTCTGGGCAGGCCTCCATCAAAACCGCCGCGTCCTCCGGGCGCTTGAGTGCGCACCAGGACACGTTTTCCCAGGCAAGTGCAATGCCCCGCTCTAAAGCCATTTCGCAGATGCGGTGTGCCGTGTCATAAAGCCTTGGAACGCGCCCCGGATGAAGCCCGCCC
>JAEZLW010000142.1 GCA_023415145.1 Bacillota bacterium | reverse complement strand
GTTAGGCACGCCGCCAGCGTTCGTCCTGAGCCAGGATCAAACTCTTGTGTTTAATCCTATTCCTCTTTATCTCGGTTTCCCTCGACAAAGTGAAAACTCATTCTTAGAATCGACTGTCGATTTCTTTTCTTCTTCTTTGAGTTTTGTAAACTCTGTATCGTTTTCAAGGTCCGGTGCCGCTTGAGGCGACGTCCGTTAGTCTAACACAGCGCATACACCTTGTCAACACATTTTTCGCGATAAAAATCACTTTTTTTTGGTTCAAATTTTTCCACGTACATTCCAGTATTGATGCCTTGTATTGTTCGGAATAATGCATGGTTTAATACGCTTTTTTGACTATTCGATTCTTTTGTTCGGGGAATTGCATACCTATGATGGCATAACTGCCATACGCTTCATATGATTCCATAACTGCCCTAATCAAGGGGCTGCGCGTCCTCCTCAGAGCGTTGTTGATTGACAAGACCACTTCATAATGTATAATGTAAGAACACGAACCAAATGGGTCCGTTTAAAAGGAGGCAAGCATAAATGGCCAAAGTAACTTTTCAGGCCGAAAAGTGCAAGGGCTGCGGCCTGTGCGTGGACGTATGCCCGCGCAAGATAATTGTTCTATCTAATAAGGAAGTCAACAGCCGCGGATATCACCCGGCGGAATGCATAGATCAGGAGCAATGCATAGGCTGTGCCTTTTGCGCCCGAATGTGCCCAGATGTTGTAATCACGGTAGAGAAATAGGAGGCGGTATCTTTGGCTCAGGAAAAAATGCTGATGAAAGGCAATGAGGCCATTGCCGAAGCCGCCATTCAGGCGGGCTGCCGGTTCTTTTTCGGTTATCCCATAACGCCGCAGAACCAGATCCCCGAATACATGTCCCAGCGCATGCCCAAGGAGGGCGGCTGCTATTTGCAGGCTGAAAGCGAAGTGGCGGCCATCAACATGGTCTACGGCGCGGCCGGGGCCGGCGCGCGGGTGATGACCTCCTCCTCCAGCCCGGGGATCAGCTTGAAGCAGGAAGGCATCAGCTACATCGCGGGCGCAGAGCTTCCCTGCGTGATCGTGAACATGGTGCGGGGCGGACCTGGTCTTGGGTCTATTCAGCCTGCCCAGAGTGACTATTTTCAAAGCACCCGGGGCGGCGGCCATGGCGATTACCGTATGGTGGTGCTGGCCCCCTCCTCCGTACAGGAAGCAGTCGAACTGACCCAGCTTGCCTTTGACATCGCCGACCGTTACCGCAACCCCGTTTTGGTGATGGGCGACGGCCTCATCGGCCAGATGATGGAGCCGGTGCAGATGCCCGATTACACCACCGCTTCCGATTTGCCCGAAAAAACCTGGGCTGCGGGATCCGGCAATGATCGTGCGATTATCAACAGCCTATTCATCGATCCAACCATGCTGGAAAAGCATAACTTGAAGCTTCAAAAGAAGTACGACCAAATGACGCAAAACGAGGTTCGGGTACAGACCGAACTAATCGAGGACGCCGATTACATCCTGGTAGCCTACGGTACCACCGCTCGCGTCGCAAGAAGCGCCATGCGTAAATTAAGGGCATCGGGCATGAAGGTGGGGCTGATTCGGCCCATCACCCTGTGGCCCTTCCCTGAAAAGACCATCGCGGAGGCTGCCAGGCATGCCAAGGCCTTCCTTACAGTGGAAATGAGCCTGGGTCAGATGGTGGAGGACGTACGCCTTGCAGTCAACGGCGCAAAGCCCGTGCACTTTTTCGGGCGCACCGGCGGCATGGTGCCCACTGTCAGGGAGATATTGGATCAGCTTCAAGCCATCAGCGGGGAGGGAAAGTAAATGGCGGTCGTCTTTGAAAAAACAAAAATGCTCACCGACAAGCCCATGCATTACTGCCCCGGCTGCACCCATGGCATCATCCACCGGCTGGTGGGGGAAGCCATAGAAGAGCTTGGGATGCAGGACAAGGCCATCGGTGTGGCACCGGTGGGCTGCGCGGTGTTTGCTTACGATTACTTCAATTGTGATATGATGCAAGCTGCTCATGGCCGTGCCCCGGCGGTAGCCACCGGCATCAAGCGGGTGCATCCCAATCACATGGTGTTTACTTATCAGGGCGACGGGGACCTGGCCTCCATCGGCGCGGCGGAAATCGTCCACGCCGCCACAAGAGGCGAAAAGATCACCGTGATCTTTGTGAACAACGCCATTTATGGCATGACCGGCGGCCAGATGGCCCCCACCACCCTGCCGGGGCAGGTGACCACCACCTCTCCCTATGGTCGTGATGTGGACCATTGCGGTTATCCCATCCGCGTCAGCGAAATGCTGGCCACCCTGGACGGCCCTGCTTACATTGCCCGGGTATCCACCCATGATGTCAAGCACATTCTGGAGGCCAAGAAGGCCATTAAAAAGGCGTTCGAGATGCAAGCCCAGGGCAAGGGCTTTACCATGGTGGAAGTCCTCTCCACCTGCCCCACCAACTGGGGCATGACACCCAAGGAAGCCTTGAAGTGGCTGGAGAGCAGCATGATTCCCAGGTACCCCCTGGGCGTAAAAAAGGAGGTGGGCTGACATGGAGGCCCAATTCCTGATAGCGGGATTCGGCGGTCAGGGCATTTTGCTCATCGGCCAGCTCATGGCCAAGGCGGCCATGCATGAAGGTAAAAACGTAAGCTGGATGCCCAGCTACGGTCCGGAGATGCGGGGCGGCGAAGCCAATTGCGCCGTGGTCATCAGTGACGAGCCCATCGGCAGCCCCCTTGTAACGGAGCCGCCTGTAGCCGTCATCATGAACCTTCCCTCCCTGAAAAAGTTTGAGCCTGCCATGGAAACCGGCGGCATGCTTTTGTACAACACCTCCCTGATCGACGCCGCGCCCCAGCGCAAGGATACAAAAATCCTGCCCATCCCCTGCAATGACATCGCGGAATCCTTGGGCAACAGCCGCGTAGCCAACATGGTCATGCTGGGCGCCATCATTGCCGCCACAAACGCCATCAGCCTGGACAGCGCCATGGATGCCCTGAAAGACGTCTTTGGCGAAAAGAAGGCCGACCTTTTGCCCCTCAACCGCAAAGCCATGGAAGCCGGCATGGACGCCGCCCGCAAGGTGATGTAGGGAGACGAGAAGAACAATATGATGCGGGGAGGGCTTCTTTTTCAAAAGAAGCCCTCCCCGCACCCCTCTCAAGAAAACTTTATCAATATCCCGAAAAACCTCAATGCACCAATGACCGTTCCGGATTGCCAAAGACCCGCGGAGATCGGTAAGATGGAACGGGAAGCGGTACAATCACTGAAAT
>JAEZLW010000122.1 GCA_023415145.1 Bacillota bacterium | reverse complement strand
TTTAGGGCAAATGCAATCTGCTCCTCTGTGTATCGGTTCTTCTTCATCCTTCTCCACTCCGTTCTTTCCCTTTATTCTATCATTTCTCTCATTCGGAGTGGACTACTTTTTTCGGGAGCAGGTCATTTAATACTCAAGTACTTCATGACACTAACGCCTAGGTGTTTGATGGCTGAAAACTCACGGATAGTCTTACATTTTAGTCCTTGTTTTGTCTTTATTCCTCAGGTATTTATGCCGGTATGGAGATATGGAGAGGTTAAACATCAAGCTTCGTAGGAAATCATACAAGTTGAAGGGCGCATACGGCGCCAGATACGGCACGCCGAAGCTTTCCATGGAAGCCAGATGTACCAGCAGCAGGCACAGGAACAAAATTAGGCCGTAGAAACCCAATACGCTTGTACAAAGAAGCGCCACTATTTTCAGGATTCGAAAAGGATTAATCAGGGAGAAATCTGGCATTACAAAGGATGCCAGCAGGGAAGAGGATACGATGATCAAAAGTAGCGGGCTGAAGATGCCAGCCGCGATGGCCGCCTGCCCGATGACGATGGCGCTAACGATACCGACGGCGGAACCAATCTGCTTGGGCACACGCAAAAGCGCCTCCCGCAAGAGTTCCACAATGAATTCCAGCAAAAGCGCTCCGATAATGGGCGGCCAGGGCACTTTGGCCTGCATTTCCGCCAGGTCCAGCACATACTGGCTGGGGAGAACGTCGATGTGGAATGTTGTGAGGGCCACAAAATAGCTGGAGGCGGTCAGCACGATAAACATGGACAGGTAGCGGATCAGCCGCATGGCAGCACCGAAGTACATATTGTCATACCGGTCGTCACAGGAGAAAAAAAACTCTCCGAACAGCTTAGGCGCGATAAGCCCGATGCCGCTTCCTTCCACTAAGATGATCACCTTGCCATCCATTAATTGATTATAGGCGTTGTCCGACCTTTCCACCATACCCATCTGCGGGAAAAGACTCCATTTACTGCTTTGCAAAAAGGTCTCCAGTTCCCCCGAATCGCCAATGCCGTCGATATCGATGGCTTCAATCCGTTGCTTAATTAGGTTGACCACCTTATCGTTGGCAATATCTTCGATATAAATGACCGCAACGTCTGTTTTTGTTCGTTTTCCCACCTTGAACTCCTTGATGCGCAGTTTGGAGTCCTTTACCCGGTAGCAGATAAGTGACAGGTTGGCAGGCAGGTTTTCCACAAAGCAGTCCCTTGGCCCCCGCAGAGTATACATAATCTGGGGCTCTGAAACAGCCCGGTGTTCCACTTTTTTCAGATTGACAACAATATATTCCGCATCCCAGGACAGAAGGATCACAGTCATACCGCTTAGAATGGTATCCCGTATCTTTCCGTCGTCGGATTCCAGCTCACAGTCATCTGCATAAATGATATTATTCATTACCTCCCGTGTGCTGAGCGTCAGCAGGCCGGGGGTTCGCCGCCTGAAATGCAGGACAAGGGGCTTAATGACAGATTCCGATAGAGCGATGCTGTCCGTAATGTTTTTCAGATACAAAATATGAAGCGCTCCCCCTTCAAAGGGGATGGCTCTTTGGGAAAGGGAGAAGCCCTCCGCTTCCAATGATTTGATGATGGATTCCATTCGGGATGCCCGCATGCTGCTATTCCCTTTCTCTTGTCAGGAGGGATCATAATCCATCTTGGGGCTGATGGATAAATCCAGCGAAGTAGATACCTCTATTGGCACGTTTGGATATACCTGGCCAAAATCCAGCTTGTCATATACATTGGGATAAGCCAAGCGGAACGCTTCACAAAACATCAGATAATCACTTTGAAACTCTTTTTGCGACTGATCGATGGTCTTTTTTATTTCTTCCTGCAGCACCTCCGTCAAGTTTTGCTTTATTTCCTTCATCTTTTGCTCATCCATCGGAAACAATGCCACCTGGCTGTAATACTGCACATCTCCCCTGAACTTCATCTGCACACTGAAACGGATGGCGCCATCCTGATAAATAAGAATGATCTTTTTGCCGGTCAGTTCTACTTTCACCGTAGCATGTTCCTCTCCATAGGGAACGCGGTAGAAAAACACCGGCTTTTCGGCCAGCATGAAAACAAGTCCTCTGGCATCATCTACAGGGATAAACCCTATATTTTTGCCTTCACGAAAAATGGAATACCCCACCAATGTAAGCTGCTTGTTCTCAAGGCAGATGCAGTGGACAGCAAAACCGCGCTTGCTCAGGATGTCTTCCACATAGCTGGCGGTGGTTTTTGCAAAAGTGAGGCCGTTATTGGTCAGAGAAATCAGATTGTCATCTATCGAGTAACCGCTTGGCGTTTCGTTTTCATTTTCCGCTTCGGTCAAAACCGCAGGATCATCCCTGGTTGTTACCAGCGTAATTTTCTGGCGGTAGGTAAAATCCTCCCTCAAGCGGAACAGATATTCTGGCAGGTCGTTTTTTGACGCGCTTTCCGTAACGATCAAAGTACGTGTTGTACCCAGATACAGCGGCTTATCCACTTTTTCATCCAAACTGTCACGCGCTTTCACAAAGCTGGGGCCGCGTCCCTTAACAAATGTGACCTTGGGGCCTGAAGTGCCTCCATTCGACCCTGCCGGTGTTATTTTCGGAATTTCAATAATGAAAGAGAATTCCTCCCCCTGTTTGTCCAGAATCACCAACGTGATAAAGTTTTGGTCATTGATGTTAATGGCATCCCAGCAGCCGGTGACAAACAGGATTAAGGCCACTAGCAGCAATATGAGCTTACTTCGTTTTTTGACCAAGGCCTCTCACCCTCGCAATCATAATCAATAGGGCAGGAATGAGGAATGCGGCAATCATCCCGATGATTGGTATCACCGCCTCGAAGAATTTATCCGAGTCCTTTGCAGTTTGCCCGATTCTGCTCAGGGTTATAATCAAAACACCAAGCACCAGCACAATAAGTTTGCGGTCCACCTTTGAAAACAGCCTTGCGGCATATTCCACCAAAGCCAGATAGACAACGCATACTCCTGCCACCAGGCCAAAAAAGCCCACGGTCAGATACAGTATTTCGACCCTTTCAAGTACAGGGATATTGACCACCTTGATGGCCTCTATCAGCGCATGGCTGTAGATTTGTATGTTGTGAATGCCCAGCATCATATAACTGATTTCCACGGCCAACACATAGGAAAATCCAATAAAGAGCAGTGTGAAAAAGGCGGTAACATCCGCTCTTTTTCCGTTATGTTTTGCGAAGGGAACAATGGTCAAAATTTCTACGCCTAGAAAAGATAGAATGATATCCTTGCTTGCCGCAAGATACCGCGTCGCTTCAGACGGCCGGAACAATGGCAGTATATTGCTTATGTCGCCCTGCAGAAGCATAATGAAATAAACGGCAAAGGCGGTAAGCAAATATACAGGCCCAATGATTTCAATAAACCGGACAACGCTGTTGACCCCCTTGTATGCCATACAGCCGAAAACCGCAACACCGGCAGTAAGCATCGCCCAATCAGGCGTTTTGGGAAAGAATTCCGACTTTAGCACACTGGTAAGCTGAACATTGAGGTAAACGGAAATCAATAAAAAGTATAAGGCAAAAAAAATGGAAAGGACATAACCGAAAAACTTGCCAACGATCTCCTGGCTGTAGTCAAAAAGCATCCTCCCCGGAAATTTGTTGCCCAGGCGGACAACAAGCACAACAAGCAGCGAAAAAACGGCAGTCATGATCAATATAGGCACCCATGCCCCTGTGCCTGCGCGTTCGGCCAATACCTTAGGTATGCTGATGAGGGTGTAGGTAGTCAGCGTCAGGTAGAGCAGGAAGAAGATTTGGCGGTTTGACACATCGCTTTTCATGTTCCTTGCTCCTCTCCGCAGAATGGATATATTCTTAACCATTTTTGCCTTCGGTATCCTAAAACAAAAAACGGCCACTGGTAATTAACTAAAATGGTTTGTATACCGAGGTGATTCTCCTACGAGAAAGATGAATAGGAGATTCTGATAGCTGTTTTCATCGAGCAAAAGGAAACAAGCTCTGTTTCCGTTATACATTATGCAAAAAAGCAATCAGTTATTGACAAATGGTAATAACCAGGATATATTATTAAGCAATTGTGAAAAGTTTGTTTCATGCTTCGGCGAGGTGTTCATGATGTTGACGAAGAACCGTCTCTTCCTGATTCTGTTTCTGCTGCTGACTACCGGTTTCGTGTATGGCGCGCAAGCGTCCACCACGGTTCAGCGCCCCGATCAGTATTTCACCGTTGGTGTTTACCGCTACGCGGCGGTGGACCGGGTGGCAACGGCGGAGATTACAAAGTTTGAACGCTGCTCGGCCAACGGCGTGGCATGGATGTCTCCTGTGGGAATCATCTCAGGCGACAAGGTTGGCACCACCACGATGGAAATACAGGAGTATGATATCGCCGCCGATACCATCTATAAAAGCAATATCCATATCACTGTCGTTCCCCACGATAAATCCATCGACATAAAGCTAGATCCGGATGCAAACAGCCCGGCCGTCAAGAATCATGTGCAGCAGACCGGAGGTTATTTTCCTGTCGGCATGCGTTACAGCGTGAAGATGATCTATACAAGGGACGGCGTCAAGCTGCCCGTCAGCTATAAAAGCAACCGGCCAAGCGTAGCCACTGTGGATCAAAACGGAACCGTTACCATGCACAGCGCGGGAACGGCGGTGATCACCGTTTCATGCGACAGCGTGTCGGAATCTCAAACCATGTTCGTTATCGTCTACGATGAAAACAGCGGCGGCTCCCTGACCGCCGGCTATGAGCCGCTGGACAAGGATCAAAAGCTGAACGTATACAGAAGTGCGGATATAGGCAGCCCTGTGGTTGCAACGATCAAAAAATATGATTTTTTCTACTTGTTCTCAAAGAACGCTACCTGGACGCGGGTGAGCATCAACGGCATTGTGGGGTACGTTAAGTCAAGCTCGCTGAGCTTTTACGAACACTGCATCTGGCCCACTCTAGAGGCCGGCGCAACCGCGGACGCCGATGCCGTTGACAAGGCCGTAATGGAGGCGGGAGGGTTTCCCACCCCTAGCCCATCGCCCACCCCAGCTCCCGGCGGGGCCACAGGGCAAACAATGGTGGTCAGGACGGGCAATAGCGGCAAGCTGCACCTGCGCAAATCCCCGTACCCCTCGGGCTCTTCCCTAGGTCTGTATGAAAACGACACCCAGGTGACCGTGCTCAACATCATCGGAGAATGGGCCCAGGTCAGTGTCATGGGCAAGGCGGGGTATATGATGACGAAATACCTCGCAGCAGTTATGCCTGCAGGCGGTGATGAGGTCAATGCGCCGGCGCCTTCCGCTACACCCGAGCCTTCCGTCACGCCTGTTCCCGATGCTTTTGCCGCTGGTGCCACGCTGTATGTACAGACCGGCAACGATGGGAAACTAAACCTGCGCGCCAAAGCATCCTCCTCCGCCGCAACGGTGGATAGGTATGCAAACGGCACCCAGGTGACGGTGCTCAGCGTTTCCGGCGCATGGGTGCGCGTACAGGTTAACAACAGAACAGGATATATGATGAAACGGTATTTGTCACCGGACGCATCTACCGCTGTAATAGCCACGCCAGCGCCTTCCGCCACCCCCGCGCCAGAGGCCGTGGATATGGCTGCGCCGACACCTGCGCCTGATTCGCTTTTAAAGGGCAGCACACTATATGTGAATACGGGCAACGATGGGAAACTAAACCTGCGCACCAAAGCATCTTCCTCCGCTGCCACAGTGGATAGGCATGCAAACGGCACCCAGGTAGCGGTAATCAAGGTTTCCGGGGCGTGGGCCTATGTACGGGTAAATGGCAGAACTGGATATATGATGAAGCAATACCTGTCCGCCCAAGTGTCTCAAGCCGCGTCCTCCCCTAATGATGCCGTTTCCCCTTCGGATCAGGCAACGCCTGAGGCAGATGGTGGTACCATGGTTGTGCGAACCGAAAATGATGAAAAGCTTCACCTACGCGCAAAGCCATCTAAATCCTCAACGTCTCTGGATAGGTATCCAAATGGTACGCAGGTTACAGTACTTGGGTTTTGGGGTAAATGGGCGCGGGTTTGTGTGAATGGTAGGACAGGGTATATGATGCTAAGCTTCCTGAGGGCGGAGTGACAGAACAAAGGACATTTTATGTCTAGTGCGCACCCATTGTCCACGCCATAGTACAGGGAAACTTCGCTAGCGTACAAAAACTGGTGGCCGCCTTCACCGAGCAAAAAGGCAACAAGCTCCGCTTCCGATATGGATGGGGGGCTGTTCATATTTTGGAGACCTGACTCGGGCAAGTATGGCTCTAGCGCTGAAATGGAACGATATTGATGAAGAAAAGCGGACGCTGCAGGTGAACAAGATCATGGTCAGGGCCGATGATAAGAATATCGTCCAGCGGACTAAAAAACAGAATCTGGCATAAGGACCGTTCCCCTCAACAGCAAGGCCATGGAGGCCATCTGACACATGAAACAGGGGGTTGGATGTCCCTACGTGTTCGCCACCAAGATTGGGGAGCATATTGGTTACCGGCATCTGCTGACTACCATGGCAAGCGCTTGTGAAGTGGCAGGCGTTGAGCAACGCGGTCTACACGCGTTGCGGCATTCATTGCCAGCAACCTATACTCCAGAGGAGTGGAGAAGGTTATTTCTAAGCTGCTGGGGAATGCCAGCGTGGAGATCACCTACAACCGGTACATCCTTTCTTTGAGGGGGATATTGATGATAAACTTAGGCAGGCGGTAGGGGCATAATTGAATAAGAGAAGGATTTACGCTGAACAAACTGTCTGTTATAGGAAGAATTGATTCTTGTGTTTGAGAAAAACAGCTAATTATATACGATTACAGATTGCACTATACGGTAATTTTTTGTAGAATAGTGTAAAGAGCAATTCGACATTAAAGCCATGATCCATATTCTCAAGACACCGCTCAACTGTCTGACAAAAGATAAAGGTGAAGCTCATGCGTAGAAAAGACATCGATTGGTTACGGCTCTTTGGTATACTTCTTCTGTTTCCGTTCCACACGGCACGTATATTTGATTCCAGAGAGGTAAACTACATTGAGAACCTCGCAAAGAGCAGCGCGGGTGAAGCCTTAATGAATGTCATATGGCCATGGTTTATGCCGCTTTTGTTTCTCATCGCTGGCATTTCGACTTACTTTGCGTTACGAAGGCGCAGTAGAAAGGAGTTTGCGCTCGAGCGCGTCCTTCGGTTGCTTGTATGCGTGCTGGGCATCATACTGATCGTGCCAATACATCTGGAAAGAATTGAGTTAAGAGATAGTTGAGAAATTTACCGCACAGTGTCCCATCTATCTTTCAGTGACCTTTCCGGATATCGCGGTACGTTCACACCGGCGCACTTATGGTTCATCCTCTTCCTGTTTGTTATTTCAATGGCGGTACTGCCGGTTTGTATCGCCACTCTCAGGCACAGGAGAGAAAACGGTATCGGCTCATTCGGGCGGTTGTTTGAAAAAGGATGGTTTCTTGTACTTCTATTCATCCCGCTGCTTATCAGTGAAGCGTTGCCCGATATTTCCGGAAAGAATCCTTTCTTCTATGCTATGTACTACATGAACGGTTTCTTTATTGCATCGAATGAAAATGCATGGAAGGTGATCGATAAAATCAAATGGCTGTCGCTGATCCTTGTCGCCGTATCGGTTCCGCTGTTTCTTTTTTCAGTAGCAGCTCATACGGAAAAGATGACCTTGCCTGGCAAAGTATACTCTACGGCCTGTTCCGCAACATGTATGGCTGGAGCTCACTGCTTTTCATGCTTGCGTTTGCACAAACAGCTCTTAACCGCAGCGGGAAGGTTATGGACTACTTGAGCCAGGCGGCATTTCCGGTGTATATTCTACATCAGTCGGTCATGATGGTCATCGCTTTCTTTGTCGTACAACGGAATATGGGCGTCACCGGAAAGTTTCTCATCATTATGTTTGCGACGTTAGCATCAAGTATTGCCTTATACGAGGTTTTCCGACACATCATTCCATTTCGCATTGTGCTTGGAATAAAAAAAAGCAAAAAACAATAATTAATAAGGAAGGGTGTTAGGGCGTGTTTCCAAAAGGATATTGATGCAAAGTGTCGAATAATATTACAGAGGTGATCTGTAATGGCGGCACAAACGAAACGCTACGAGATAACGGATGAGGAATGGGAACGAATCAAGGGGTATTTTCCAGAGCGAGTTGAGGGGCAGAAGGGAAGGCCAAGAGCAGAAGACCGGATGCTGCTCAATGGCATCCTGTGGATCGCCCGGAGTGGGGCGGCTTGGCGTGATCTGCCTGAGCGTTATGGACCATAGAGTACAGGGTATAAACGCTTTAAGCAATGGCAGGAATCAGGGCTGTTCGAGAAGATTTTTAAGGATTTAGCTATTGACGCCGACCTTCAGGATATGAGCCTTGACAGTACCAGCATCAAAGCCCATCAATTTAGTGCTGGAGCAAAAAGGGGATATAGAAAATACCCAAAACCAGCACATTGGTATCAGTCGTGGCGGAAGGAACACAAAAATCCATGCTGTTGTAGATGCCTTAGGCAACCCTATACATGTACATTTATCAGCGGGTAACTGCCATGACTCTACACATACTCAAGAGGCTTTATCCGATGTCCCGATAGAGGGAAGCACTGTTCTTGCAGACAAAGCCTATGGTGCTAAAAGTAACCGCGCTTACATTACTTCGAGAGGTGCTGCTTTTTGCATCCCTCCAAAGTCCAATGAAAAGGAGCCATGGGCATGCGATTGGTGGCAGTATAAGGAACGCCATCTAGTGGAGTGTT
>JAEZLW010000085.1 GCA_023415145.1 Bacillota bacterium | reverse complement strand
TGCAAAAGGCTCAGGTTCATCAGGCAGTCCACAATGGCCCAGCCTTCTTTTCCCCTGCCGTTCCAGGCGCGGATAAAGCCCGCAGGGTTATAGCGGCCCGCCAGCACATCGGCGGCAATCAGCGTCTTTTGCAGTGCCTCCTCATTGCCCGTCAACCGGTAATCTGCACCGAAGGACAGCAAATACATAAAGCCCACATCGTGGTTTAAAAGGCTGTGGCGCACAAGCTCAACCTCAAGAAGCGCCTGCACACGTCTTGCTTCTGTCAGAAACTTTTCTTCCCCCGTGGCTGCATACAGCTGCCACATGATGGCAGGCCAGAAGCCGCCTGTCCACCAGCTATTGCCGTCATGGGGTGAAGCGATCCATTTGCAGCCTTCGCTTTTGTACGGGATCATCCCATCCCTGGCAGCCGCATCCAAGGACCATAAATATTTATCCCTGATCCTAATAAAGGTTTCATTCAGCCAGCTTTGCATAATCCTCTGCCTCCTTGGGGATATTTTGCCATTTTGCCGCGCCACTGACCACCGCGCCCAGTACGGCACATACAAGCACCGTTTCGCCTGCCGGCAAAACCGCCCGCAAGGTTGGCAGTACCGTTCTTGGATACAGCAAATTCGTATTGGGTTCGGGTACGATGATTTGGGCTGTATCAAAACCGCGCAAGCCAACAATGCCGCTGAACAATTCTCCGCATAAAGCCATCGCCGCTTTTTCATCCGCCTGGGTCTTTGCAAGGCCAAGCCCATCATCCCGGTTGACGGCGTATCCGCCCTCCGCGGCATAAAGCCTGCGGGGTGTTGTAATTTTATGAATACGGATGTGCCAGTCGCCAAGGGGAATGATGGTGGTTGCAACCTTTACATCAGAAAAGGGATGCCATATGGATTCCACTTTCTCATCGCCGACCTTGTACTCCCGGCAGCCCTGCCTCGCGTGCCAATACACCTCATCCTCACTCAGTGCCAGCATGCTGTCATAAGCGCCCCGGTTCAGCATAAGCGCACTCTTGGGTACGCTGAAGGCAAAAGCGGTGGAATAGGCAAATTTCTCATACTTGGCTTCCACATGGGCGTGCTCGAAAGCGCGGTTTCCCGCGGGGAAAGCCTGTACATGCTTGTTGTGTTCATCCCGCACGATGAGCATTCGCGCATGCTCTTCGCAGAATATGGCAGGCGGTGTATGTTCTTTTTCCTTACAGGTCCAAAAGGGATGACCCTCGGTAAGCGCCAGCGGGGCAAAAGCCTTCATGGCCCAGTAGGGCGAGCCCGGCGCGTTGTAGCCTTCGGCCATCGCAAGATTGGGATACCCATAGCCGATGGTAAGCACCCCATCCTGTGTGAAAATGGGCCGTGAGAACCACCTGCGCATGTTTTTCAGCAGCAGTCCCTTGACTATGCCCCAGTCTTCCTTGACATTCTCCTCATCACCAAAGGGAAGCGCACCAAAGAAAGCACTCTGAGCAAAGCGGTAGGCCAGGCTGCGCCCAAAGGGCAGTGCCTCGCCATCCCCGGCAAACCAGGCTTCAAAGCGCTTCGCCATCATCCATGCCCGGTCACGGTACGTTTTGCAGCGGGCAGGGTCCAGCTTATCCATGGCTTTGGCGTATAACAAGCCGTAGTAATGGAAAGCCCAGGGGGTGTAGTAATCCCGCTGGTCCATATAGTCGTAATACCAGCCATTGCCCTCGTAATGCTCCTCCATCATGTCCAGGTCGGCGGCAAGCATCTTTGCGTCATAGGGCAAATCATTGAGCAGAAATCCTGCATTCACCAGCACCCTGAAAAAGCGCCAGTTGTTTTTGGGCATATCGTACAGGTTGATCTGGTTGAGCCAGCGGTGGATATTGTCCTGTGTTTTCTCGTCATGAACAAAGAAAAACGCTTCCGGCACAAAAATCAAAGCCATGCCCATGACGGCCATCTCCACCATGCGCTGGTCAAAGGGGCCGATATCGCCCCAATACTCCGGATGATTGGGATCGGTGCCGTTTTTCAGCCCCTTCATCCATTTGTCCCACAAGGGATGTGCGCTTTTGGACTTCCCCATCATCAGGGGGACCAGCGCCCAAAGCGGACGGGACCAGGCTTCCATTTGCGCGATAGCATCGGGATACACCGCACCCGTATCTCCCAGATGGAGGCGGGCACAGCCGGGAGACAACTTCAAGGCAAGCGGTGTCAACAATTGCAGGGCGGCTTGTTCAAAATCGGCCCTTGTCCTTAAGGGATTGAACTGAACAGGATTACTCATCCAATTATCCTCCTGGTTATTTCAAAGGTACGCAGTTGCTCCGCCAAGTCCTGCGATGCAAGCGTAACACGCCACAGACTGCCGGGGAAGTTCCTCGCCATCCTTTTGTCAGTGACGGGTACCTCTTCACAACTAGCCTGCAAGGATTTATCAAAGGCAAGAGAAAGTTTCTCTGTTTGAAGTTTTCCGGGCGAAATTTCCGGGCGGTTACGAAAAAGGAAGACCCAGGTAACAGTCGCAGCGCTTTTCAGCTTCACTTCATCGGCGAGCACAAAGGCATTCCCCTGACAACAGGCTGTTCTGACGAGGGACAATACGCCCGCTTCCTTGGGATAAGCCCTGGCCATGTCAAGGGAGATTCCCCTATCTTCAATCGACACATCCCTGGCCGCACATGCTTTGCCCGGCTGCTGCTCGAAACCGCCGATCATGGGTACGTTGTGATTCATGCCCCTTGTGTTCCACAAGGTATACCGCTCCGGACCAAAGGTTTTGGCGGTATACACCATGTTGCCGGCGTCTGCGATTTCCGGCTCCCCATCCACATACAAAAGAAAACTTCCGACATCGTTATGGTTGTGGTTATCGCCGTTGTGGCCGCCCTTCACGGCGGCGTACAGGCCGTTTTTCCGAAAAGCCCATATCTGCAAGTCATGAAGAATCACCGGCTCCTCCAAAAGGCTTTCGCCCTGGGGCTTTGGAACAGGGAAAAACAGCTTGCACAGCACGCGGTAGGTTTCCGGCGTGTCAACAGGCAAAACGCCTTTCGCCTGGGCGGCAATCACCGCGCCCAGTTCAGCCAAACCGGTTTGTCCCGTTCTTACCCCGTAGCGGTACACCCGCTCGCCATCCAGCATGGGCTTTGCATCGCAATCGGCAAAGTTCCAAAAATACGGCCCTGCAATATGGGCTTTCAAAGGGAAAGAGCCGATGGCCCTGATGTGCGGATGGTCATAAAAAGACGCCTTTCCACCTGTCAGATGATAGATGTGCTCAAGACAATCCAGCAGCGAACCGCCCGCCATATTCCAATAGCCGGCTCCCTCGTCGCATCCGCCGTCCTCCGGCATGACGGCCAGGTAGCTGTCCAGCATGCGCAAGGCCCGTTTGATGCCCTCATTCAGGCGGCCATCCTCCACATCCATCAAAACCAGGGTGGAGATGACGTTGGACAAAATCCAGGGTGTCCAGTTGTTCACATCACTCCGGATCATGCCCATCCACCAGAAATCATCATGATAGAAGAAGGGCTTTACAATCCGACGCTCCGCCTCCAGAAAAACACGGCGAATGATCAGGGGACTGACCGCGTCCAGCTTGTCTTTCAGGAGGTAACAAGTCCACATAAGCAGCGCGGATGTCTGGGCGGCAAACAGGTCGATGTACTGGTTTTCAACGTCCGGCAAGGGCCGCTCCGCCGCTGGACGCATGCCTGGATGGGAGGAACCGTTGTGGGCGCTGATGCCCCAGAAGCTTTCCTCCAAGATGCACCACAGCCCGTCCACCACCCGGTCCATGTACGCGCCGTTGTCTTCCAGGCATTCGGCCAGCATGGCGTTTAGCAGCATCCTGCGGCGGGTAAAGAAAGGGGCTTCATACACCACCCTGTCTCCCGTACGCACAAAGGCCAGAAACTGGGTGGCGGCAAGCACAGGATAAGGCGTATCCAACTGTGCCTTGGCCGCGGCCAGTATCTCGTCCCGCATGGAAGCGGGAACAGCCTTCCACGCAGCCCGATTTGAGGCCGGGGGGATGGGCAGGCGCTTGCCTTGAGGTGCAAACAGGACTCGAAGGTCGGTTTTTTCCAAATATTCGGTAAACATATGCTTCCTTCTGTCTTCAATTATCCCTTTAGCCCTGTTGTTGAAATTCCTTCAATGAAATAGCGCTGCAGGAACAAGAACACGACGGTCACAGGCACCAGCGAGCAGAGCGAGGCGGCCATGATCAGATGATAATCGCTGGTATACTGCTGTATGAAACGGCGCAGGCCAACCTGTATGGTTTTGTTCTCATCTTTGGCAAGATAAATCAGCGGACCCATGAAATCGTTCCATGTACCCACAAAGGTAAAAATGGCCAGCGTTGCAATGGCCGGCGTAGCCAATGGCAGGATGATGCGTGCCCAGATGCCGTATTCATTGAGCCCGTCGATCCGTGCCGCCTCATTCAGTTCGCCCGGAATGCCCAGATAAAACTGCCGCATGAGGAACACGCCAAAGGCGGAGAATGATTGCAAAACAATCAGCGCCCATGGGGTGTCGTACAGGCCTATGCCGCGCATCATGATAAACTGTGGCAGCATGTATACCTGCCAGGGCACTGCGATGGTGCCAATGTAACAAAGGAACAATGCATCCCGCCCCGGAAAGCGCAGCTTGGCAAAGGCATAAGCGGCAAAGGAGGACGTCAAAAGCTGCATGAAGGTGACAGCCAGTGTCACAAGGGTAGTGTTCTTGAAATAGGTCGTCAGCGCCACCCTTTGCCAGATGAGAACATAGTTATCCCAATGGCGCACAGTGGGTATCCATTCGATGGGATAGCGGAACACATCCTTATCAAGCTTCAGAGAAGAGGAAACCATCCACACGAAGGGAATGAGGGCCAGGCAGGCCAAAAGGGCCAGCACGATGTACAGGATGGATCTGCCCAATAAATGCAAAACCGAAGGTTGCTTGCGGCCAGGCTTTACGGCAACAGTTGTCATGGTTCATCCTCCCCTCTTACATATAATTGACCCATTTTTTCTCAGCACGGAACTGGACAATGGTCACGCACAACACGATGGCAAACAGAACCATGGCCACAGCGCTGGCAACGCCATATTTGATCTGGGTAAAGCTGAGGGTAAAAATATGGTAGACCAGCATCAGCGTAGAACGGCCCGGACCGCCTTCCGTCATAATGGCCACCACATCGTAAATTTTGAAGCAGCTGATCACCATCATGATGGATACGAAGAAGGTCGTGGGAGTAAGCATTGGAAAAGTGACTTTCCAGAACCGCTGCCATCCGTTGGCGCCGTCTACCGTGGCAGCCTCATACAGTTCCCTGGGAACGCCTTGCAGCCCGGCAAGGTACATCACCATGTAGTACCCGGCGCTGCGCCAGATGCTGACCAGGATGATGGCCATGATGGCGTGGTCTTTGCTGGATGTCCATGATTTGCCGATATTGATGCCGAATATGGACAGAAACTGGTTGATGGGGCCATATTTCATAAGCAGGTAGCTCCAGCATGTGCAGATGGCAACAATGGAAGCCACATAGGGAAAGAAGAATATAACCCGTAAAAGCTTTGCAATTTTCGCCGCCCGGTTAAGTACCATGGCCAGCGCAAGAGAACAGGCAATGGTCAAGGGAACGGTGACGGCAGTATACAACACGGTATTGCGAAGCGCTATACCCAGGTCGGATTTTTCAAAGCTGAAATTCTTAAAGATTGTGGCAAAGTTATCAAGCCCCGCCCAGGTGATCTTGTCAATGGGGCCGCCATTCCAATTCATAAATGCCAGAACTATTGAAAACAAGACCGGAACAAGTGTGAAAATCAAAAAGCCCAGAAAATTAGGTGCGAGAAAGGAATATGCGATCAGCGCATTCTTTCTTTCCTGCCTTGAGAGCCCGCGATTTTTACGAAGGTTCGGGACGACGTTTTGTGCCATGAAGGCATCACTCCTTCGGTCTCACTATGAAAAAGGGGGAGGGACGACTTGCGCCCTCCCCCTCGCGGTGCTATCGCTTGGTTATTTGCCCAGCAACTCTGCCACGCGGGTGTTCATGTTTTCGATGCCCTCATCCACGGTGACACTGCGGGACATGATGTTGGTATGCTCCTCGTTGAGGATCGTTTGAATCTCGCTGACCTTGTCGACCACGGGCCATTCGATGCTCACTGCGGCGGGAACCAGAGCAGCTTTGCTGGCATCATCCTGGGGGAAGCCAGCCACGGAAGCCAAGGTTGCGGCGATATCCTCGGACACATAGGCAGGACGGGTGCCCAGAGCGGCGATGGCCTTTGCGCCTTCCTCAGAAGCACGCCAGGAAATGAATTTCCAGGCCAGGTCTTTGTTGGCGGAATTCTTGTTGACGGCTGCGCCGGTCAGGGAACCGAAGGAGGAACCGGCAGCGACGCCTTCAAGATGGGGAACGGCTGTGATGCCCCAGTCAAAGCTGAAGTTCCCGGCAACCTTGTCCGCGATCAGGGAGCCAGCCAGCCAATAGCCCATGGGAATCATGGCGATGTTGCCCTGTTCAAAGGCTGCGCGGTAATGCAGGCCGGCTGCCCGAAGCTCGGTATATTCCATCACTGCGCCTGCTTCTTCCAGAGACTGGTTCAGGTCATAGAAATACTTCAGGTCGCTGTACTCGCCATCAGCCAGTGTATTCACGCCATCGCACACGGCCCAGTTGGCCACGCAAGAAAGCCAGGTGTGGTAATGCGCGCCGTAAATCTTGTCCACGCCCTCGCCGGAAGTCATCTTCTTGGCCAGTTCGGCGTATTCGTCCCAGGTCATGTCGGCGGTGGGATAAGCAACACCGGCGTTGTCAAACAGCGTTTTGTTGTAGAACAGTACCCAGAAATCGGACCGGTAAGGCAGGGCGTACAAAGCATCGTCGGTGCCGCGGTAGTATTTTTCCATGCCTACATAGGGGGCAAGGTTATAGCTGTCGGCAGCGATGTAGCTTTCCAGGTTTTCTACATAACCCTGGGCAATCCAGTTTTGCAGGTCGCGTACTTCCTTGACGTCAATCACATCGCTGGTGTCGCCGCCGGCAAGGCTCGCGGCCACCAAAATGGCATATTCCTGGGAAGCCGTGTCAACATACTGCAGGTCCACATCCGGGAATGCGGCTTCAAAAGCGGCTTCGGTGGCTTGCAGATAAGCAGCGGAACCGGCAGTGACGTCCCAAGTTTTCACAGTCAGGATTTTCTTTTCCTGGGCGAAGGCCATCGTGGGCAGCAATGTTGCTACCAATAGAACAGCCAGCAGCAGAGCAACAACCTTTTTCATGAAATGTCCTCCTTTTATTGTAGATGATCCGGGTTCGACAGTGGCCATCAGGCAAATGGAAGGAAAATGTTGAAACGTGTTGCTGTTCATTGTAAATTCTTTCAGCAACATTTCCTTCCGATCAGCCTCCCGGCCCCTCTCTTTATGGTTTCATTATACAATCCGCACCATAGACTGTCAATAAGTAAATTCAATTTTGCCATATATTCCGGACAAATGCCCTGCAAACAGGTGCATTCTGCTGAAATAAAAATTGTAATCGCTTACAACTTTATGTTGTCAATCCGACCTGTTTCCTGTATAATGAGTACAGCCTATCGAACCGTCTTAAGCGGAAAGGAATGCCCTATGACAAGCAAGCAGGTCACCATCTACGACATCGCCAGGGAAGCCGGTGTATCCATCGCCACCGTGTCCCGGGTTATTTCCGGACATCCGAATGTAAGCGCCAAGACGCTTGCAAAGGTAAACGACGTCATCAACAGCCACAAATACGCCCCCAGTTCTGTGGCTCGGGGGCTGGAAAAAGGGAAGACCGGTATCATCGGCATTATCCTGCCGGTGGTCTCCAACCCTTATTACGCCAGGCTTTACTGCGCTGCCGATGACGAAGCCCGCCGCCGTGGTTATACCGTATGGCTGCATCAGCTTCCCCAGGACCGCCCCTATGTGGAGCGGGAGGTGGTGGAGCAGTTGATCCGACGCCGGCTGGACGGAGCGTTTTTCGTGGGTGGCATCGTGGAATCACAGCACGAGGACCTTCCCGCAGCCATATCCGAGTTGCATAAATACATGCCCGTAGTAGCCATCTGCCCACCTATCGAACGGCTGGAATGCATTTGCATGTACAACGACCTGGCCACGGCCATACGCCAGGCGGTGCAGCATTTGCACATGCTGGGCCATGAGCGTATCGCCTTTATCGGCGGCTCCTCCTTGGTACGCAACTCCGGTGCACGGGGCCGCGGCTTTCTGGATGCATTGGCAGAATTGAATCTGAAGGATGATACGGCTTACCATCACGAGGGCGGCTATACCGCAGAGGCCGGTGAAATCGCGCTCTTGAAGCTGCTAACAGGCCTCCCCAGGGAAAAATGGCCCACCGCCCTCATCGCCTTCAACGATTTGGTGGCCCTGGGGGCCATGAAGCAGCTTTCGCTGATGGGCGTTTCTGTGCCACAGGATATGGCGGTCATCGGCTGCGACAATTCCTTCATTGCCCCTTATACAAGCCCGCCGCTGACCAGCATCGACCTGCACCCAGAGGAACACGCCCGAAGCGCCATCAACGAGCTTTTGACAGCAGTGGAAACACCAGTGGCTCCTTACAGCCTCATGCGGGACGCCTCGCTGGTGATACGGGAGTCCTGCGGCGTGAAGCTGGGGAGAAGATTTCTGAAATAGAATACATTTGGATCGTAAAAAAGTCATGGCTGAAAAATAGCCATGACTTTTTTGATCTTGAGATCGCGTTACCTTTCTCCGTCCATCAGCGCTTCGTGCACAGCCACCAGGATCGTCTGGCTGGTGAGCGTCGCCCCGGAAATGGTGTCGACTTCAAGGGACTGTGCATCCAGTATACGGTCCGCCATGCCCGGAGCCTGGTACTTGCCGCCCCCGTTTACCTGATGGTTGACAGCAATATTTGTCATTCTATGATCTGTAACCGTAACATCCAAATCCATGGAGCAGAGGAATCCACCGGCTTTTCCATTGTACACGCCGTCATCCACCGCTTGCAGATTCACCGGAGTAATCTGTTTGTAGGCAGCCTGAGTATTGTTCGCTAAAATCACAAGCCCGGCATAGGCGCATATCGTTATAAAAAGCAGGGAACCTGTAATAGTTGCCGCAATCTTCAACCATTTTGGCATAGTTCGTTTCATTTTTTTGTACCACTCTGTTCAAAAAGTTGTTCCAGCCGCACCTTCGGATTTTGATAATGCGTTTTGGCGGCCAGACACGTGCCGGAGATGGCCTTTTGCGGGCACCAGCTAAAGCAGGCTGCGCACTGTTCGCACCTGTGCTGCCACACCGGCTTGCCGTCCTTGATTTGAATGTTATCCACCGGGCACACACGCATGCAAACACCGCAGCCGGTGCAGCCTGCATCCACCCGGAATTTTTTATCCTCATTGGCAATCATGAGCCGTGCCAAAGGATTTAACAGGCCCGTCATCAGGTTACCCATGAGAGATACGGGTGGATTGGGATGAAAGATCTTCTTCCCAATGATATCCGCCATCTCATCAAGCTTCATCCGAAACGCATCGTCAGTCATCATCCGCCTGCCAAACTCCAGGATCCATCCCGCCGACAGTGTAAAGCCCTGCTTACGAAGCATTCTTTTCACCGTCTCAAGGGATGCAGCAGGCATGCCGCCGCAGGTAACGACCGCAAACAGGTAGGGCTTCTCTTCACCCGCCGCAAAACGCTTCAAAAAATCGCGTACATATCGGGGAATGCCAAAGTCGATCACGGGAAGTATCAAGCCTACCCGTTCCTGGCGCAGCACTACCTCTCCCCGCACAGTTGACATAGGCCGGATCTCCGTATTCGTTATCAATTTGGAAAGCCCTTGGGCCACACTCAGGGAGTTTCCCCTGCCAGTGAAGTAATAGATCACATTCTCCATAGATTTTCCTCCAATAAAATGTTTACACTGGTAACATCAAAAGTGTACCACCTAATGTTTACATTGTCAACATGGCGTGGTAAGATAATAGCAAGAAAATTTCAGCTTGCCGGAGGTATGTTCATGATTCAAAAGCAGTACCATCACGGGGATTTAAAGCAAGATCTCATTCACAAAGGCATCCAGTTGCTTGCCAGAGAAGGCTACGAGAGCTTTTCTCTTCGAAAGCTGGCAGCTTTGTGCGGCGTCAGCCATGCAGCGCCCTACAAGCACTTTCAAAGCAAAGATGAGATCATAGAAGAAATCGGAAAAGCAATTGCCGTGGAGTTTGGCAGCGCTTTGTCGCTGTCCATTGGCTATCAACCGCAAGATCCAAAGCAGCAGTTGTTGGCCATGTGCCGGGAATACATACGCTTTATGGCAGAGCATCCCGACTATTTCCGCTTTGTGTTTATGACATCCCACCAAAAACCCATCGATATTGGCGAAGACAAGCTGCAAGCCGGAGGCAGGCTTCCCATGACCGTAGCCCTTGATTGCGTGCAGAGATATTTTGAACCGTTGCACAAAGAAGGGTGGCGAAATGATTTCCTGGCTGTTTGGAGCATGCTGCAAGGCTACACGTTGATGCTTATTTGCAGGACGATAGACCCCGGCGAAGATTATCTTTTGCCTGCCCAAAAAATTGTAGAGGGCTATTTGAACAAATAGTTCCCCTTCTGTTGGAAAAATCAGAGGAATTTTGTCGATTTTTGTTTGCTTGTTTAGGGCTTGTATGATATAATTTCTTACACACAGTAGCAATACCCCTCTTCCCCATGATAAGCGTTTATCCATCCGCCTTTCACCATTTCCGATGGCGGAAAGGCGGACGATTTTCCATTGCGCTTTTTGAAGGGATTGAACAGGTAGGAGGAAACCTGCAAATGGTGAACAGCAACCCCGGTCGATCTGCGGAAATTCTTGTCGCAGCCATCACGCATGAGGACCTGTCCCTTTTTTCCTCAATGCTGACAAGTTACGGCTATAATGTCCGGTCCGCGGATTCGGGAGAACAGGTCCTTGCTTTGCTTCAATGCCAAAAGCCTGATTTGGTGCTGCTGGACATGGATCTTATGGACATTGCATCTCAAACATATCAGCAAATACGGAAGAATATCGTATCAGCGGATGTCCCTGTGATCTTTCTCATCACACCCTATAAGGCGACGGAATGGGCGGATAACTTCCAAGCCGGAGGGTGTGATTTTATCTTGAAACCCTGCCAGGGGGAAGAAATGCTGCTTAGGGTGCGCAATCAATTGGTAACCAGACACCTTAATAAAGAGCTTGAAGATAGCAAACGGCACCTGTTTATTGCACAGGAAACACTACGCTCAACACTTATGTCCATAGGCGACGGTGTAATCTGCACTGATGAAGATTGCCGTGTAACCATGATCAATGACGTTGCCAGGAATACAACGGGCTGGTATCAGGACAGCGCCATCGGCCAGCCTTTCCATAAGGTATATCGCGTCATCAACGAGCAAACACGGGAACCCGTACAGGATCCGTTGCAAAAAGCGCTGGAAACAGGCAGGGTGATAAGGCCAAAGTACCATTCGGCGCTCATATCCAAGGACGGCATCGTGCGCCCGATAGCCGACAGAGCCGTATCCATTCGTGACGTCACCGGAAAACAGGTTGGTACCGTCCTTGCATTTCGGGATGTGACCAGTGAAAAACTACACATGAATGAAATAGAATTTTTAAGCTGCCATGATCACTTGACTGAGCTGTATAACCGCCGCTATTTGGAAGCGGAGCTAAACCGTTTGGACAAGCTGGACAGACTGCCCCTGACGCTGGTAATTGGCGATCTGAACGGTCTGAAAATGACAAACGATGCCTTTGGCCACTTCGCCGGGGACGACCTGTTGCGAAAGACCGCAGCCATCCTGAAAAAATGCTTCAGGCAAGGAGATATCATCAGCCGGTTTGGCGGTGATGAGTTTGTGATACTCCTTCCCAACACAACTCCCCATGCAGCGGAAGCCATGATCAAAAAAGCACTGGAAAAAGTAAAGGAAAGCAAATCGGACAAAGGCATACTCTCTATCTCTTTCGGATGGTTTACAAAAACGTCGAAAAGCCAGTCCATAGACCAGGTATTGAAAAACGCCGAGGACAATATGTACAAGCGCAAGCTTCTGGAAAGCCCCAGCATCAGAAGCGCCACCATCAACGCCATTGTTAAAACACTGTATGAAAAAAATCCCCGCGAGGAAGCCCATTCCAAGCGGGTAAGCGAATTAAGCTCTGCCATCGGTCAAGCCCTTTCACTGCCTGAAAGCGAGATTAACAACATCAAGACGGCAGGTCTTTTGCATGATATAGGCAAAATCATGATCCCCACAGAGATTTTGGACAAAAAAACACCGCTATCGAATGAAGAGTGGACAGAGATACGCCGCCATCCTGAAACAGCGTACCGCATTTTGTGCGGCGTTGCAGAAATGACGGATCTGGCGGAGTCGGTGCGCCAGCACCATGAGCGCTGGGACGGCAAGGGTTATCCCCTTGGGCTCAAGGGCAATGAAATAACATTGGTGGCCAGAATCATATGCGTGGCAGATGCCTTTGACGCCATGACCACCAGGCGGCCTTACCGCGATGGCATGACAGTGCAGGAAGCCATGGAAGAACTTCACCGTCAGGCCGGCGTACAATTTGATCCGGATATCGTCCATGTCTTTTTGGAAAATGTTCGTTTGTAGAAACAGTCAGGCAATTTTGCAAAGATAACTTATCATCAGGCCATGGGCTTCCTTCAGCGTATCCCCAAGGCTAGTGCCTTGAGTGCTTTTTTACTCACATTTCCCGCATACCATGCAGTTGGCGGCTCCTCCGTTGGAATGTGAAGCCAGGTTCCATCTTGCTGTCGCCGCTTTTACGGGCCAATTACAAGGAAAACGATTTTCGAGATAAACGGTAATGTGATTTCAAGCATCCGGACGGGTCATGTACTTCATGGAAAACAAAGCCCATTTTATCCAAGAGTTTTTTTGATGGAAGGTTCTTCTCATCGACCATCGCCGATATATACGGTTTATTTGTCATGTCAAAGTAAAAGCCGATCGCCTTCTTCACAAATTGGCTCATATATCCTTTGTTTGCATACTGTTCATCCAGAAAATATGCGATTTCAGCTTCCCCACCCAACTCATCTTTCGGGCCAAAGCCGCATATTCCTATGAACCTTTTCGTTTCCTTATGCCATATGCCGAAAATATAAGGTGCTTTTTCGGGGTCCTTTACCTCATACCCCCGCATGAAATATGTTAACAGGTTTTTCACTTGCTCAAGGGTCATTTCCCAATCGTCCATCCATTGCAATACGAATTGAGAATTGCTTATCCTGTGAAAATCTTCAGCAATACTCAAATCAAGCCTGTCGCCGAACAGGTCATTTGTTTCAATCAAAGACATCGTATCACCTTTCCATTAAGCGGAAGTTATACCGCCTTCTTTGAATTCTCGGACCGCAGCGTTACACCTCACACGTAAGACCTGCATTCCGCTCATCTATGCGCCTGGTAAGGCTGTATGTAAAGGGTGTGAAATGCTTCTGCCAAAACCGGCTGCCCTGGATGTTGAAGGATTCATAATCCACACCCAGCCGCTCGAAGCCATTTTCCCGAAGCCAGCTAACAATGGACTGGAGGATCGCCGCGCCATAACCCGTTCCACGCAAGCTTGATTTTACATACGCGCCACAGATGTTCATGGACTTTTCATCCTCCGATGCAAACGTTTCCCCGCCATGGCGAAGCATCATGTAAGCCGCAGGCGCTTCATCTTCAAAAGCCGCCCAGATGTAATGATCCTTTTGCGATAGCCAGCCGCATAGTTCCTCCAAACTACAGGCCTCATGCACTTTCATGAACATGGGTGCCCTTTTGTAATACCGCAAATGCTCACGGTGCAATTCAAGCAATGCCCCGGCACTCTCCGGCGTCACACGGCGGATGTCGAAAGCACCCTTCTCACCCAAATACATGTCGTTAAGGGAGCGGATGGCGTCCACGCAGCGCAAGCCAAAATTCTGCCAGAACCAGGCGTTCACCGCCGCATCATCATGGGCGTACATCGTAATTGCATGGGAAAGCAGGCCATTTTGCACCCAAAGATCGGCCGCTTTCGCGTACAATTGATGGTACATAAGCTGCCGGTCCCGCCCCATCGCAGCATGGCCATATATTGGAATATACACACCACGGCTCAAACCAAAGAGTTCGCCAGCCTCCATGCCGGTCAAAAAGCCCTGCAATTTGCCATCTTCCTCAGCGGCAACACCCAGGCCGTTCCCTGCAAGATCTGAAACCATCCGTTCAAAAAAATCAGCTTTACTGCGTTCTGGTAAAACCGGTACTGCTGCGCGCTCGGTTTGGTAGGCCTTGCACAAGAGTTCTCCCGCTTCCCGGATGTGGCATTGCTCAAATGGAACTGTATTCATGTATCCTCCAAATGTATAAAAACTACATTCCCAGGCCCGCGCCTTTATCAAACACCGGCTTCATGGCATGATACATTTCGCTGTAGACTAAAAACCCATCACGGTAAGCTTCCCGGCTTTTTGGATCAGGCAGTGTTTCCGTTTCCACCTTGAGTATGGTTGCCGCCTCGCTAAAATTGCAAAAGACGCCCGCGCCTACTCCTGCCGCCATAGCTGCGCCGAAAGCGCCGCCCTCGCTGGAGGCTGACAGCGTATACACCGGCATTTGAAACACATCCGCCAAAATCTGCCGCCACAATGGCGAAGCAGATCCGCCGCCGGATACAATCACCTCGCCGCCTGGAATGAAGCTGCAAATGATATCGGCCACCTGTTTGAAGGCATAGGTAACGCCCTCCATCACAGCGCGGGTGATATCGCACCTTTGCGTGCCCAGCGTCAGGCCGTAGAACATGCCGCGGGCATTGGGATCGGGATAGGGGCAGCGCTCTCCGGAAAGGTAAGGCACAAATATTACACCGTTGGAACCTGGCCGCGATAACTTCGCGCTTTCCCCCATTATCTCATATACGTTTTGGCCTGTCCGCGCCGCAAGCTCCAAATCATGCTCGCAAAGCGCATCACGGTACCACCGATACGCTCCTCCCGCCGTCAGGTTGCAGCCAAAGGCATGATACATGCCCGGTGCGTTGTTGCAGAACATTTGCAGCCTGCCGCCCGGATTGTGATAGAACTTGCCAAGGCCCATGGATACGTTGCCGGCCGTGCCAATCACCACACCGATCCGGCCTGGCTCAAGCAGCCCTGAACCGGTGGACTGAATCACCGCGTCACCGCCGCCCATGTATACCTTCAGGCCTTCAGGCAGCCCTGTGCATTCCGATGCCTCCCTGGTCACATGGCCCGCCAGGCTGATGGATTCCCCCACCGGCGGGAAAATGCCTTGGGAAAGGCCCGCGATGGTGATCAACTCCTGCGACCAGACACGGTTTTGCGTATCGAAAAAGCCTGTGCCGGAGGCTTCCGACACATCCATGGCAATCTCCCCGCAAACAAGATACCGGATGTAGTCCTTGGGGCAAAGGAACACACGCATCCGCTCAAAGCTCTCCGGCTCCTCTTCGCGAAGCCACAGCAGCTTGCCTCCCGTGTAACCGGATAGCATGGTATTGTTTGTATGCTTCAAAATGCCCTCCAGTCCGCCCGCCTTTGCTATCAGCCGGTCGCACTGTGGCTGGCTGCGCTGGTCGCACCACAAAAACGCCGGTCGGATGACCGCATTTTCCTTATCAAGCGCCACAAGCCCGTGCATTTGCCCGGAAAAGCTCACACCCATCAATTCATTGTTTGAAACGCCCGCCTTGGAAAGAATGGCTTTCAGGCCGCGCTTCACAGCATCCCACCAATCACTGGGATGCTGCTCCGCCCAGCCGGGACGGGGTGTATACAAAGGATACTCCTGGGTGGAAGAAGCGGCAACATGCCCAAATTGATCCATCAATATGCATTTGGCGCCGGAGGTCCCAATATCGATACCAATCATGTATTGTTTATGCATGCCTCATATACCCCTTTTGAGAATGTGCCATTTGCCGTCAATCAGCTGCCTGGGAGGAGACTCACCCCAACGTCTTCTTTCATGCTGCAGGCTTGGAATGCTGGACTTTTTGCATTGAATGCTTCCAAATGACAATTCCCTTAGCAACGCCTATCAGCAGCAGCATTACCGCAGAACCAAGCATATACCAGCCCACATCGGGGATGTAATCAAGCACGAATGCCCAAGTGACATTGGCGCTGACAGGTATGCCTACAAGCAGAATCATCGGAAGAACAAAATGGATCAGTATAGTGACCAGTGTTAGTCTTAAGCGTGCGGCCTTCGATTTACCAAAGCGCCTGCCTAAGGTACGCAGCCTGATGAGGGATAGCGCAAGCAGCAGCACAATCAGGACAAACGCGAATTGCATGATCCCATACTTAAGCGCCGTTGGGTAATTGTTCAAATCCAAAGGGTTCCTCCCGGGCTGGTCCATTGGGTCGGCACCATAGAGCACGTTGAAGATACCGGTTTCTATCCTATCCCGGTAACCTACATTCATAATCGTCCCCAGGGTGCTGCTGGATGTATTATACATCAATACAACGCCAAGTCTATCCTGAGGCAGCATTTTCACCATGGACTGATAGTCGGTTAGCTCACCGCCATGGTAAATGCTGCCCGATGTCACGAACCATCCGAGCCCATAGGAAATCCATTTGGTATATTCCGCCGACGATTTCAGCATGATGCTGATCCCCTGCTCTGACAATACCTGCGCATCCTTGTACCTGCCGCCGCCCAGCATTGCCATCATATAATGTGTCATATCCTCCGCACAGGAGATAATGTTTGCCGCAGGCAGAAAATCCTGACGGACGGGCAGCCCGGAAGGCACCGGGAAGCCAAAGACAGACCGGTATCCCACCGCAAGGCCATCCATCGCAGCATCGCTGTCGGTTGTATAACTGTGGTGCATCTCAAGCGGCTCGAAAATGTACTTTTTGATGTATTCCCCATACGACAACCCGGATACCTGCTGTATCAATTCGCCAAGTATAATGAAGTTGGCATTGCTGTAAGCATACACGGAACCAGGCTGGGAATGAGGTTTGATGACATCAAACTTGGCCACCAGGCTGCTGATTGTTTCTCCGTCACCACGAAGCGTTGCTGCCCTAAATTCAGCTTCTTTCGGAATGCCGCTGGTATGGTTCAATAGCTGCCGAACAGTTATTTTGGCAGCGGCAGAGCGATCTGCAAGAGAAAAAGAAGGCAGGTACGCTTGAACAGGCTGATCCAGCGAAACCAGGCCGCCTTCCACCAATTGCATCACTGCCAATGCCGTGAATGTTTTGCTCACAGAACCAATCACGAAGGGCGTTTGCGGCATTACGGCACGGCCCGATTCATCGGCCTTGCCATACCCCGTTAAATAGAGCACTTCGGTTCCACGAATGATTCCCAATGAAAAACCGGGGATGCGGCAATCCTCCATCTGATTTTGTATGAAGCTGTCGATCAAATGAAAATCCGGTTCATTCTTCAGGTTCGATGCGAAAGCGCTGGAACTTGCCAATATCAAAGCCACGCACAGGATGCACATAATGAAACGAAATTGTCCTTTATTCACCTGGCTCACCCCTTCATTATCCATGTAGTTACACTTCTGCCATGAAGCAAATACGGCCGCATTTCACATTTTTGATGATACCATTATATGGAATGGTATGTCAATGAAAGGAGAACAGCCATCTGGCCGATGAACTTAAACATTCCTAATTCATTCCAAAAAAGGGCATCTATCCGCTTCCAATGTATGGTATACTGTGAACAGAAAAAGATGAGGGTCATCCTCTACACTAAAAGAATCAGGTGAGCGTGTTGCAAGCAAATGACGTTGCCGCCTTTGCAAAAAAGGTTCGGGAGAACATATCCAAGGTCATTATCGGAAAAGAGGAAGTCATCGACCTGATGCTCTCCTCATTCATCGCCAAAGGCCATGTTTTGCTGGAGGATGTGCCCGGCACCGGGAAGACGGTCATCGCCCGAAGCCTGGCCAAATCCATCTCCCTAAACTTCTCCCGCATCCAATTCACTCCCGATTTGATGCCTTCCGACATCACGGGTGTCAGCGTGTACAAGCCGGCCTCCGGCACCTTTGAGTTCAAGCCCGGCCCGGTATTCACCAACATCCTGCTGGCGGATGAAATCAACCGCGCCACACCCCGCACCCAATCGGCTTTATTGGAATGCATGGAGGAGCGGCAGGTGACTGAAAGCGGCGTGACCCACACACTTTCAGCACCATTTCTCGTGCTCGCCACACAAAACCCGGTGGAGATACAGGGCACCTTCGCTTTGCCCGAGGCACAGCTGGACCGCTTTTTGATGCGGCTGAGCATGGGCTATCCAACCAGTCAGGAATCCGTGGCCATTTTGAACCGTTTCCTGACGGATGATCCCATCGTTCACCTTGCGCCAGTGGTTGATAGGGAAGAATTGCTGCATGCGCAAGCTGCCTTATCCTCCGTCACGGTATCCCAGCCGGTGATCCACTACATCGCAGACCTTTGCGAGCAGACACGAAAATTTGAGCAGGTGCAATTGGGCGTCAGCACCAGGGGCATGCTGGCGCTGATGCGCGCCGCCAAAGCGCTGGCTTTGATCCGCGGCCGGGACTATGTCATACCCGACGATGTGAAGTTGCTGGCCATCCCAGTGCTTGCCCACCGGGTCATCGTGCGGGGAATGTATGGCAAAACGGGCATTGCAAAGGCTCTGATTCAGGATACATTAAAGGCCGTACCAGTGCCCACAGAGGAGCGCGCCTGATGAACGCCGTGATGCTGCTGGTATCGCTTTCATTGCTGCTTATCGCGCAGTCTTTTGTTGTAAAAAAGCTTGGGCTGAAAAAGCTCACCTATGAGCGCTGCTTTTCCCGCCTTGCCGCCTTTGAGGGCGAGGAGGTGGAGATGGTGGAGGTGATCCGAAACAAGAAACTGTTGCCGGTGCCTTTTATCCGTGCCGAATCGCGCATCTCTGCGAATCTTGCCTTTCGAACGGATATGGAAACCCATATCGCCGGGGAGCAGTATCACAAAAGCATATTCTATCTGCAGCCATACAGCCAGATCAAAAGAATCCACACGGTGCATTTGAAGAAGCGGGGCTATTATCAAGCCGGTGTTGTGTCCCTCACCGCAGGAGACCTGATGGGCGTCACCGCACCCGCCATGCAGATGGATACAGGAGCCGCCATAGAAGTGTATCCGCGCCTTTTGTGTCCGGAGGAGTTCCCCCTCCCCTCTTCCCGCTGGCAAGGGGATTTACTAGTCAAGCGGTGGATCGTGCCTGATCCTGTGTGGGTAAGCTCAATCCGGTCCTACAACCCGGGGGATGATCCTTCAAGCATTCACTGGCCCGCCACGGCCCGCTTTGGCGCGCTGCAGGTGAAGGTACACGACCAGACGGCCGATGTAAAGCTGATCATCGTCATCAACGCCCAGATGTCGGAACGCCAGTGGGCGGACCTGATGGAGTATGAGCAGCAAGCGGTGGAGCACATGATCTCCCTGGCTGCCACCTTGTGCGTGGATGCACTGAACCATGGGGTGGAAGCTGGCTTCGCCATAAACATCCCACTGGACAAGGGAATGGAACCTGCCATCTTGCCGCCTGCCCGGCACAGCCTTCGGGAGACGGAAATCCTTTCCGCCATGGCTCATCTCACCATAGAACGCACCAGCACATTTTTGTCCCTGCTGGACACCCTTGCAGCCTTCACCGGCATGGATATGCTGCTTTTGTCGGTGTACGACAGCGAGCTTGTGCAAACGAAAATCAGCACGCTGCGGCTTCGGGGCAATACGGTAACGCTGCATTTGATCAATAAGCATGCACCGGCATCAACCGTGCAGACCGGGGAAAGGAGCGCGGCGTTTGGGCAATAAGATGGAAACAGCCATGCAAAAGTCAGTCCCGGTACGGCCTCTCACCCGAAGGCAGTTCAAAGCCAAAGGGTTGGCAGCACTGATTCTGTACATGGGTTTCTCGCCTTTGTTCATGCTGCCCGGGACATATCTTCTGCCCGAATTTCCCAATATTATCCTCCTTTTACCGCTTGCCTCCCTTCTTTTGTCCATGGCGGCAGGTTTTTTGCCGGGAAAGAGGCGCAAAACCGGTTTCCTGCTGGCGATTCTCCTTCAGGCTTTGTTATGCGCCTTAGCATTGCTCCCCATAAGCCCCCTGTCGGCCTTGCTTTTTCTCCCCTGTCTTGTGATGATGCTTTTGTTTATGCCGGCGTTGTCAAGGCCCGCGGGGCTGGAATGGTCCACCTCGCATTTGAGTCAGGGCATCGTGCTGCACCTGGCCGGGCAAGCAGTAAAGAACCTTCCCATATTGATGAATGTTGGCAATACACTGTCGCTGTTCTTCTCCTTTTACCTGATCCTGTGCCTGTTCGCATTCAACCGTTATGCCCTTCTGGACGCATCCCGGGCGGAGCAATCCCCTCCCGCAAGGCTGCTTCGAAAAAACCGGCGCATCCTTGGCATCTTCGCTATGATCGCCTTAATCTTCGCCAATTTGAATAGCTTTGAAACCGCGGTGCTGGCAGCATGGGAATTTTTGAAAAGGGCTATTGCATCAATCCTTTTATGGCTGTCCATGCTGCTGCCGCAGCTTTCGTCATCACGGGAGCAGGGCACACCTCAGGGATTCGACCCGGGTATGTTCGGTGAAGCCTCAGAGCCCAGTACTTTTTCACTGATTCTGGAAAAGATGCTGATCGTGGTTGCGTTCATTGCGGCATCTTTGCTTCTTTTGTTTGGCGTCTATCAGCTATTCAGGCTATTCAGGAGGCTGGTGAAAAACCTTCTTTCCAGGATCATGGAATATTCACGGGCTATCGGCGAAGGATACGTGGAGAAAACGGAAAGCCTGCTCGACTGGGGTGAAGTGATTAAGTCTGCCAGGGACAAGTGGGAATCGTTTCAAAAGCGCTACAAAAAGCCTCCCTCCTGGGAAAGCCTCCCCCCCAGGGACAAGGTCCGGCATGTGTATGTGCTGCTTATGAAACGGGTGAAAAGCCCTGCCCCCTCCCTCACCGCCAGGGAATCGCTGCAAAACGCCGGATTGTCATTGCCGCCCACAAAAGCGCTTAAGATCGCATCGCTGTATGAGCGGGCACGATACAGTGATCATCCCATCTCCCCGGAGGAAGCGGATGCCATGCGCAAAAGCGCCGGGGTATAAAGGAGGAATAAGAGATGAACGGTCTTGCTGTTACGTATTTGGGCCAGTGCGGCTTCCTTCTGGATTTTTCAGGTGTGCGGATCGTAACAGACCCCTATTTGAGTGATTATGTAGATATGACCTATTACAGTGAGCAAACACCCTGGCATAGGCTTTACCCCCCACCCACTTTTTTGCAGGCGCTCGGCCCCGATGGCATTGTCATATCCCACAGCCATGGGGACCATTTGGACCCCTGGACGCTACAGCCATTCTTCTTACAAGGTAGCGCTTGTATCACCGCCGCTCCTGCGCCCGAATGCAAATTGCTTGAGGGTTTAGGCGCTCCCGATATCGTTTTTGCCCGTGCGGAAGAAAGCTTCTTCATCGGTCCGGTGAAAATCACCCCTGTCCCCTGCGCCCACACCCAGTTGCACACCGATGAAAAAGGGCGTTTTCATGAGTTGAGTTATATCCTTGAACGGGGAAACATCAGGGTATTCTTCGGCGGAGATATGAGCCTGTACGACGGGCTGATAAACCGCCTGCGGGAAGCAAAGTGTCAATTGCTTTTGCTCCCGGTCAACGGCACCGATGAAGAACGCACAAGCAACGGCATCGTCGGCAACATTGATTGCGCTGCAGCCGCCACTCTGGCCGCATCGCTCAACGCGCCATTCATCCCCATGCATCATGACCTGTATGCCATCAACGGCTGCGCTCCCAGTAAAATCCTGGCCGCGGCAGAAACAGCGGGGGCAAAGGCACATCTGTTAAAACCCATGCAGTCACTGCGCCTGAATGAAACAGGCGCTGTAGAGCTTGATTGACCGGCCACCTGTAACCCTATACGAAAAAGCAAGGAGGTAGATTCATGAAGGGTTTCACCTGCAAGCGTCTTCCCGTACTGCTCGTGGCAGCCATACTCGCAATGCTGCCGGCCATGGCAACGGCGGAAAACCATGAGGTTACGCAAAAGGTACCCACACTCACCCTCATTGGTCATGCATCCATGAAGATCAAAACGGCGGACGGCGTCGTAATCTACATCGATCCCTACCACCCCGGTGACTATAGCGAAAAGGCTGACATCATCCTTGTCAGCCATGAGCACGACGACCACAACAAGCTGAAATTGTGTAACCAAAACGAGGGCTGCCTGGTGCTTCGGGCAAAGGATACCATCAACCCAAAGGATTTAAGCTACAACACTTTTGAACATTTGAGCGTGAAGATTGAGCCCGTACCGGCCGCCAATAAAAACCACAGCATCAAAAGCTCCACAGGCTTTGTGCTGACCTTTGACGGAATCACCATATACCACGCGGGCGATACCTCCAGGCTGGATAGGATGGCTGCCTTGAAAGAGAAAAGCATTGACTACGCCTTCTTTCCCATCGACGGCATGTACAACATGAGTGCCGCCGAGGCCATGGAATGCGCAGCGTTGGTTAAAGCAAAGCACAACACGCCCATGCATTATTTCAATGCAGACCCTAATGCCTTTCAGCCTGAAAACATGCTGTTCATCGCCTACGGAGAGACGGTGGAACTGGAGACGGAACAGTGAATAATGTATACGGGGAGGGATTTTTGATAAAAATTCCCTCCCCGCGTTCCTCGCCAAAAACCTCAATCAGAAAAGAAAGGAAGCTTGTATCGGCTTCCTTCCTTTTTTCATCACCTGTTTGCCAGCCGGTAAATGTTTTCAATATCCGTTTGGTTGAGAGGCTTGAAGTTGCCCACCACGCGCTTGCCGAAAAAGGTGCAGGAATAGGCCATCTCGCTTATCACGTCCCCTGTCTGCACGCCGATGTTCAACTCCGTAAAGCAGGTGGGCATAGAGATGGAAGCAAAATATTCCACTGTCTTTTCTATGCCAAGGTGCGCGGCTTTTTCATCGTCCTGCTCCAAAACCGCCCATACGTTTCGGGCATAGCGGGCGAAGCGGCCCGGATTGGCAGAGCAGCAGTACGCCGCCCAGGACCCCCAAACAGCGGTGAGGCTTGCCCCATGGGCCACGTCAAAGCGGCCACTTAATTCGTGACCCAACTGGTGCACGGAAAAGTCCCCTGCCCGGCCCAAGCCCGTGAGGCCGTTATGGGACAGGCTTCCGCACCACATCAGCTCGCTGGCCGCGCCATAATCGGTTGGGTTTTCCATGGCGATCCGCCCGTTTCGGATGGTCACCCGAAGCAGCGCTTCGGCCAGCTCATCCGTCAGTTCATTGCCTTCCACCTGTGTAAAGTACCTGTCCAGCGTATGCATGAGGATGTCCGCAATGCCGCAGGCGATTTGATATTTGGGCAAGGTATAGGTAAGCTCCGGGTTCATAACAGCAAAGCAGGGCCGGTTAAAATCGGTGGACAGGCCGCGCTTTTCACCCGTTTCATCGTTGGTAAGTACGGAGCTGCTGCTGGTCTCGCTTCCGGCGGCGGAGATGGTCAGCACCACGCCTACCGGCAGGGATGCATTCAGCTCCACCTCCCTTTTCCAAAACCGCCAGATGTCCACATCAGGGTTCTTAGCGCCGTGGGCAATCGCCTTCGCCGTATCGATGGCGCTGCCGCCGCCCACCGCCAGTATCATGTCCGTCTGAAAGGAAATGGCGGCTTTCACCCCTTCTCTGGCATGGGACAACAGAGGATTGGGCTTGGCCCCGCCAAAGGCCAGATAGGCAATGTTCCCCTTGTCAAGCTGGGAAGTGATTTGCCCAAGCAGCCCGGTCTTGATTACGCTGCCGCTGCCGTAGACGATCAACACCCTTGATCCGCCATGCTTTTTAATAAGCCCGTCCACCAAAAGGTGCGTATCCTTGCCAAAACAAAGCTCGGTAGGGGTATATTGGGTAAATGCAAGCATTGAAAACACTCCCTCATCATTTAGTCACCGCAGAAACCTGATGATAGCTATTGTACCATGATGCGAAATCAAAGAACAACCGTTTTTGGCATTAATATATTGGCTTTTTGACACAGGAAACTCTTGACGAATTTTGCTGCCCGTGATACTCTGCGCACGGTATGTTTTATTTCGGAGGGAACACAAATGGAAAAGCAATACAGACTTGGCTTTATCGGATACGGCGGAATGGCGGGCTGGCACCACCAGAACCTTGTGCGTGCCCCGAAAGTTATCCCGTATGGCGTTTATGACATCAATCCTTCCCGCGTAAAGGCCGGCGAGGAAAAAGGCCTGAAAGGTTATGAAAGCAGCCAGGCTCTTTTATCCGACCCGCAGATCGATATGGTACTCATTGCCACACCCAACAACTTTCACGCGGAATATTCCATTGCCGCCATGCAGGCCGGCAAGCATGTGGTGTGCGAAAAGCCGGTAACCATGAATTCCGAAGAGCTCAAGCAGGTGATTGAGGTATCCCGGCAAACGGGCAGGCAGTTCTCCGTGCATCAAAACAGGCGCTGGGACAAGGATTATCTCACCGTGCGCAGGGCAATTGAGGATGGGCTGATCGGAAAGCCCTACCTGATCAAATCCTACGTATTGGGTTCCAGGGGCATCCCCGAGGGCTGGCGCACCCACAAGGTGGCCGGCGGAGGTATGCTTTTGGATTGGGGCGTGCATTTGATCGATCAACTGATGCAAATGATTGGGAAGCCCGTGGTGAAAGTACATGCCAGGATGCAGCATTTGAACTATACGGAAGTGGATGACGGTTTCACCATTTCATTGCAGTTTGAAAACGGGCCCATCGCCATGGTGGAGGTGGACACCGCCTGCTTCATCAGCCAGGGCCGGTGGCACGTTCGTGGCAGCAACGGCACGCTGTGCGTGGACAATTGGGATGCGGAAGGCAAAATCATAAGGGCCAAGGACATGAAAACCCAGTGGGAGGAAGAAATCATATACACCTCCGCCGGGCCAACCAAAACAATGGCGCCCCGATCCAGCTTCACCAGCGAGGAACTGCCATTAAGTGTGGTCAGTGCTGACTGGATACAGTATTACCACAACTATGTAGCTGCTCTGGAAGGGAAAGAGCCGCTAAAGGTAAAACCGGAGGAAGCACTCCGGGTGATGCTGGTCATGGAAGCCGCCTTCGAAAGCGAGCGGACGGGCCAGGCGGTGGAAGTAAGAATCTAGTTCCCAGTAATGAGATATAGCAAGAAGCGGCCTGCTGCAATGTGGCAGACCGCTTCTTATTCAATACCAAATGAATGATGGTACAATGATCCATGTGAATCGTGCAAAACTCGAAAAAGTGGCACAGCCACTTTTTCGATTCTAGTCTCCCATCGACATCTCCCTATACGCGCCCAACTCTCCCTTTTGCCAGTGACGGCGGCAAAGGCTGACGTAGCGGTTGTCGCCTCCCAAAACGATCTGGTCGCCTTCCTTCACCACTTTGCCGTCATACACGCGGGCATTGCAAATGGCCTTTTTACCGCACCAGCAGATGGTTTTCACTTCTTCAATCGTATCCGCCCAGGCCAGCAGCCATTGGCTGCCCTCAAAGAGATTGCCCATGAAATCCGCCCGGAGCCCGTAGGCTATGACGGGGATGTTATCTTCATCCACCAGCCGCACCAGCGTTTCCACTTGACCCTTTGTCAAAAATTGCGCCTCGTCTACAATGATGCAGTTGTATTCCTTCACGGGCAGATCATCAATTTCTTCCATGAAATGGCATTCCGTCTCCAGCCCGCACCGGGAGCGCAAGGTGCGTTCCCCATCCCGGTTGTCCAGCCTGGGCTTTAGCATCAGCACCTTCTGACATCGTTCCATATAGTTGTGCTGCACCATGATGGCATTGGCCGTTTTGCTGGACCCCATGGCCCCGTAGCGGAAGTAGAGCTTTGCCATATCCTTCACCCTTTATCATTGATAAGTGCCTAGCAGTAATATATCTGCCCCAGGCAGCGGAAGAAGCCTTTTTTCAAATGGCCGTATCGTAATAGTGTATATGCTCTGGCCAGCTTTCCCATCCTGGATAGGGATGCATACCGCCGGATCATGTCCGCCGGACCGGGGAGCAATACATCCTCATAGCAGCGCAGGAAGGATTCCGCCTGGCAAAATGTATCTGACAGCCTTTTTTGCACACCCTCTTTGTTGGAAGCCGCTTTCTTCACATCCCGAACCACGTCGACCCCCGAAGCCCCCAACTGGTTCCTGCCATGCTGGCGGTAACTGATGGCAGGCCTGTCCACCGTCAGGATACGGCCCATGGATGCGGCGCAAAGGGCTGCCCACCAATCGTGCATCAGCATATCCTCCGCCGGAGCCTTCATCATCAACCCTACAAGAGGCCGGTTGACCATCATGGTGCAGCCGGTGATGCTGTTTTGTGCCAGCAGCCGTGAAAGAGACGGATTTTCATCCAGCTTTTGATAGTGCCAGAATGAAGGGGCGATGGGCGTCAAGTCCGCATCCACCACACGCAAATCGGTATGCACAAGCAAGGGGCATTGGCCGCCATGCTGCGCTTCCCCTTCCCGCATGGCAAGCATGGTAAGCGCTATTTTGTCAGCGTCCCATACATCGTCCTGGTCGCTGAACATTGCATATTCCGAACCGCTTACACAAAGTAAACTCAGAAAATTCCCTTTGGGACTTTTCTCATGGGCTGGACCTGATACAAGATAGAACTTGTCCGGATGCTTATTTGCATACTCCGCAAGTATAGCCTGCGTATCATCCCTTGAACCGTCGTCCTGTATCAGCACGCGAAACTCCTGCTCCGTTTGGCACAGGAAGGAATCAAGCTGCTCCCTCAAAAAACGGCCGCCATTATAGGTGGCCAGCAAAATATCAATCATGCGGATATCCTTGCGTTTTTTGTCATTATAACACGCTTTGCATACAAAAGGCAACGAACCCAAGAGGACGCCTTCTTAAAAAAGGGCATCCTCTTAGGTTCCCTGCGAAAACGCCAATAGTAGCAGTTACTTTAAAATCTTCTCAATGATGTATCTTGGCCGCTGCTTCGTTTCACTGTAAACTTTGCCGATGTACTCCCCGATTACACCAAGGCACAGAAGCTGTATCCCGCCAATCATCCAAATGGAAGCAAGTATGCTTGTCCAGCCCGTGTCTGCGCGGCCAGTCCATTTGGAAATCAATGCGTACAGAAGCATCACCAGACTGAAAATGAAAATGATGACCCCGAGTCCCAGAATCAGCCGGATGGGTTTGATGCTCAGCGACGTGATGCCGTCAAACGCCAGAGCCAGCATCTTTTTCAAGGGATACTTGCTTTCCCCCGCAAACCGCTCACGGCGTTCATACATTACCGTGCTGCTCTGATACCCCACCAGCGGCACCATGCCCCGCAGGAACAGGTTCACTTCCTTATACTCAGAAAGCCCCTCCAGCACCCGGCGGGTGAGTAACCGGTAATCGGCGTGGTTGAACACAATGTCCACCCCCAGCGCTTTCATGAGCTTGTAAAAGCCCTCGGCGGACATCCGCTTGAAGGCGGTGTCGGTCTTTCTCTCACTGCGCACGCCGTACACAACATCGCTGCCCTTTTCAAACTCATCCAAAAATCTGTCGATGGCGTCAATATCATCCTGCAGATCAGCATCCATGGAGATGGTGACGTCCGCATCCTCCTTGGCGGTCATCAATCCTGCCAGCAGCGCGTTTTGATGGCCTCTGTTGCGGGACAGCTTCACTCCGGAAAACAGCGGGTCGCTTTCGTGCAGCTCCTCAATCATAGCCCAGGTACGGTCTTTTGACCCATCGTTCACCAGCATCACGCGGCTGTTTTCATCGATGCGGCCCGCTTCTATCAGGGCCGTCAATTTGGCCTTCAAACGCTTGGACGCTTCGGGAAGCACCTCCTGCTCATTGTAACAGGGTACCACCACATATAATACGGGGCGCATATGGCTCCTCCTTAACGCTTTATGACAATATGAAGTATTTCCATGTCGCGGTTATTTTCCCCTGTATGAAAGGGAAAATTTCTTATCTGCCCGTGAAACGGATATTGACTTCCAGAACCATACATATTATGATAATCCAAGAAAACAGTCGATTTTTGTTACCTCTGATACGTATGGAAGGAAGGATAGCCCATGAAGAACAAAGGATTGCTATTGATCGTGGCCGGAATCCTCGTGATCCTCGCAGGCATTGCCGTTTATGGATACGTGGGTGTTAACGAGGCGGGATTCCCCACAGCCGCAGATTTCGATGTTCAGTATGACAGCCTGGCAAAAATGGGCCAGACAGGCCTTTTGGCAGGCAACAGCGCGTTTTTGAACTTCTTCATCCGCTACCGGCTGGTTTTTGCAATCGCCGCCGCGGTGGCCCTGTTGGGCGGTGCTGTTTTGTGCATTTTCCCCGGAAGGAAAAAGAAAAACTCCTGACAGTTACCATCAAGTTGCTTGCCCCCTTCCCTGAACTACAGCACAGGAAAGGGGGTTTGTTTTGTGTGTCACTGCATCACTGTCATTGCGCAGGCAAAAAGCCCATGGTATAATCAGGAAAACAGGAGGCTTTTCATGCAAAATGAATTTTTAAGTAAACCCCGACGGGCTGTGGAATCGCTCCGAGGCCAGTTTGCCTCCACACTGGCAATGCTGAAAACCTTTGTGGAGGTTTGTCCCCAGGGCGTATGGGAAAGCTGCTATTTCGGCTTTTCTTACCCTGTGTGGTATCAGGTGTTCCACACCGCATTCTTCATCGATTTCTGGTTCCGCGACGCTTACGATGGCAGCGAGTACCGCAGCATGGTGTTTGACAAAAACATCTCCCCGGAGTTCGAGCACGAGGTGGATTCGACGCTTATGGTATCCAGGGAGGATATTTTGAACTTTCTTAACAGGCTCCAATTCAAAACGGAACGCTTTTTCGACAATATTCACGATGGCATGCTGGGCGAGAGCATCATAAAAGGCGTGGAAAACCACACCTATGCCGATGTGGTATTGTGCCAAACGCGCCACGTGATGTATAACGTGGGATACCTGAACGGCATCCTGCGCAGCCTGGACCTAAATGAATCCGACTGGTATGCCTACAACGAAAAGGAGTCATAGGATGACGCAGTCAAAAGCCTGGGACTGGGACAAGGTGCAAAATCCTGTCTGGCGCATCCCCAGCGAGGAAAGCTATTATCTGGCCGAGAGATGGAAGAGCGTTGGATACAAAGCAATACTGGACCTGGGCTGCGGGCTGGGCCGCCATGCCATCTTCTTTGCAAAGCACGGCTTTCAAGTATCGGCCATGGACTTGTCGCCTGAAGGTGTGCAAAGCACCATGCAATGGGCACAGCAGGAAGGGCTCAACATGGATGTGCGAAAGGGGGATATGCTTTCCCTGCCCTATGATGATGCGGCCTTCGACTGCCTGTTTTCCTACCATGTGATCTCCCATACCGACACGCCCGGAGCAAAGAGAATCATCAGCGAGATCAAAAGGGTAACCAAGCCCGGAGGCGAGGTTTATGTGACGCTGTGTTCCAAGGAAACCTGGTCATATAAGGACGCCGGCTTCCCCATCATCGATGAAAACACCGTGTGCAAGACCGATGGCGCGGAGACGGACGTACCCCATTTTTACGTAAACTTTGATGGGCTTCTAAAATTGTTTTCGGGGTTTGAAATCATCAAAGTGCGCCATGTGGACGATTTTGACGAACAGAAAAGAAGCAGCAAGCATTATTTCCTGCTGGCCCGAAGGATGTAACAACACGCTTATCGGAGGAGAAGGTTATGTTTCGCTGCCCCTGGTGTGATAAGAGCCCGTTGCTCAAAAAGTATCATGATGAGGAATGGGGTACACGGCCCTGCCTAGAGGAAAAGCATTTTGAATTCCTGATGCTGGAATGCGCCCAGGCGGGCCTTTCTTGGAGGACGGTGCTTGGCAGGCGGGAAGCATATCGTGAAGCCTACGCGGGGTTTGACGCAAATACCGTGGCTGGCTGGGGAGAAGAACAGGCGGAATTGCTGAATAACAACCCCGGCATCATCCGTAACAGGCAAAAGATCAACGCCTCATTGAAAAACACCCGTGCATTTTTGCAAATACAAAGTGAGTTTGGCTGCTTCGATGCCTATTTGCTGTCCTTCTTTGGCGGTCGGCCTCTTGTAAACCATGTGGAGGATGATGCAAGCGTTCCCGCTGCGACAGTCGTTTCACAATCCATCAGTGCGGACATGAAGGCCAGGGGCTTTTCCTTTCTGGGCGCAACAGTTATCTACTCCCACCTGCAGGCCGCCGGCATCGTGGACGACCATGTGAACGGCTGCTTCCGAAAAGCTTCCTTTCCCCCATCGCCCCCGGTCGCGCAAGGCAAACTACAGGCATTGGCCCGTGTAGGCAAGGCACTCAAAGAGGCGGGCATTCACTTTGGCGTGAGCGGTTCCGCTATGCTCTACCGAAACGGCCTGAGTGAGGATTTCAACGATATTGACCTCATGGTCGCGCTTGAGGATGCCACAAAGGCAGACGAAGTACTGATATCCATCGGTCAAAAAGGTGATACCAGGTCAGCAGGAGTGTTTGAAACGGCCGTTTTCCGATCCTATGAAGTAGAGGGCGTCGGGGTGGATATGATGGCCGGACTTGCCATACGCCACGAAGAAGGTGTGTACCGCCATGCATTCCAGTATGATTCCGTTTGCGATGACTGGCCTGTGTATGGCACAATGCTTCCATTTTGTGCCCTGGAGGACTGGTGTGTGCTGTACCACCTGATGCCTGGCAAGGAAAGCAAAGCGGAGCGCATCAAGGCGCATCTTATGGCTCAAGGCGCTTCACGCCCCGAATTGCTTTGGCGGATGATAACAAACGGCGCTCCCTCAAAAACCGCCCGGTGGCTTGAAAATTTGCTGCCAGGTAATACGCGTGGAGGAAAATGAATGACCGCTCCGCTTGAGAAAAAGACACTGGCTCCCATTTTGCAGGCATTTCTCATCACACTGGCAGCGCTGATTATTTTTGCTGTGCAGATAGTTCTTTCCCAAATGGGTGTCCATGCCGCCAACCTGTTTTCTTATCACAAAATTGATCCCAGCGGTGCATTTGCCTGGATATCCATTCATCACATTGTTCAAGGTGTAGCAGGCTTTGTGGTGATGGCCTTCCTCTCTTTGTTTTTCAAAGTGGATTTTAAGCTTGGGCTGGGGGATAAGCACACCGGGATGCGCATTGTGTTCTGGTTTACGGTAATCATAGCCATATATCAGTTTGCCATGTGGTTTTTGCTGGATGCTTTGTCGCTATTCATACCATTCGCTTATTTTGTAAACACCCGGAATGTGCTGGGCTATGTATCATTCCAGTTGTTCTTATCCGGCCCCAGCGAAGAATTGCTGTTCCGGGCTTTTCCTGTGACGCTGTTGTCGCTGCTATCGGCAAAAACGTTCCGTTTTTTCAAGGGCCGCGTGCATCTGCCTCTTGCCGTACTCATCGCCGCGGTGATGTTTTCCCTGGCGCATATCAATTGGACCACCAGTCCATTCACGCTGCATTACAACATACTGCAGCTTCTTTACGCACTGGCCATGGGAATCATCCAGGGCTGGGCCTATGTGAAAACAAGGAGCGTAGTGTATCCCATGATGATGCACAGCATCAGCAATGTACTGGTTACCGGGTTTTCCATCATCATGCCGATATTGTTTTGAAGAATAGTCGTTCTTTTAAGAAAGGAAGTGTTTCCATGCACCGCTGCGGCTGGGCAGGATCGGACGAGCTTTACGTAAAGTACCACGATGAGGAATGGGGCAAACCTGTGCATGATGACAGGACGCTGTTTGAATTTCTGATCCTGGAAGGCGCTCAGGCAGGACTTAGCTGGATTACCATCCTTAGAAAGCGGGAAAATTACCGCAAGGCATATGAGAACTTTGATGTGGAGAAAGTGGCTTCCTTTGGCGAAGGCAAGGTGGCGGAGCTGCTTGAAAACCCCGGCATCGTACGCAACCGGTTGAAGGTTGCCGCCTCCATCAAAAACGCAAAGTTCTTCATACAAATCCAGAAAGAATACGGCAGCTTTGACCGCTACTTGTGGTCATATGTGAACTTTCAACCCCTCGTTGGCGACTGGGCAGAGTTTACGCAAGCTCCCTGCCGCACGGAGCTTTCCGACCGCATCAGTAAAGACCTTCAAAAGCGCGGCTTCTCCTTTGTGGGTTCAACCATCGTTTATTCCTACCTGCAGGCAGTAGGTGTGGTGGACGATCACGAGAAAGCCTGCTTTTGCAAGACGAGAAATGAATAACGGCATTTACGGAGAACTGATTTTTAGGAAATACCCTTCCCCGAACCCCTTTCCGAAAAATGAAAGAGCACAAACACCGCAAGCGAGGTCAAGAAACGCTTTTCACCTTTCAGGTAGAATACTCAAGGAGGTAGCAAGCGCATGGATCAGTGGCAGCAGGTGTACGCGGTCCAGCGGATGCAGGATTACATTCAGTCGCATCTTACTGATCCCATCACGCTGCTGGAGCTTGCAAGGCAGGCTGGTTATTCCCCCTTCCACAGCGCCCGCATGTTCAAGGAACTCACCGGCCGGAGTCCCTTTGAATACATGCGGCAGCTTCGCCTGACAAAGGCTGCGCTCAAGCTGCGGGATGAAAACGTGCGGGTTCTGGATGTGGCGCTGGATTTTGTATTCGACAGCCACGAGGGCTTTACCAGGGCGTTTTCCAAGGAATTTGGCTTAACGCCCCACCGGTATCAAAAAAGCGCACCGCCCATCCGCCTGTTCCTGCCTTCCAACGTGCGTGAATATTACGGCTACCTGAAAAGAGGAGAGAAAAAGATGGAAAAGGATCAAAAGTCCGGCTTCGTGTTTGTGCAGGTCATCGACCGGCCCGCAAGAAAGGTGATTTTGAAGCGGGGCAGCAAAGCGGAGGATTACTTTGCCTACTGCGAGGAGGTAGGCTGCGATGTGTGGGGCATATTGTGCAGCGTGAAGGAAGCGTTGTATGAGCCCATCGGCATGTGGCTGCCCAAGCGCTTCCGCCTGGAAGGCACCTCGGAATATGCCCAAGGCGTGGAAGTACCGGCTGATTACAGTGGTGAAGTGCCCGAAGGGTATGAGGTGATGGATCTGCCCCCCTGCCAAATGATGGTGTTCCAGGGTCCGCCCTTTGACAATGATGTGTTCTATGAAGCCATAGCGGAATTGGGCGAGGCCATGGAGAAATACAACCCCGAGCTGTATGGCTTCGTTTGGGCGGATGAGGATGGCCCCCGTTTTCAGTTGGAACCGCAGGGCTACCGCGGATATATTGAGGCACGGCCCGTAAAGCGGGTCACCCTCCAAGGAAAATAGCCAAAATGTGCGTCCCCCGCCTTTATAAAGGCGGGGGACGTTTTCTCAATCGGTTCCTTTCAATCTGCTTCTTACGATGGATGCCTTCTTTCCGTTCCTTTTGGCGCATCCGGAGGATAGTGGTAATA
>JAEZLW010000052.1 GCA_023415145.1 Bacillota bacterium | reverse complement strand
CATCGGGCACGGTCAGATTCTGCATCAAGGCGTTTTCGCCATCGGTAGTCTGTGTGTAGGTGCCGTCCGCATTCACAGTGTAGCTGAAGCCTGGGAGGCCGGCATGCTGATAGGTCAACCCTTCGGGGCTGGCATACCAGTCAAGGAACTCCATGATGCGGGCAAACTTCACGTCATCTACCTGGGAGCCGACGCTGAAGCTGCGGTCGCTGCCGTAGTAGTTGTCGGAGTTGTTGCAGGTCATAAGGTCTTTTACAGGTGCAAAGATGTAGGCATCGCTGTTGTTGGCACGATCTGCGGTGTTGTAGAAACCGCGCTGCCAGCTGTACCACATAAGCAGAACGCGTTTGCTGCTCAGCTTGGTCACGATGTTTTCCCAATTCTGAGTGCCGCTGTCGGGGTCTACCAGGCCGCGCTGGTTCAAATCAAACAGGAAGTGCAGCATTTTGTAATAAGCGCCGTTGTCATCGGTCAGGGGAACCATGGTCCCATCCGTGCTGATCAAGAGGCTGTCTTTGGTCTGCTGGCCATACCAGGGTGTCAGCTGGGCAACGTTTTCCATATAGTTGCTGTCCCAGTCGGGCCACAGGGACACGGTGTACACCGGATCGCCGTCCTTGTTGGTGGGATGGGCCTTCTGCATGGCGGCCAGCGCATCAATCAGGTCTGACAGGTTGTTCAGTTCCGGGGTACCGATCTCTTTGAAATAGTCCCAGGGTACCATGGGGCTGGTATAGATGGCGTCTTCCGAATAGGTGGTGGGCGATGTGTTGGTCATCTGGCAGGGAATCGCATATATTTTGCCATCAGCATTGTTGGGGATAGTGGCATTCAATGCGGCAATCTGCTCAGAAAAGCCATTGATGTTCGCATAATTGGGCAGAGCACCGGTAATTTCCTTGATCAGGCCGGCCTCGACGCAGTCCTTCATGTCCTTGTTTTCCAGGATGATAATGTCGCCCAAAGCGCCGGATGCGCTGCGGGTCTGGTACAGGGCAGTTTGGTCACCTGCCACCTGGGGGGCAATAATGTTCAGCTCAAGGTTAAACTTGTCCTTTACGACCTTGCCGAACCAGCCGGGCTGAATACCCTGGTAGTTGGCCGCCACATCGTAGATTTCAATGGTCATAAGGGGTTTTTCTTCGGCGACGGCTGTGACGCCAAGGAACATCGTCATCACCATCGTCAAGACCAGCAACAGGGAAACCGTTTTTTTCATGGTCATTCTCCTTTGATTTTATTTAGTAACCGCCGTGTAGCAGGCAGTTGCTTACCCTTTTACCGCACCGATCATGATGCCCTTGACGAAGAAACGCTGGAATATGGGATAAATGAACAGAATTGGAGCTACTACGATAATGGTAACAGTCATGCGGATGGAAGTCTCCGTTTGCATCTGGGCCAAACTGACCGCTGTGCTGCTGGTGGAATTGACAAGGCTCTTTAAAGAACTGGCCTGGTTTAAATACTGGTACAGTGTAAACTGCAGGGTGTGCAGCTTGTTGTCGGTTACCAGCAAAAGCGTATCCTGGAAGGCGTTCCATTGATTCACCGCGGCAAAAATGGCGACTGTTGCCAGAATAGGCGTTATCACCGGAATAATGATTTGAAAGAATATCCTCAGTGTCCCAGCGCCATCAATTTCGGCTGCCTGCTGCAATTCCTTGGGGGTGGATTCCACGAATGTCTTCATTAGAATGATGAAGAAGGGGGATACCATGCCGGGAAAAATGTAACCCCAGAAGTTATTGGTGAGCCCAAGATTGCGCATGGTCAGAAACCATGGAATCACACCGGCATTAAAATACATGGTGACCATGACAAATCGGTACCAGAATTTGCGCTGCCACAGGGTCTCCCTTGTAAACATGAAGCCCAGGAACGCAGACATAAACACGGTGAAAAGGGTCCCAATAGCGGTTCTTCCCACAGATATCTGGGCTGCATGCAACAATCCGCTGATCTTGAATGCATCCAGGTAATTCTTGAAATGAATCTCTCTTGGCCAGAAAAGAATGACGGCGCGCTTGCTCAGTTCGTTGGAGCTGATGGTGTTGATGAATATATAGTAGAACGGATAGATGCAGACAAATCCAAACAATGCGTACAATAGGTATGTAACAATACTGATTATTTTGTCGCCAATGCTTTGCTGCTTTATGATACGCCCATGAGCAGTTCCCTTGATATCAAGCTTGATCATAACGCCTTCTCCTTCCGGTCATATAATGCTTTCGCCGCGAACCAGCTTGGACAGTCCGTTGGCGGCAGCAAGGAGTGCGATGCTGATCAGGCTCTTCATCATGCTCAGAGCCGTGGAAACAGAATAACTGCCATTTCCCATGGCCAGGTTGTACACGTAAAGATCCAGCACCTGAATGGTATTTTTATTGAAAGGGTTTTGGAAAACATAGTACTGCTCCATGCCGTTGGACAGAAAATTCGCAATGGAAAGCAGCAACAGTACAAAAAAGGTAGGCATCAGGCTGGGAATCGTAATATGCCGGATCACCTGCATCCGCGTTGCGCCGTCTACCCGGGCCGCCTCGTTCAATTCCTCATCAATGCCAGCGATTGCCGCCATGTACATGATGGCAGCCCATCCAAGATTTTTCCAGGTAAGCCAGAGCCACATTTTGAACCATATATGATCCGCCGATTGCAAAAACTTAATGGGGGTTGAAATAAGGCCCAGTTGCTGCAGGAAGGTGTTCATCATGCCTGTGCTGTTAAACAGGCTGTATGCAATGGAATACACCAGAACCCAACTGATGAAGTTCGGGATGGTGGTTATGGTCTGAACTAGCTTGCGGAATGGCACGCACTTGATTTCATTGAGGAATACCGCAAAAATCATAGGCAGCCAGGAAAAGCCGATGGTCAGGCCGCTCATTGCTAACGTATTGAGCAATACCTGGAATATTTGCCCCCGCCGGGCAGGCGTATCCATCAGGTACAAAAACCACTTCAAGCCTACGAAGCTGTTCAGATCCATAGGCTTTGGCGGCCTGTAATCAAAGAAGGAATAGAACCAGCCATAGAGAGGATAATACGAGAAGACAGCGACAAGAATGATAAAAGGCAGTATATACATAAATTCTTTCGCCGATAAAACCTTACGCCTGTTTTGCAAGAATTTCATGGAGCTATCTCCTAAATCATTGATTGCCTCAAGCACCAGATGCATGGCTTTTCAAACGTGTTCATAAAACTACGTCAGACTGCATGCATCACATCCATTCGTAACGTTTCTTTGATTATAGTCATGGATAACACGCTTGCCTTGTCTAGCGTTGCGAAATTTTTTCACTCGTTGCGAAAACGACATGCAAGTTGTATAATTGAATTATGTCAAGGATGGGACTAAATATAGTTTGCTGACAAAACAGGAAGGCATTTGTTGTCAAAAGCGTATAGTCAGATTCATTATGATCTATTGCAGATTCGCATATTGGGAAGCTAGACAAATTTTGTTTATCTACTGCAAAGAATGCCGGGAAGAAGGTGTACAATATGGCAACATATCGGGATGAAAACGTTTCACCCTATCCACAGCCCATCAAAGGCTATCGGGAGTATCAGCTTTTACATGGAACACAAGAAGAAATTGAATATCTTTCCGGCACGACAATCAGAATCTGGTATACACATTTGCGTACCAGTTTTCCGTTGCATTGGCATAATGCGATAGAGATCATCGTTGGTGAAAACGAATACTACACAATCGAAGCTGAGGGGAGGAAATATCATGTAGAACCCAATGACATCCTGCTGATTCCGGGAGGTATCACGCATACACTCACACCTGCGGAAAACTGCAACGGATTCGTATATTTGATCAATCTTGATTTTTTAGGCAATATCAAGAGCGCATCCCAGGTGATGCCGCTTCTTTCCCATCCGATTTTCATCCAGGAAGCGGAAAAGCCTGCTTTGCATATGTCTATCAGTGCATTGCTTCGGCAAATGAGGGTGGATTATTTCAGCGATAATGACTTGCGTGAGTTATTGGTGTACTCCAATCTGCTTGTTATGATGGAACGCCTTATCCATGATGAATTTGACAACGAAGGGCCGCCTCACACCCACAGTTACAAACGCAAGGAATACAATGACCGCTTTACCGAAATCATTAACTACATGAACCATCATTATACGGAAGACTTGACGGTGGATGAGACTGCCAAACGTTTCGGATTGTCCAAATACTACTTTTCACGGCTATTTCAACAATACACACGATATACATTTTGCGACTACTTAACATTCCGGCGGTTAAAGGCGGCAGAACAACTGATGTCCGACCCGAGTTTATCGATTACCGATGTTGCCTTTCGCGCAGGGTTCTCCAACCTCTCCACATTCAGCAGGATTTTCCGCAAGCTGAAGAACTGTACCCCTTCCGAATACCGACAGGTTCATGCCAGGGGATGTATTATCAAGCATCCTGATTGATCTGTATTCAATGAGCATGCAAACAAAACAACGATCATTCATGTTGTTTTATTTGTCAATATCATTCTTGTTCTTTGGCAGATCGCCAATTTGCGCGGAACTGTACAGGGCTTACGCCCGTATACTGTTTAAATATCTTGCTAAAGTGGTATGGATCAGGATAGCCAGTTCGTAAGCCGATTTCCTGTACAGATAGATCTGAATCGGTCAGGAGCCGTTTTGCCATTGCAATGCGGAATTCAATCAGGAATTTCAGGGGCGATGTGCCAGTGTGTTCGTTAAACACACGTGCCAAATAAGAACCAGAAAAGCCATATTGATCTGAGATGGCTGAAAAATCGATTGTTCTTGCATAATTCTCATGTATGTATGCTTTGATAGACTCAACCATATTTTCCGCATTATCCGGTCGTTCCGGCGATAGCATCTGCCGCTGAGAGTACAATTGTGCCTGCAGTTTGGCAAGCGTTGCAGAAAGCTCCTCACGGTTAACCGGCTTCAGCAAATAGTCAAATGCATTATGCTGCATTGCTTCACGAACCAGCTGAAAATCATCATAACCGCTGATAATGACTTTTTTTATGCCAGGCTGCCTTTCAGTAAGAATATCAAAAAGTTTCAATCCATCCATGACCGGCATTTTGATATCCGAAAAAATGACATGCGGCAAAAGCTCATCTGCCATCCTGAGCGCTTGTGCACCGTCCGTTGCGATACCTGCCACTTTGAAAGCAGGGTTTATGCGCTCAATATTCTTGGCAATATTATTGGCAATCAGCCGTTCATCATCTGCCACCAGCACTCTAAAATGTTCATCCATGATAATAGCCTCCCATGGTCACTTTTGCTCCGCCATCCGCATTGTTGGCAATCACAAAGATAACGTCTTGCTGGTTAAGCATACGATACCGGATGTAGATGTTCAGCAGGCCCATTCCACCAATGGAGAGCGATGGCAAAAGCCCGGTCTCATTGATGATACGGATGCTGTCATTTAGCTCACTGATCGTCTTTTCATCAAAGCCCGGCCCGTTGTCGCTGACAGTTATTTCGTACCTGTCCGCCGAAAAGCTTCCACTGATATGAATGTGCCATGGCGGCCGATTCGTGGATACAAACTTCACAGCATTTTCAACCAGCAATTGAAGGCATAGCTTAGGAACGGAAACAGCCATTAATTCCTCAGGAATATCCGTATCGTAACTCAGGTCGCCTTGATAACGGATGACCATGCATTGCAGAAAATCCTCCGTACACTTCAACTCGTCCATAAGCTGCACAGACATACCAGTATCAGACGAAATATAGCGCAGGATACGCGCCATCGCCTGACACATCGTCACGATTTCCTCAGTCATGTTTTCCTCGGCCATTGACTGGATGGCGGATAAGCTATTGTACATAAAGTGCGGATTCATTTGTGATTGCAGGGCGAGCATGCGCGATTGCATCTCTTGCCGCTGTAAAAGCAATTGCTTTTGCAAACCCGCTTCGACTTTTGCCTGCATATCGAAAAAACTATCATGCAGTGCAGCCAGTTCCATTATTTTGGTTGGTGATTGCTTACGGTCACGGTGCTTTTCCAGATCGAAATGACGAACATCATGATAAATCGCCCGAATCGGCCGGGTAATGCGTTTTGCTGCTGCAAAAGCAAGCACCAAAGCAAAAAGCAGTGTCAATGCAAGCGGAAGAAAGAAACCTTGGAGATACTTGGCTACAGGGATCAACACGTTGGAGCGGTCAATGATCAGCATGATCATAAAATCGGACTGCTCAGACGGTACACAAAAAGCAAATGCATTGTGTCCTACATCCTCGCTTTTCAGCTCGATAAAGTCTCTGGGATAGCCCATAGACTTTATGTACTCAAGCGCATCCGTCCATGTAAGATTATCCGGCGACATGGACCTGCCATCCTGATCCAGAATCAGAATATTTTCCCCATAGAGGCTTTCGTAATTAATGGCAGCGGCAAGAACCTTGCGAAGGCTTTTTAGAATTTCCACATATCCCTGCGGATTGCTAAAAACATCATAATAGCGTCTCACAAACGAAATGAACCGTTTTCCGTCAGGGTCGGTGTAAAAGCGTGATAAGGATGCATCTTGCCCTATATAGAAAACTGCCTTATTATGTTCACTCCCGGATACCATACTGTACCATGGCTGATCCATTGCCCTGTCATCCCGGGTTCCGTTGCTAAGGCCCGAGGCGACAACTCCCTGGTCCAAAGCGTACAGATTGATCTGATCCACCGGCCTGTTCGGGCCCAGAATGCTGGTCAGCAGTTCACCGAGCATTTTTGCATTTTCAAATGTGGAGAGTGTATCCTTTGTTTTTTTACCGCGCAAGTAGCTATAGAAGGTGTCCTTCACCAGATTGGAGTAGGCAACATTCATGGACACCATGTTCATCTGCGCAAGTTCGCCATCGATTGCTACTGCAATGCTTTGCGTATTTTGCCGAAGAGCGGCAAATGTCTGATTACGAAGTTTCTCTGTTTGTTCGACTGTAAAGTATGCGGAATATGCAAGAAATGATATAAGAATAATGATCGAATAGGTGGCAAACAACGTTCCGCGTATTGTATGCAGCTTCACCGCTTAACCTCCGGTTCAAAATATACAAAAAGCCAGACGGAATCTTCCATTCCCAATACACCAAAAAAGGCTATACTTTTCTCAGAAGCGGGCGATGCCCCCATTGTAAACGTTGGGCAAATACCTGTCAAGAAAAAGGAGGCTGTATCTATGAACCGGGGAATCCTAAGAAAACTCGTATCTGTTGCAATCGTCATGGTGCTGGGGCTTTCTTTGGTGGGAGCTTCCGCGGAAACGACTATTACTTACATGGCAAGCCAGGATTGGGTCATGGATGCTGAAATGGCGCTGGGAGAAAAGTTCTTTCAGGAAACCGGCATCAAGGTCGATTATCAAATCGTACCCTCAGACCAGTATCCCAACCTGCTGATGACCAAACTGAACGCCGGTGAATGCGCAGATATCTTCGGCTCTCAGGGTGGCCGGTTTGACATCGTTACGCAGCTGAATGTGGAGAAAAACGCGCTGGATCTGTCTGGCGAAGCCTGGGCAGCCACGGTTGATCCGCTGGCCGCGGAACAGCTGAGCGTTGGCGGCAAGCTGTACGGGCAGCCCATTCAGGATCTGTCTGCGGTATGGGCCGTAGCGTACAACAAAAAGATTTTCGAGAAGCTTGACCTTGCCGTTCCAACCAATTATGATGAGTTCAAAGCTGTCTGCCAGGCCATTTTAGATTCCGGGGTGACACCTGTCTATGAATGTGTAGCCGATGGCTGGCATCATGTATTGTGGTTCCCAGAGATGGGCGTTGCGCTTGAGAATGCAGAGCCCGGTTTGGCGGAGAAGCTCAATAAGAACGAGACAACGTTTGCTCAGAGCGCGGCTGCCGCAACACTGCTTGCACAGTTCAAGGAAATGGTTGATCTGGGCTTCTGGGGCGACAACTACATGGCCAACACCTATGCCGACGGCACCAAGAATATCGCTTCCGGCGAATTTGCGATGATGGTTGCCAACCAGGGTTTCCCGACTGAGATTCACAATGCTTATCCGGATTTCGCAGCTGAAGATATTGGATTCTTTGTCATCCCACTGCTGGATAACCAAATCCTGAACGTGAACCCCGTCGGGCCTTCCCGCTTTGTATATGTGGGTTCCAAGAACGCGGATGCCGCCAAACAGTACCTGGCCTTCATTGCGCGCCCCGAAAACCTGCAGTATTTGATTGACAATGTGCCCAAATACAATACCTTGTCCTTTACTGGTCTGAAAGACAAATACTCCGAGGGAATCAAGGCTTTCTATGCCGCCTATCCCAACCATGGCACGGTGTACCAAACACAGGTCAAGTACCTGAATCCCCAATGGATGGAAATTGGCAAGGAGCTTACGGCCTTATTGCAGGGTGATGAAACGGTTGAACAGGTTTTGAAAAACATTGACCGCAACCGTGCTGACCAGGCAACAGCCGCAAAGGACGAGAACTGGAAATAACTCCATGAACATGCTGTTGAGGGCGGGCCGTCAGCCCGCCCTCATTTATAAACCCTCTGGAGGAATTAAAATGAATGAACGCAAGGTTTATCCTACCTACTTTGCGGCTGGGGCACTATTGGCGTATATTGTGCTGTTTGTTGCACCCAGCCTGATAGGTATCGGTTATGCGTTTACAGACTGGTCTGTTTATTCAGATAAGCTGAGCTTCGTTGGATTCGATAATTTTGTCAAGGTATTTTCTTCTGACTACAATTATACCAAATATCTAAGCAATACATTGTTATTTACCATCGTAACCACTGTCATGAAAAATATTCTGGGTCTTGTTCTTGCACTGATACTGACAAGGCGCGTGCGTCTTTTAAACTTTCACCGTGCGGTGATGTATATTCCTTCCGTGCTGTCAGCTCTTATTGTTGGCATGATCTTCCGTTCCATACTGAATCCGAAGGTGGGGCTCTTAAACGTAATGCTTCGGGCAGTCGGTTTGGATGGCTTGACAAATCAGTGGCTCACCAACTCCAAGATTGCCTTCCGTTCCGTGATGGCAGTGGATATTTGGAAGGGCATGGGATACATTATGACGATTTTTATCGCAGGTATCATGTCTATCTCACAAGTTTACTTTGAAGCAGCAGATATAGACGGAGCAAATGCATGGCAGCGTTTTCGCTTTATCATGCTTCCGATGCTTATGCCTACGATCACCGTTACCACTGTTTTGAATGTCATCTATGGCTTGCGGGTCTTTGATACAGTATATGCTTTGACCAATGGCGGGCCAGGCTTCGCCACGGAAGTGCTTTATACCGGCGTTTACAAGGAATTTGGCCTTGGAAGATATGCTATCGGAACAACGTTATCCTCCATTATGTTTCTTTTCATGCTGCTGACTGGTTTTTTTATGATCAAGCTACTCACCAGAAAAGAGGAGACGCTGGCATGAGATTCAAGAAGGGGTTTGGTATTGTTAGTGTAAATCTGCTCGCCTGGATTTTGTCATTTCTCATGCTTGTTCCGCTTGTGCTCATATTGCTCAATTCGGTTAAAACAAGCCAGGCTGCATCTGACATGTCTCTTGCATTGCCAGAAGGCAGTTTGCGTTTTGACAACTTCGTTACCGTAATCGAAAAGGGCAAATTAGGCTTGACCTTTCTCAACAGTCTCCTGTATTCCACAGGAAGCGTTGTTCTTTGCGCAATTCTCAGTTCTATGGCTGCTTATGTTTTCTCCAGAAACCGCTGCCGCTTGCACCGCTTCTTGTATCTGTTTATTGTTTTGGGCATTACCATGCCGATCAACTTTGTCGCTTTGATGAAGGTGATGCAATTTACCCTTTTGCAGAACACAAGACTGGGGATCATTCTTCTGTATACAGCTTTGCAGCTCCCGTTCAATATTTTTTTGATATTTGGTTTCATCGGAAAAATCCCCAAAGATATTGATGAAGCGGCCGTTATAGACGGCTGCGGTCCCATACGGTTGTTCTCCATCGTCATCCTTCCCCTGTTAAAACCCGTACTGGTTACCGTCATGGTTTTGACATTCCTGAATACATGGAATGAGTTTGTATTGCCTTTGTACTTCCTGGGTTCCTCCGCCAAATGGCCGATGACGCTGGCTGTATATAACTTTTTTGGCATGTATGCCACGGACTGGAATTTGGTTTGTGCTGACATTGTGCTGACTTGCATGCCTGTTGTGGTTGTATATTTGCTTGGACAGAGGTATATTGTTGCTGGTATGACAGCCGGTGCTGTCAAAGGATAAATCAAGAATACAGTCGGCCTTTTTCTGGTTGAGGATACCAGGTCAAAAGACTAATCAGCATGGAGGATCATCCTATGTGGACAATAACCGGCAGTGGATCATCATTCGCTATGTTCGAGCAGGGAGAAGACCGGCTTCGGATCGAAGCCGTCCGAACGGGCTGTTTTCGAATCACCCAAACACGGGGAAAGGATTTTTGTCTTCATAATGAGCCCATGCTTGTAAGAGCCGAATCTCAAGCGAGCCTTGAGATTACGGCGTCAGTGGACACTTATATGCTGTCAGCCGGTCCATTTTTAACAACACTGGACAGGAAAACGGGTTCCCTGTCCTATACGCTCGCCAATGGTACGCACCTTTTGCGTGAGTCTGAACGCGACGGAAGGATGCTGCGTGACATAGAGGTACAGCGGTACCGCTATGAAGACGACACAAAATTGTTGGAAAGACAGAGTGTAGACGGCGCGCGGGTGACAGCAATCGGCGAGCCCTATATCGACCGCAAGGGTTTTGCTGTACAACTGAATATGGCATTGGCCCAAGACGAAGCGATTTACGGCCTCGGGCAGCATGAACAAAGAATCTTGAACCTTCGCGGTTCTCATCAATTTTTGTATCAGCATAACCTGAAAATCAGCTGCCCCGTATTGTTGTCCTCCCGCGGCTGGGGGCTTCTGTTAAACAGCTGTGCCTTTGTCAGCTTTCACGACGATGCTTTTGGCAGCTATCTGGCTGCCGATACGGCGGACGAACTGGATTATTTTGTTTTCTTTGGCGATACGATGGACGGATGCATTGCGCTCATCAGGGACCTTACAGGGGATGCTCCCATGCCGCCCAGGTGGGCGTTTGGTTACCTGCAAAGCAAGGAGCGGTATACCAAGCAGCAGGAGCTGCTGGATATTGCCAAGGAATACCGCTTAAGAAAAATCCCGTTGGATGCTGTGGTGCAGGACTGGTGCTCCTGGCCGGATGGCCAATGGGGACAAAAAAGTGTGGACACCGCGCGCTTTCCAAACCTTCATGCAGCTACTGATGAGTTGCATAACATGGGTTGTCACCTGATGTGGTCCATTTGGCCCAATATGACGGGCGATGGCAACGACAGGCTGGCCTTTGAGCAGCGCGGGCTTTTGCTGGGAAACCGCTCCACCTACGATGCCTTTGCGCCGGGGGGCCGGCAGCTTTATTGGGAACAAGCAAACAATGGCTTGTATCAAAAAGGTGTGGACGCCTGGTGGTGCGATTGCACAGAGCCCTTTGAGGCGGACTGGCATGGCAATGATCCCATGACGTGCGAAGAAAGGATGCAGTTGAACGTTTCCGAAAGCAAGCGGTACATCGACCCCGCAAACATCAACGCCTATTCCATATATCACTCGCAAGGCATGTATGAAGGCCAGCGGACCTGCGATACGAGCAAGCGTGTATTGATTTTGACCCGGTCCGGTTTTCCCGGGCAGCAGCGGTATGGAACCTTCGTGTGGAACGGAGACACCTCGGCGACTTGGAAACATCTGGCTGACTGGATTCCCAACGCATTGAACCTGTGTGCCACGGGCATCCCCTATTGGACACAGGATGTAGGCGCATTCTTTGTCAAACGATGGAAGCAGTGGTTTGGCCGTGGTGAGTATGAGCAAGGCGTGGACGACAGCGAATACCGTGAGCTGTATTTGCGTTGGTTTCAGGCAAGCACCTTCCTGCCGATGCTTCGTGCTCATGGTACCGATACGCCGCGGGAGGTATGGCGCTTTGGATCGCCGGGGGAGAAGATTTACGACGGTCTTGTAAGCATGATCGAGCTGCGGATGCGGTTGCTGCCCTACCTGTATTCCCTTGCCGCTGATGTTACTTTCCGCCGCGGTACCATGCTTAGGATGCTGGCATTTGACTTTATGAATGATATTACAGCCCGGGATGTGAAGGATCAGTATATGCTGGGTCATGCGCTGCTGGTCTGTCCTGTACTGGAAAAAGGAGCAACTGTAAGAAAGGTGTATCTGCCTTTGGGTACGGATTGGTACGATTTCCATACCGGGCAGCGTTTTTCTGGCGGTCAATGGATCACAGCCGATGCGCCATTGGAAACCATTCCGCTGTATGTACGCGCAGGCAGCATTTTGCCGCTTGGGCCCGTAAAGCAGTATAGTGATGAGCCCACGGCCTTCCCCCTTGAAATCCATGTGTACGCTGGCGAAGACGGAGCCTTTGACTTATACGATGATGCCGGCGATGGTTACGATTACGAGAATGGGAAGTACGGATGGGTGCATTTCCGCTATCATGATGCCGGCAGAGAATTGAGCCATACGTTCGAGGGGGATGCGCAATTTATCCCGTCCCATTGGGAAGTAACAATCGTGGAATAACACAATGTGAGGCTGACAAAGCAACGCCAATATTCTCAATGCATACCGCCTCTATGAATGATTGCTCATACCAATACGAAAAAGGATTGTTGCGTTTCCTGCACAATCCTTTTTGATTGTTTCCGGCCACCATCTTGGCAAAGCATGAAAAAACTCCGCAACCAGAGACAAGGAAAAGAAGATGCATATTGCTACAATAATGATAGCATATACATACGGCAGGATGTATCATGGCGGCCAATGTTGGCAGGTGCGGGGCAGAGCGTCAACGCCTTCCTGCCGCTTCTGTTCCGCTGACAATCAGGTATGATAACATAAATTTACGCAGGTGATAACACATGAACGCAAAGAACCCAATTATCTGGGCGGATTATCCCGATCCGGATGTAATACGTGTTGACAATACATATTATATGGTCAGCACATCCATGCATATGTTCCCTGGCGGGCAGATTTTAAGCTCATTGGACCTGGTTCATTGGGAGCATTCCTGCTATGTCTTTGATTCACTGGGGGATAGTCCGGCCCAACGGTTGAATGGCGGAGACATCTATGGAAAAGGTATGTGGGCGGCCTCGCTCCGCCACCATAACGGCCTGTTTCATTTGATGTTCGCCTGCAATGATACGCACAAAAGCTATCGTTTTACGTCCGAAAAAGCACATGGGCCCTGGACCCGGCATGAAATACAAGGCTTCTACCATGACTGTTCCCTGTTATTCGATGATGACGGCCGGGTATACATTGCCCACGGG
>JAEZLW010000205.1 GCA_023415145.1 Bacillota bacterium | reverse complement strand
AAGGGCGTTTGGGGGGGGGGGGGGGGGCCACCCCCGGCCCCCCCGCCCCTTTCTGGTTCTCTTTCGGGACGAAAGAGAACATCCCCCTGTCACAGGCCAGTAGCTAGCAACTGGCCGAGGTAACGCATCCAGGCAGCCGTCGGAATACACCTCATCAGTCTCCTTCGTCGACAACTATTCCATCCGACTAAATCGGTACGCTGCTGCGCTAATCAATCCTCAGTCTCGCTCCGCTCGACAGCTCCTTTCAAAAGGAGCCTTCAGAATGAAACTGACCCTTGTTAAAGATTTGTTTCCCCCGAAAGAAGGTGGCCGCCACTTTCCCCGTCAGCTCCATCCCCGCAAAGGGCGTCGCCCTGCCCATGGAAACAAACCTTTCCGGCTCCACCCGCCAGGTATCATGCACATCCAGCACCGTGATATCCGCCCTGGCGCCCACTTTCAGCGCCTGTTCCCTGCCTAGCAGCCTGGCGGGGTGAACCGTCAGCTTGTCCAGCAGCTTTTCCAGGCTCATCCGCCCCGTTTTCACCAGCGCCGTATAGCACACCGCAAAAGCCGTTTCCAGACCCACCACGCCGAAGCTGCTATGTAGCAGCCCCAGCCCTTTTTCCGCCATTGCATGCGGGGCGTGGTCGGTGGCGATGCAGTCGATGGTTCCGTCCACCAGTCCCTGCACGATTGCCTCCCGGTCCTCCCGGCTGCGAAGGGGCGGGTTCATCTTGAACCGTCCGTCATCCTCCGAAATATCCTCATCGCACAGCATGATTTGATGCGGCGTGCACTCACAGGTGATTTGCAGCCCCTGTCCCTTGGCCTTGCGTATCAATTCCACGCTTTCCCTGGCGGAAACATGGCACACATGGTATCGCACCCCGGTTTCCTTCACAAGCTCGATATCCCGCCTTATGGGCAGCCATTCGGATTTGGATGGGATACCCGGCAGGGAAAAGCGTTTGGCGCACACCCCGTCACTTACGCACCCGCCGGAAGGAATCAACCCCTCCTCCTCGCAGTGTGCCGCCAGCAAACTGTTTACACCAGCAATCTGCTTCATGGCATCGCGCATCATATCTTGCGACTGCACGCCCTTGCCGTCGTCCGAAAACCCGGCACATAAGGGAGAAAGCTTCACGATATCGGCAAGCTCCTGCCCTTTTTCCCCTTTGGTGATGGCCCCGTAGGGGATCACCTCGATAAGCGCATCCCTTTGGATGATGTTCCTTTGCATTTGAAGCGCATCCATACAATCAGGCACAGGGCTCACGTTGGGCATGGCACACACGGTGGTAAACCCACCCGCCGCCGCCGCCCGCGTTCCCGTTGCGATCGTCTCCTTATGAGAAAGGCCCGGCTCCCGCAAGTGGACGTGCACATCCACAAAGCCGGGGGAGACAAACCTCCCTTCGGCGCAAAACATACGTGCCCCCGGCGCTGAAATCTCCTGGGCGATGATTTGAATCACGCCGCTGCCAATCAAAATATCCACCTTTTCCAACCTGCCGCCTATGTAAGCCGTGCCGCCTTTTAACAGTATCCTGCCATCCATTCCGTCACCCCGTAATGGCCCGGCGCAGCGCGGCCATGCGTACGTACACACCGTTTTCCATCTGCTTGAAGATGCGGGATTTTTCGCACTCCACCACATCATCGGCTATTTCCACATTTCTGTTTACCGGAGCCGGATGCATGATGATAGCGCTTTTCTTCATGGTGTCCGCTTTATTACGGGTCAGGCCGTACTTTTCGTGGTACTCCCCTTCGGTGAAATGATCCCGCATGTGGTGCCGTTCGTACTGGATGCGCAGCATCATCACCACATCGCTGGTGGATACCGCCTGGTCAAACTCCTCGGTGTCAAGCACAGGGTCCATAAACTCCTCCGGCCCGGACACCACCACCTTCATGCCCAGCCGCTGCATGATCTCATAATTGGTGTGGGCCACCCTGGAGTGCCGGACATCGCCGATGATGGCCACCTTCAGCCCCTCAAACCCGCCAAACTCCTGGCGGATGGTGAGAAGGTCCAGCAGCGACTGGGTGGGGTGATTGCCGGTGCCGTCACCTCCATTTAAAATAGGGGCCTTCACCCGGCCCAATAACTGATTGTAATATTCTTTTTCCGTATGGCGGATGACCAAAGCGTCCACGCCGAAGCTGTCAAACGTCTTCACCGTGTCATAAAAGCTTTCGTTCTTTTTCAGTGAAGACGAGTCCGGATGAAAAGAAACGACCCGCATTCCCAACTTCTCTTCTGCAACGCAGAAACTGTATTGGGTGCGGGTCGAAGCTTCAAAAAAGAGATTACAGGCAACTTTTCCCGATAAATTAGGAAAAATTGCTTTGTCCCGGAAGGCTTGCGCCTCATCTAAAAGCGACATGACCTCCGAGGCTTTTACATCACTGAGGGTTAACAGGTCTCTTGCCAAGTCTATTCCCCCTTTATGCGCATGATTTGCGGCCATGGCCACAAATTGTCTGATTATAGCATAGGGGTTGTCCCAATGTCAATGACCTGGCGCGATGTATTTTGAATGTTTTTGCATCCTCATTGAATCTAACCAAGGTTTCATTGCTTGTAAGCGCATTCCAGCGACTTTTTGAGGCTGATTACCGATTCGCCCGTGCGGATCCGGCGCGCAACGACAAGCAGCCGGTCATCGCCATAGCAGGTGGACAGCGTCAAAAGAGCATCATTGGCTTTCACATCAACCGGGATGACATGCTTGGACCTTTCTTTCAAGCCTTTTGCAAAGTCCATAAATTGTTCCTGTGAGTGAAAGACAGGGTACCCCAGAAAATTGATAAAGCCGGCGCCATGCACGTTCTTTGGTACAATCAGCACGGCAAACACGACATACGTGCTTTCCTGATACAGCGTATCAAAATGCATGATGCCGTGCTTTGTCAAATAATCAAGCTCCAGGTAGCGGTTCAGCCTTCCGAACATGGAACCGTCCTTCATGTCATGGCCATGCAGCACCAAATGCTGCGCTTGCGCTTTCAAGGGATGATTCTCGTCCAGGAACAATGTCCCTGCGGCGCTTTTTTTGCGGTACACATCCCGTGTCAGATAATATTCGTTGTCCCGGTATACTACAGGCAGATCCAGCTCGCCCTGTATGGTCAGCCAGCCAATGATATCCGGGTTGGCATTGCGCAAAGCCTCGAACCTTTTCAAAGGCGATCCCGTCATCTGTTGATAGACAGGTTCCGTAACCGGGACAGGAGTCGTTTTCACGTAAGGCACACCCGTTGCACCCTGCCTTGCGGTATAAACCTGCACCGGGTCCGGCGCTTCAGCATGGTACAGGGCCGCTGCGGATTCATTGGTACGCTGCGTTTGCCATGAATCCAAAATATACCGGCAAAGCCTGAACCCTGAAATCAGCAGGCCCGTCAGGCAAAGAACCACAAGAACCTTCCTAAGCGGCTCTGAACTAAACCGGCCTCCGGGAGTATACCTGTATTGCCGGTTTTGATGCCTGCGGCGGTAAACGGATTGTTTTTGACGCATGCTATGCCGCCCTGCGCCGCTTTTTAAGCAGGACCAGGGTCAAACCGAACAGCATTGTCAGCAAGGAATACAGAACCGGCCGGGATGAATCTCCGGTGACAGGCAGTTTCGTTACAGTCAATACCGCCGCATTCGAGGTGATTGTATTGTTCAGCGCGTCGGTTACGATCACGCGGTACTGGTAGCCATTGTGGCTCATGTTCAGGCTGCTGGTGGTATAGCTGGAGCCGACAGCACCCAAAATATCCTCCCAGGCTGCGCTTTCCCCTGTGCGCCGCTGCCACCTGTAGGTCACGGACCCAAGCCCCTCCACCGTTACATGGAAGGTGGCCGTATCCCCAACCAGAGCAGTTGCGCTCAGCGGCTGTTCCGTGATCATTGTACCCGGGTCCACCGCCAGCAGGAAGGGAGAAAGCTCCCACACGGTAATTGCCGCTATGCCGTTTTCAACAACCGGAGTATACGATTCCATGCTCCCGTCCGCCAGCTTATGCAGGATCAGCACCATCCGCCCGTTGTATTTTTCATCTACCTGGAAATGAAGGGTCAGCGGCGGCTGGAAAGCTGCCGCAGGCTCGATGGATACTTCGTATGCCGCAATGGGCTCCTTTTCCGTTAATTGTTCTTCCATTTCATCACGATCCGGCTCTCCCGAGGCGATAGGCTTCACGATCAGCCGTGCCTCCTTTGCCATCACGCCTTCCGCGATAATGGTGGTGCTTAAGTCCGGTTGATCCTCAATCGTGTTATAGACCATGGCGGGACGAACTTCAATGACGAAGTCCTGGGTATAATCACTAAAAGAGGACGCACCTTTTTCAATCTTTGCCGTCAATACCGCGGTTCCGGTGCCGGTTGCGGTGAAGGTGCTGCCGCTGATGGCAGCGCCTGTTGCGCCCGCGTCCTTCACGTTCCATACAATCGTCTGGTTCGTGGCGTCTTCCGGGGATACCGTTCCCGCAAGCGTCCTTCCGGTGCCCACCCAGGCCAGCTCCGGCAGATTTGCAATACCGGTCACAGGTACAAAATAGGCCGATATGTCCATCTTGAGAACTTCGCTTACCTTCCCAGCAGCGCTCTTGACCTTAAGGTAGAGGTCAAAGTCACCTGCCGTCAGCGTAGTCAGGCTGATGGTGTTTTCCCCGTTAAGACATACGCTTCCCGGCCCGGCAGTGCTGATATCAGGCATGGAAGCACCGTCCGCCACGATGCCAAAGTAGTACGTCCCGGCCTGATCCGAGGTAAATGTCATGGTGGCTGCCTGATCGCTTGTGCGGTTCACCTCTCCCGCCGTCAGGACGGGCGTCGGAGGGATCACTGTCAGGGCGTTCGTCTGGGCTGTATAGCTCCCACAGCGCAAGAGCACCTTCTGCCCGTCATGCAATTCATAAGACAATACCGTTCCGTCCGCCGGGCTTGCGGTGATACCGTTAGACGTGAAATCAGAAAAGGCAACATCCAACACTGAATCGTCACTGTAGGTCAGCGTAACCACAAGGCCCGCAAGGTTCAGCATATCCCCGTCTTCATAGACAAGATTTCCTGGCTGCGCCTTTACCGCGATACCGGTCACAGCCTTCGCCGCAGTCACAGGAAAGGTGACGATAAAGGTCAGCGTATTGCCCGATACGTTCCCGCCGCTTACCAAACCTGCCTGCGGCGTACCCGCGTCCACCGAGGGCGTCAAGCCGTTTGCAGGGAACTTGTGCTCCGCCGCGGAGGTCAGTACGATTTGCGCCTTATAGCTGGCATTCTCCCGGAATTTGCCGCCGCCGGTCAGCGTCGCCGCCGTTCCGTCCCCATTTTGCCAGGTAAGGCTTGTCACCGTATAGCTGCCTGTATCATTGGAGATAAGGCTGCCAACGGCAATAGGCGCAGACCCGGTCACCGGCGCTGTAAGCCCTGTGATGCCGGCCGCCGTGATATTAGGCAGGCCCACCGCCAAAGCATTCGTCTCCGCTGTA
>JAEZLW010000169.1 GCA_023415145.1 Bacillota bacterium | reverse complement strand
ATGCGATTTTGCTTTCCTCCACACCGGGCTGGTTGAAGGCGTCGATGTCAAAAAGCTCTCCGGCGTAAGCGGTGGCCATCTGGAAGAAGTACAGCAATTGGCCGATGGCATGGGCGTTCACTTCCGGCAGGGTGATGGTTTGACTCATGCGCCCGGCCCTGTACAGCGCATATTCGGTGCCGGCAAGCTCTGCGGTGAGCAACTGGCTCAGGGTCTTGCCACCCAGGAAAGCAACATCCGGGAATTCCTCGCAGCCGTGGGGAATGGCCGACTCTGTGCGGAAGGAACCCACCTTGAGGAAGGTGATGATTTTGTCATAGGGGCCTTCGGTATAAAGCTGCAGCTGGCTGTGCTGATCGGTAACGCCCAAGGCCTTGGTGGGCGTCTGGCCCACGTTCACCGCCATGCCCTTGCGGGTCACATTCTTGCCCAGCGATTCGGCCCATAGCTGGCAAAACCAGTCGGCCATGTATTTCAGGCTGTCGGCATAGGGCATGACCACCTGAACATTCACATCCATGTCCTCCATGGCGATGTACTGCAAAACCGCCTCCAGCAGCGCGGGATTCTGCCAAACGTCGTCGGTTTTGCAGCGGGCGTCCATGTCCGCCGCGCCTTCAATCATCGCCCTTACGTCAATACCGCAAACAGCCGCGGGTAAAAGCCCCACCGGGCAAAGCTCCGAAAACCGTCCGCCCACGCTGGAGGGTATGTAGAATAGTTCAAACCCTTCCGCCTTGGCCAGCTTGATCAGATTGCCTTTTTCCTGATCGGTGGTGGCGATCATGTGTTTTTGCCAGCCTTCGCCCACTTCCTTTTTTAGAAGGTCGCTGATGATCAGGTACTGGCTCATGGTCTCGGCAGTAGCACCGGACTTGGTAATCACGTTGAAGCAGGTCTTTTTGACATCAATGATATCCTGAAGCGACTGCATCCTCTCCGGGTCAATGTTGTCCTCCACATACAGCTTGGGGCCGCCCCGTTTTTCGCTCGGCAGCTCGTTGTAATGCAAATGGTTCAATGCTTGCTGTACCGCAATGGGGCCCAGTGCGGAACCGCCGATGCCCAGCACCACAAAGGTGTCAAAATCACGGCGGATTTTATCGGCCACCTGCTCTACCTTGGAAACGATTTCATTTTGATTGTAAGGCAGCTCCATCCAGCCCAGCCAGCCGGTGCCCCGGTTCTTCTGCAATGCCTGATTGGCCCTGGCTGCAAAAGCGGCAAGCGCATCCACCCGGCTTGCGTCGATACCGTACTGCAAGCCAAGCATGTCGGTCATCATATGGTTGACATCCAGCGTTATCCGTTGGTTGGACATGAAAATTTCCCCCTCCAAAGTAACATGCCAGAAAAATGGTCATGCCATTATAGCATAATTTACCGCAAGCGGAACAGCAAATTCGCAAAGAACCATGCGAAATGTTCATTTCCTTGTAGATTCTTCTGGTTGACATCATGACCATTTTGCACTATGCTATAGGAGCGTAGTGTTTCAAAGCTTTTGAATGCGCCCTGTACCGCTGATCGGACCGCGATTTCCGTTTTGTGGAAGTCGCGGCTTTTTTATGGGGGCGCCTGCGCCCATTCGGGGTATCATCCCCCCAATACATAAAGGAGCATTCATGGAATTTCATCAATTGTCGATCCATCCCACGATACTAAAGGCGCTGGCACAGCAGCAGTATGTGACGCCCACGCCGATTCAAACCAAGGCCATCCCGCCTGCCCTGTCGGGCCGTGATTTACTAGGCTGCGCCCAAACAGGCACAGGAAAAACGGCAGCCTTCGCCGTGCCCATTTTGCAGCGGCTGCACAGTCAAGAAGTGCCCATGCCGGGCCGCAGGCCCATACGCGCGCTCATTTTGACACCAACCCGTGAGTTGGCCTTGCAGATTTACGAAAGCTTTCTGGCCTATGGCCGTTATACCGGCCTTCGTGCCGCGGTGATTTTCGGCGGCGTTGCTCAAGGGCCCCAGGAACAAAATTTGCGCCGGGGCGTCGATATCCTGGTAGCCACGCCGGGCCGGCTGAACGACCTCATCGGCCAGGGGCTTGTGAACCTTTCCCAGGTAGAGGTACTGACCCTGGACGAGGCCGACCGCATGCTGGACATGGGCTTTATTCATGATGTGAAGAGGATACTTCAAAAGACGCCTGCTCATAAGCAAACACTGTTCTTTTCCGCTACCATGCCCAAGGAAATTGCCGATCTGTCCGATTCGCTGCTTCGAGACCCGGTGAAGGTGGACGTGGCTCCCGCGGCCCAGACGGTGGATTTGATCGCCCAGTCGGTATACTTTGTGGACAAGGTCAACAAACGCAGCCTGCTTTTGCATTTGCTTCGCGACAGGAGCATACAGTCCGCACTGGTGTTCACCCGTACCAAGCATGGCGCGGACCGGGTGGTGCGGGAATTGCAAAGGGGCAATGTCAACGCCCAGGCCATCCATGGCGACAAGTCGCAAGCTTCCCGCCAGCAGGCGCTGAACGGCTTCAAAAACAAAACCATCCGCGTACTGGTGGCTACCGATATTGCCGCCAGGGGTATTGATATTGACGAGTTGTCCCACGTGATCAATTTTGACCTGCCGGATATGCCGGAAACGTATGTTCACCGCATCGGCCGTACAGGCCGTGCCGGGCATACAGGCATCGCCCTCTCCTTTTGCGATATCGAGGAAAAGGAGAAGCTGCGCGCCATTGAAAAGCTGATTGGCCGCAAGGTGCCTGTTACGGAGAACCACCCCTACCCCATGCAGGTGTTCACCCCGCCGCCCAAGGTCCCGCGTCCTCCAAGAAGGATGCAAGAGACGAGGACAAGAATATAAATGACAGAGAGCTGGATCAGGTGTTTTCATGCCTGATCCGGCTTTTTTCCTGCTTGATGTTATCCCGTCGTGACAACATGACCGGTCAGAAAGGAATGTTTCTATGCGCGACAAGCGGTTTGTGAAAGTCTATTCCCAGGGTTCAATGAACACCATGGAAGTCTGGGGGGACAAGGAAACGGGTGTCAACTACATTTTTCATCAATCCGGCTATGCCGGCGGGATGACTGTGCTATTGGACAAGGATGGAAAGCCGGTAATCACGCCGCTTTCTCCCGCAGAACTGGACCGGCTGTCGTAATCAGCTTGACACGCCGGTAAAAATATCATACAATGGCTATGGTTTCAAAAAGGAGGTGGCAGTATGACAACCGCTATAAGTACCTGGCAGAATCGGAAGTTGTATTGCCCGCATCACCGGTCAATATAGTCTTGCAAGGCAGGCGGATGCATTCGTCTTTGGCAAGCACTTCTGATTTTGCAGGGGTGCTTTTTTGTGTGCTTTTACGCAAATCAACAAGCCGCATGAAAGCCTTTAGGCAAGTCAGAAAGAGGAGAATGCATGAATCCACGCTTTTTGAAGTTTCTTTCCTATTACCGTCCCCACGTAAAAATATTCACCCTGGATATGAGCTGCGCCCTTGTATCGGCTGGCGCGACCCTGACCATTCCCCTTGTCTCCCGCTATATCACCAAGCAAGTTTTTCAAGGTTCCTTTGAAAACGCCATTTCCCAAATCTTCATGGCCGGCGGCGTCATGCTAGCGCTGATCGTGATCCTAACCTTGTGCAACATGGTTTATTGCTATCAGGGCCATGTGATGGGCGCGAAAATGGAGGCGCGGATGCGGCAGGAGCTGTTCGCCCATTATCAAAAGCTGTCCTTCCGCTTCTATGACGAGCAGAAGATCGGGCGGCTGATGTCCATTTTGTCCAATGATGTGCTGTCGATGACGGAGCTTTACCACCACGGTCCGGAAGACCTTTTGATGTTCCTGATCAAGTTTGTGGGCGCGTTTGTGGTGCTCATCAGCATCAATGCTCCCCTGACGATAGCCACTTTTTCACTTTTGCCGCTGATGGTTTTGTATGCGCTGCATTTCAATCCCAAAATGAAGGCTGCCTACAAGCGCAGCCGGGAACGCATCGCCGATGTAAACGCCCAGGTGGAAGACTCCCTTTCGGGGATCAGGGTGGTACAATCCTATGCCAATGAGGAGGCCGAACAGCAAAAGTTCGAAAAAGAGAACCTGCACTTTCTTGTAAGCCGGAAGGACGTATACAAAAACGAAGCCATCTTCTATGATGCGATGACAGGCTTCCCCCACCTATTCACCCTGGTGATCCTGATATTCGGTGGCATAAGCATCATTCAGAGTGCCATGGATCTGGCGGACTTGCTGGCCTTTACGATGTACGTATCCAGCCTGAACCAGGCCATTTACACGTTGCTGAACTTCTTAAGGCTTTATCAGGAGGGGAGCACCGGCTTTTTAAGGTTTATGGAAATGCTGGAAACGGAGCCGGACATCCAGGACCGGGAGGACGCTGTTGCCCTGCAAAACATACAGGGCCGGATCACCTTTGAAAACGTCACCTTTGGCTATCAGCAAGATCAATCGCCCGTGCTGAAAGACTTTTCCATGACTGCCGATGCCGGCGAATCCATTGCGGTGGTAGGCTCCTCCGGTGTGGGGAAGACAACGCTTTGCTCGCTGATCCCACGTTTTTACGATGTGACGGAGGGCAGGATTTTGCTGGACGGGGTGGATGTGAAAAACATACGGCTGAAGGATTTACGCAAGTATATCGGCGTTGTGCAGCAGGACGTATACCTGTTCTCGGGAACCGTGCTGGAGAACATACGCTACGGCAAGCCCGATGCCACCATGGAGGAAGTAATGGAAGCGGCCAAAAAGGCCAACGCCCATGATTTCATTCAAAAGCTGCCAGGCGGCTACGATACTGACATCGGCAGCCGGGGCGTAAAGCTCTCGGGCGGCCAGAAGCAGCGGATCAGCATCGCCAGGGTGTTTTTGAAGAACCCGCCGGTTTTGATCCTGGATGAGGCCACCAGCGCCCTGGATAACGAAAGTGAACGGCAGGTGCAGGAATCAATCGAAAGGCTGATGGCGAATAGAACCACGTTCATCATTGCCCACCGCCTGTCCACCATTCAAAACGCCAAACGGATCATCGTGCTGGAGGACCAGCAGGTGGCGGAGGAAGGCACCCACACCACGCTTCTTCAAAAGGGCGGCGTTTACGCGAAGCTGTACCAGGCGGCGCAAGTGGTTGTGGAGGGGTGACGGCGGGACGTATGGAT
>JAEZLW010000158.1 GCA_023415145.1 Bacillota bacterium | reverse complement strand
GCCCCAGACTAACGAATAACCAATATCGGGGGATGCAATGAAGGGGCAGAGCCCCTTCATTTGTAATCGTATCGGCCCGCCTTGCCGGCCGGACGGGGGTTTGCGCAGCAAACATTCCTTACGCTTTTCGCCGGCCGTGGGTTTGCACCGGCCAAGCAAAGCGCAGGACGGTATGCAAACCCACAGGCGAAAGGCGCAAAATCGAAAAAATGACAAAGTCATTTTTCCGACTGAAGGAAGGATGCTTATGGATCTGAACGCCCGTCTTCAAAATCTCAAAACAAACAAGGTTTTCGGACGGTTCTACGGGCTCATGCTGCTTGTATTGATGGCGGCCTTTTTCTTTGCCGTATTCAAGATCCTAACGCCATCCAATTTCGGAAGCCTGGATAACCTGTATTTCTACCTCCAGTCGTCGATCATCTATTCGGTGGGCGCCTGCGGCCTGTACTTTATTGTGGTCATGGGGCTGTTTGACTTTTCCATCGGTGCAAACGTGGTGCTGTCCTCCATCGTTGGCGTGGTGCTTTCGAAGCAGTTCGGATACGCGGGGCTCCTGCTGGGCTGCGTGCTGTGCGGTGCACTGATTGGCTTTCTGAACGGCTTTTTGTACATCAAGCTGAATATTCCCTCCATGATCGTCACCGTTGGGCTGATGCTCATTTATGAATCGGTGACCTACTATGCCGCAGGGGGCGTCAAGCAGATGCTTGACCCAGGCCTGCAGGCCTTCGGCAGCGCACCGGGCAACATACTACTGGCTTTTGCCGCGTTCGCATTGACCAATTTCCTGCTTAAATACACACGAATCGGCACCTACTGCTACGCTATCGGCAGCAACGAATATACGGCCAAAAACATGGGCATCAACGTAAACAAGCAAAAGCTGATGGGCTTTGTGCTCTGCCACATTTTCGTAGGCATTATGGCCATCCTGTCGGTCAGCTACGGCACATCGATGACCGCGACGACAGGCATGACCTCCATGATCCGCAACTTCACCCCGCTGATGGGCACCTTTTTCGGCCTAACGTTCCGCAAATACGGCACCGCCGTGCCGGCCATCGTCATCGGGGAATTCATTATCGCAATCATATTCAACGGCTTCGTTGCACTGGGGGCACCCACCACCGTTCAGAACATTGTCACCGGCGCCGCCCTGCTGGCCATCGTCGCCCTGACTGCGCGCCCGGAAAAAGGCGCTATCGCGAAGTAAGGAGGAAGCATGACCATGCTGGAAACGATTCTGATCGCGGATGATGTCGATAAATCCTTTGGCATCACTCACGCGGTCAACCATGTTTCGCTTTCGTTTTCAAAGGGCGAAATCCGGGGGCTGATCGGTGAAAACGGGTCGGGCAAATCCACCTTCTGCTCCATGCTCTGCGGCATCCACCCAATAGACGGCGGACGTTTCATGCTTCACGGGAAGGAGCTGAAAGTCCGCAACCAGGTGGAGGCCAACAGGGCTGGCATCTCCATCATCGTACAGGAGATGGGTACACTGTCCGGCCTGACCGTTGCCGAGAACATCTTTTTGGGCAGCGAGGACCGCTTCATCAAATACGGCGTGAAAAATACGGCCGCCATGAACAAGGAGGCGCAGCGCCTTCTGGACGGGTACGGCTTTTCGCATATCAAAGCCTCGCTGATGATAGACAACTTTCATTTTGAAGACCGCAAGCTGATTGAAATCGTGAAAGCGACGTATTTCAAGCCGCAGGTCGTTGTCATCGATGAAACGACGACGGCACTCAGCCAGTACGGGCGCGAGGAATTATACAAGCTGATGGACGCAACACGCGCTGACGGGCGCACAGTGATTTTTATCTCCCACGACCTGCCCGAGGTGCTCGAGCATACGGATACGATCTCCGTTCTGCGCGACGGCGAGCTGATCGACACGGTACAAAGCAATGATGTCACCGAGGATGATTTGAAGCGGCTGATGGTCGGCCGAGAGCTTGGCAGCCGGTACTACAGAACCGATTACGCAGAGCCGGTCCAAAGCGACGTGGTTTTGTCTGTAAAAGGCGTATCCGTGCCCAGGCAGCTTGACAACATTACCTTCAATCTGCACAAAGGTGAAATCCTGGGCTTTGGGGGGTTAAGCGAGTGCGGCATGCACGAGGTAGGCAAGGCCGTGTTCGGCGCGTCCTTTGACCGCACAGGGACGGTGGAGCTTGCAGGTGGCACGAGGATCGATTCCATCCCTGACGCGATACAAAATTCCATCGCCTATGCATCCAAGGACCGGGACAATGAATCGCTGATCGTGAACAATTCCATCCGGGACAATATCGTGCTGCCTTCGGTGAATGACCTGAGTGAAAACGGTCTGCTCAAGCGGAAAAAGCTCAACAGGTTCGCCAATGAGCACGCAGGGCAGATGAGCGTGAAAATGACGGGGATCGAGCAGTTTGTATCCGACCTGTCCGGCGGAAACAAGCAAAAGGTTGTGCTCGCACGCTGGCTGGGCAAAGCGTCGGACATCCTCGTGCTGGACAGCCCCACCCGCGGCATCGACGTCAAGGTCAAGGCGGATATCTATGCGCTGATGGGCGAACTGAAAACAAAAGGCAAATCCATCATCATGATCTCCGAGGAAATACAGGAACTGCTGGGCATGTGCGACAGGATTCTGATTATGAAAAACGGAAAGCTGAACGCAGAGTTCAGCCGCAGCCAAACGCTTTGCGAAGAAGACATCATTGCCAAAATGTTGTAGGAGGGCGGATAAAAGATGCAGCATGAAACTGTCATGGGAGCAAAGCCGGGGAAATTCCGGGCCGTCCTCTTTGGGCCGCACACAAAGGCCATCCTCCCGCTGCTGGGGCTGATTGTGATCATCGCGGTTTTCGCCATCATGACCGAGGGGAAAATCATAAACGCCAAAAGCATCCGGCTGATTCTCAGCCAGGTATACCCCCTCATGATCGCCGGTGCCGGCGTGGTTGTTATTATGACGGAGGGCAGCCTGGATTTTTCCCAGGGATCGATCCTTGGCATATCCTCCATCGTGATCAGCGCACTTTCCTTTTACAACATCCCCCTGGCAATCCTCGGCGGCATACTAACGGGCGCGGCCATCGGCTTGCTCAACGGGTTTTTCCATGTGCGCTTTCGCATTCCCTCCTTCATCGTCACCATATGCTCCATGTACCTGTTCCGCGGTCTTTGCGCCTTTTTGACCACCAATGCGCCGGTAGCGGCAACACCCGGCATCACTGCCCTCAACCAGGATTGGATCAAGCTTTCAATTACGGGCGGCGTGCTTGCCGTTACGTTTATCCTGTTTCATTTCACAAAGCTGGGCATGGAGCTCAAGGCCGTCGGGGCCGGTGAAAAAGCGGCACGCTATTCCGGCATACGCACCGACAAATTAAAGCTGCTGGTGTTTATCGCAGCAGGGGCGATCACAGGGATCGCTGCCTTCGTTAACGTCGTCAAGGTCGGCTCCATCACCTCCACAGCCGGCAACCAGTTTGAGACGCAAATCCTCATCGCGCTGGTATTGGGCGGCCTGCCCATTTCGGGCGGAGCCAAGGTCCGCTTTTCCAACATCATCATCGGTACGCTGATCTCCCTCATCTTAAACAACGGGCTGGTCATGATCGGACTGGATACCGCCATGCAGCAGCTCATCAAGGGCATGATCTTTCTGGCGGTGGTCGCACTGACCATCGACCGTAAATCACTGCGGGTGATCAAATAATCCTGCCAGACAACCAACAGCCTGTATTCTATCGGAAATAGAGCAGAATGCCAAACCCGGCTGCCATGACAATGATGCCAAACACGTATAACATGTTCATGCGCCGCAGCGATCTCCGGCTATAAGATACCATCTCCTCCATCTCACGAAGCTTCTGTTCCATGCTTATGAAACGCTCATCCCACAGGCCTTCTGTTTTTTGGATTCCGGCGGTATGCTTTTGGGTATGCCCTGACAGAGAGGCTTCGATGTTGTCCTTCATGATTTTCATAACGGATTTCAAGGCTTGTATGCGGCCGTCAAGAGATTGTTCAGCTTGCTTTGCTTTTTCTTCTTGATTATTCAGAAACCAATTGATCAAACTCCTCAACTCATCCTGCTCTTTCGTAAGGTATGCCATATACGCTTTGCGTTCACCGATAAAAACGGATGTAATCTCCGCACGCTCAATGGCCAGCCTGGCCTCAAGCTCGATCTTGTCCAGCGCTAAATTTTTCGCCGTTTCATGACTATCTTGGGAGAATGCCTCCATCATTTTTGAGATTCTGTTTTCAAATGCGACAAGTTCCAGGTGCAGCCGCCTTAAGATGGCTTCGTTGTCTAAAGTACCGGCAGCTTTGTCCATTGCCGACGGAACAACCGCCGTCATGCCACCCGCCTGATTGTTGGGCTTCAAAAGCGCATCATTCTGCTTGTCCGGCACAATCCTTTTTCCGAAGCTGTTTTGTGTTTCATGCTGCCTGCGAAACGCAAAGGCGGAAATGACCGATTCTTCAATGCCGGCAATGCTTTTATCGTCCACCGTTTGGCCCACTTTTTTGAAGATGCCATTCAGCAGCCTGATGTGGCTGTCCTTTGACACCCAGGCAACGTTTGGGTCCTTCACCATATCAAAAACAAAGGACATCAAATCCTTTACGTTTTCGAAGCTCAATTCCTGCCCCTTGTATCCTTGCAGATGACGGTGCAGATTCACTTTTGCTGTTTTTTCATCATATGCCATCTTCGCCAACACCTTTAATAGCTCGGTCGTGCCATGTACGCAGGGGGCATTGTGTTTCGATTGCTTATGTTTGCATTATAGCTTATGAGAAGGATGCTGGCAATACGGTTGCGAAGGAGTGAAGGGATTTAAGACATGTTAACATAGGTGCAATTAACCATTATCCGTTGATGGCAGTAATGAAGAAGCAAATGGTAGTGATTGCTGACAATGGTGTAATGATGAACCGTTCTTTTTTGCTTTTGGAAAATGCGTTCATGATTGTATTGAGTGAAAAGTATGCCGCAAAAAAATAGCATATCCCCTTTGCAATGCCAACCGGTAAACCTGCTATGTTCACACCTCCGGCTTCTAAAAGGACCATGGCCGCTCCCAATTGAACAACAACTGAAACGCCGCAGACAATTCTCATATTCCTGGGCATTGTTTTATGTTTTCCGCCCATTGCCAACTCACCGTAAGGCAAACCCAAAGCCAGCAGAATGTATAAAACGGCTGCCGCAAAAAGTGTGATCGCGCCAATCCATGCGGTTGTCATAACAGGCACCTCCTGTCAAAAATATGCCGTATATGATAAAAAAATCAATGCTATCATAGTGAAGCAAAGGAATGCCGGTATTTAATGAACGCATACTGTTCATGTCTTACGGCTGATGGTGTTGAAAATCATTTGAATAGAACATACAAAATTGAACATGTGAATGAGTACTAAAAAGCCGGGCATCAAACAGATACCCGGCTCATGTTCCCTTTGCTTAATTTCTTTTTGGTATATAAACCATCCCAATCCCCATAATCACCGCAAACACGACAAGGTAATACACCACAGCCATCCCATGTGCCAGACACGCAGCTACCACCATGAACACGCAGCTAAGCGCCGCCAGGCCGGGCATCACAAGGCGCTTGAAGGGGCTAAGCCCCGTTTCCCGCTTCATCATCATGAGCAGGATGGGGATGTATCCGGCGTACAGCGTTACGATGGGCAGCTCGGAGGTGTCAACGCTGAACGGCCCGAACCAGGTATCGGTTAAATTGGCGCCATAGAAGTACAGCAGCCAGAAGGCACACAGCAAAAGCCCCACGATGGAGGAGCTTAACGGCATGTTGGTGGAAGCATCCACCTGTTTGAACATGTTGGGCTTGGGGCCGCATCCTCTGGCGGCCAGGGAATACAGGCCGCGGGTGCAGCCCAGCATGAGGCCGTTGAGTGTGCCCAGGCAGGAGACGATGATGAACACAAAGATGAGCGAACCTGCCACCTGGCCGAAGATGTTCTGGAACGCCAGCTTCGCGCCGGCCTGGCCGTTTGCCATCAACTCCGCGGCGGGTACCGCGCCTGCCAAACCGATGTAGTAGAGGATGTAGACTGTGACCACGATCAGAGCGCCGATCATCAGCGCCCGGGGCAGATTCCGTTTGGAATCCTTGATCTCCGCGTTGATGGAGGTGGCAACGATCCAGCCCTCATAGGCAAAGGCCACGGCCACAATGGCCGCAAACAATCCGCCGCCTGCACTTGCAGTTTCGCTGGCCGCACGGGTGAAATTTTGCACCGTCATGCCGTTTGCAAGGCCGATCACCGTACCGGCCACGGCCATCAGCGTGAGGGGGATCAGCTTGATGACCGTTGTGGTCACCTGAAACCTGCCCGCGAGTACGGGTGACAGTGCATTGACCGCATAGATGGCGATGAGGTAAAAGGCCGCAATGGTCATACAGGAGCCACCCGTGATGTCCCAGCCCAAAAGCACGCAGGTATAGCGGGCCGAGACCCAGGCCAGAACAGACGTAAGCGTCGGCTGGTAGATGGTGGCCATGAACCAGCCAACGTAATAACCATACCGCTTGCCGACAGATACTTCGGCATAGTCCACCACACCGTTCACCTTTTCATATCGCGTGGCCATGGTGGCAAACGCATAAGAGCAAATGATCATGATCAGGCCCACCAC
>JAEZLW010000114.1 GCA_023415145.1 Bacillota bacterium | reverse complement strand
GCCCCCAGCACCGGCACCGGCATCTACTTCTACAAAGACGGCGACAAGCTTCTGCCCATGGTCACCAAGCCTGAGATGAAGCAGGCGCTGGAACTGCTGGCCCAGTGGTACCAAGAAGGCCTCATCGACCCGGAATATGCCTCCCAAAATGGCGCTACTTTCGTTCAGAAGTTTGAAGCCAACCGCTTCGGCATGACCACCCACTGGTGGAACTGGGAAGCCCAACGTGAAGCTGCCATGAAGACCACCAACCCTGATGTGGAAGTCATCCGCATGGCGCCCCCCGTTGGCCCCGCAGGTCTATCCGGCAACCGCGCCGTTCCCGAAGTCGTGGCCGGCGTCTCGGTCCTGGCCAACACGAAGTATCCGGAACTTGCGGCCAAATTCCTGGATTATTTCCACAACGAAGAAGAAGGCATGCTGACCTCCTACACCGGCGTCAAGGACCTGCACTGGGAAAAGACGGCGGATGGCCGCTACCTGACGCTGCCCCAGTTCGACCTGGACAACAAGTGGATTCAATGGTACTTCCTGTTTGAAAACGAGCAACCTTTGTATAAGGTCGAAACGTATCTTGCTCCCTCCCGCCGCGGCGCTCTTGAGTGGAATGTTATCCGTGACGAAGCCAGCGGGCTCATCTCCACGAAGCAGTTTGAGTACAACGCCGACCTGACCGCTTTCGTGGCCACCACCTTCAACGAGTTCATCACCGGCAAAAGGCCCTTGACCGAATTCGACAAGTTTGTGGCAGATTTCATGAGCAAAGGCGGCCAGGAATGGTCCGACGAAGTCACCCAGCTGTACCACGAGAAGTACGGCAACTAAAGACCTGACAGTGTCCGTCCGGAACGGGGAACGGTCTATCCCCGTTCCGGCCTACGGCCGCGATTTTCCATTAAAAACGATGTAATGAGGGGTAGTTGTCATTATGGTCACACTCAGAGACAAATTTTTCGGCTGTATCTGCGGAGCTCATATCGGTTCCTCTATGGGCGCTGTGGTGGAAGGGTGGTTGTCCGACAGGGTAGAGGCCACCTATGGCACGCTGGATCGGTTGTTGCCCTATGAGCATTACCGTAACGGATGGGTGCGGGAAGCCGGTACAACGGAAGATGGCATTGACAGGCAAAAGCTGATGATCACGGCCATCATCGAAAAGGGCGACCGTATAAACGCCGAAGACCTGCGCCGGATCTGGGTGCGTGACATCAATCCGCTTGCGCCGGGCGGTATCTCCGAGCCTTACGAGGGCGAGCTATTGAAGATTTCTAAAACAAGCATCCCGGCTCGTGATATCGGAAGATACTGTGACTACGCCAATCTGGTCACATTCTCGCGCGCATGCCACCCTATCGGCATGATCAATGCAGGCGACGTGCGCGGTGCCATCAACGATGTGATGGAGGTCGGCCAGGTATACCATTATGCCAACACCAATGCACTTAAATGGGCATGCGTGACCGCCGTGGGTATCGCCGCCGCAATGCTTCCCAACGCCACAGTTGACAGTGTTCTTCAGGCAATCTTTGACAACCTGGATGAGCGCAAGCGAGTGGAAGGCCGCGAAGATGGCTGGTATGGCGACTACGCTGGTGTGAATCTGGTAGATGAATTGAAGCGAGCGCTTGACAAGACGCAAAACTGCACCGACCACCGTGAGCTCCGCGAAACGCTGAACACCATGTACTATGGCGTAGGCATGCCCTATGCCATGGCTTTCGCGAATGAGATTGTGACAAAAGGCATTTGCGTGTTCCGTATGTGCAACGGGGATGTGAAGCGCGCGATCATCACCGCCGTCAACCTGGGGCGCGATACCGACTGCGCGGCTGCCGTGGCAGCCGGTCTGACCGGCGCGCTGGGCGGATCAGCCGGCATCCCCGAAGAATGGATCAAACAGGTGGACCACGCAACAAGCGTACACCGTTTCACCAACAGCAAGCGTACGCTCCGTGAGTGTGCGGACGGGCTGTACGGGGCGTTCCAGAACAGGCTTTCCAAGATGCGCGCCTTCGCAAACGAAATGGACATTGAATAAGGAGTGAACCGGAATGAGCGTTACATTAAGAGATAAATTTTACGGGTGCATATGCGGCGCGCATATCGGTTCCGCCATGGGTGCGGTAGTGGAAGGCTGGTCCTATCAGAGGGTCGTGGAAACATACGGCATGCTGGATAAGCTTCTCCCTTACGAACACTACCATAACGGCTGGGTACGTGAAGCCGGTACAACGGAAGACGGCATTGACCGCCAAAAGCTGATGATTACCGCCATCATCGAAAAGGGCGACAGGGTTACCGCTGAGGATGTGCGCAAGATTTGGGTGCGCGACATCAAGCCCGGCGCACCCGGCGGGATTTGCGAGCCGTTTGAGGGTGAGTTGTTAAAAGCCGCAAAAACCTGCCTGCCCGCCCGTGAGCTGGGACGTTTGTGCGACTATTCCGGTCTCAACAGCTTCTCCCGGGCGTGCCACCCCATCGGGCTCGTCAATGCCGGTGATGTGCGCGGCGCTATTGACGATGTGCTGGAGGTAGGTCAGCTTTATCAGACCACCAACAGCCGCGGACTCAAATGGGCGTGTGTCACGGCAGTCAGCATTGCCGCGGCCACCAAGCCGGGCGCTACCGTGGACAGCGTGCTTCAGGCGGTCTTTGACAACCTGGATGAGCGCCAGCGTGTGGACGGCCGGGAAGACGGCTGGTACGCCGACTATGCGGGTGTCAATATCGTGGATGAAATAAAAGGCGCGCTGGAGTATACAAAGGATTGCCGCGACTACAAGGATCTGCGCGAAGCCTTCGATCCCTACTACAACGGATATGGCATGCCCTACAACGTAAGCTACGCCAACGAAGTGGTTACTAAGGGTATCTGCGTCTTCAAAATGACCGGCGGCAACTTGAAACAGGCGATTTTGACTGCGGTCAACTTAGGCCGCGATACCGACTGTGTCGCTGCTGTGGCTTCCGGCATCTCCGGTGCGCTGGATGGCACCGCATCATTGCCCGAGGAATGGATCAAGCAGGTGGATTATGCAACCAGCGTCCACCGTTTCACAAACAACAAGCGCACGCTCCGGGAACATGCCGACGGTCTGTACGATGCCTATAAAAAGAGGCTTGCCAGAATGCGTGCCTATGCGGAGAAAATGGGTATCGAATAGTTCTATATCCAGCCTTTGATTAATGAATGCCTCCACGTTTCCTTCTCTCCCGCAAGCGCCAAGCTGACCCGGGAGAGAAGGAAAAGTGGAGGCACTCTTGAAAAAGTATGATCTAGCAAGGAGATAACAACCATGCGTATCGCCATCGGGTCCGACCACGCTGGATACGAACTGAAAGCAAGGCTCCTGGATGCCCTAAAAGCAAAGGGCCATGTCCTCACCGACTTTGGCAGCTATAACCCCGCACCTGTGGATTTCCCGGACATCGCCAAAAAGGTCTGCGGTTCGATCCTGGATGGCAGATGCGAGCGGGGGATCATGTTCTGCGGCAGCGGCGTCGGCGCGTGCATTGCCTGCAACAAGGTGCCCGGTATACGGGCATCGGTGTGCCATGACATCTTTACCGCCCATCAGTGCGTGGAGCATGACGACGTGCAGGTGATTGCCCTGGGGGCGCAGATCGTAGGGCACACCGTTGCCCTGGAATTGATCGACCTATTCCTGAACGCCACTTTCTCCACCAGCGAGGAGTTCCGCCGCCGTGTACAAAAGCTTGCTCAGATGGATGGAAGTATATAAGGCAATAGATTCATTCGCTAAGGCTTAAAGCAAAGGAGAGTCCATCATGAAACAAATTGTTATGACAGGCCCAAAAACCAGCGTCATCAGGGAAGTGCCTGACCTTGAGGCAAATGATGATCAGGTGCTGATAAGACAAACTTATGTGGGTGTATGCATGTCGGAGCATCAAAACTGGAAAGATGCAAAACCCGGTGATACACTGGGGCACGAACCGCTGGGTAGGATTGTTCAAGTTGGCAAGAATGTAAGTGGGTTTGCAGTTGGCGACTGTGTCAGCGGATTATGGGGAAGCTGTCTGCCAGGCTCTGGTGGGATGGTGGAATATGCCGTTGCCGACCCAAGGAAAGACACCGTGGTCAAGCTTCCCGACAACATCCGGCAGGAGGACATCATCCTGGAGCCGCTGGCCTGCATGATGAGCGCTGTCAGCAAAATGAAATGCAGCATGCCTGGCACAAAGGTATGTGTCGTCGGCTGCGGCTACATGGGTTGCGGAATAATCAGCCTGCTGAAACTTCGGGGTATGTTTGTTGTAGGCGTTGACATCCGCAAAGAATCGCTGGAAGACGCTATGCGCTACGGTGCGGATGAAGTCTATCTGGCGGATGAAATTTTCAACCGGTATCCAAACGGAAGCTTTGAGGTCGTTACTGAGTGGGGGGAAACGAACGAGTCACTGGACCTTGCGATCCATCTGACCAAGCAATGCGGCCAGTTGTGCATCGGTGCTTATCATACTGGCGGAAAAAGGTTTGTGGATGTACAGCAGCTAAACCTGAAAGCCATAGACTTCCTTAGCGTTCATCCGCGTGAATATGATCTCAGTTCGACCGGTGCGAGGAATTCGGCAATGCTTTTGGCAAACGGTATCTGGAAATTCGTTAATCTGCCTGTAAAGGTCTACCCAATGAATAAATTTGACCTTGCCCATGAGGAGATAGAAAAAAAGTACGGAAAATATATGAAGGCTATTATTGATATGACGAAGCTTGATGGTGAGCCATATATTATCTAGTCATCCTTCAGCAAGCAGCAGGGCAGGAACGCTTTTGATGTCTGGCAGTAAATACGAAAAATCGGAGAGGACCATATCATTGTACTAAACTTCTGCAAACCACTTTCCCTCTGATAGAAACATTGGTCTCTCCCTTCCCAGGATCTTGCAGGTGTACCGCATGCCCGCAGCGCCAGCCATGAGGCTGACGCCGGGGCGGACATCCGTGACTTTATCATTCTGATTTGGCATCTTGCTGAGAAATCAGGATATCTCGGATGGTTTCGTATACCGTATCGCTGTTAGGGAAAGCGTGGGGCGGGTAGACGTAGCTTCAAACAGATCGTGGGCCTATTTCATCCCAGCCGGGGGTGTGGGGGAGCAGGCCTTTTCCCAGCGCCTGGACGCATTTGAGCATAAGGGCATCGGGCTCCATAAGAAAGGATATGAAGCGGAGGGGAGACCGGAAATGATGCAGAAAAACCGTCGGGTATGCCGCTAATTATCAGAGCGTCCACTGTGGCGATGCTTACAACTTGCTTGAAGACTTTTTGATTATCGAAGTTCTAACCAATGATCTCACATGCAATGCCCAATACGCCGGCTATCTTTTCGATAGTAGATGCGTGATGTCCGATGCCTAATGCAAAGTGGTGTGTAGGGCCTGCCATGACCCACTTTTTCATGAATGCTGTTGTGTTGGGTTCAAAAAATCCGCGTGTATTCGTATTCCCCGTGGGGGGGATCGGCCCACGTTTGGACAACCCTTCACCAACCACAAACTTGAATCGGCCATCCGCTAGCTGTGTGATGCCCAGCATGGTGATTGGACCTTCCTTGATGCAGAACTCAACCGAAGCACCACTGCCCGGCTTGCCGTGATACTTTCTTAAGCTGCGCAGCTTTGGCCTCCCATCCGCTATGGCGATGTGATGCGGACCGTCGTGTCCTACGAAGATGAAGTCCTCGATGAAATCGAATGGATGGAACTCAGCAAAGCTGCCGCCGATGTTGAGCCGATCCATGATAAACATCGCCAGACAGGTCTTGATATCATACTCACCGCACATGGGAATGCCCTGCGCGTTGAGCAGCGAGTTGCCTACGATAAAGGAACTGATCAATGATTGATGTTCACTGCCTGGCCGCCCATTGTAATAGTAAGCAAGTCCAGTCAGCTTTTTATCCTGGATGAACTTATCCAGCGCAACCGAAGCCTTGGCCGCCTTGTACAGATCGTTCTCTGTTAGCTTCATCGTGATAGGGTCGCTGACCGGCTCGGGTGTATCAAAGGATTCAAGGATCAATTGGCTCTTTAGCGCTACTTCTTCATCAGTGACCAGGTCGTAAATCGCCAGCACATCATCGACCTCGAGTAGCGGCACATGCACACCGAATGCTGATGAGATCGCAGAGGGATCTGCGTGCATGTCATACATCGCTTCCAGCACATGACCCATCAGGCCAAAGCGCGCGCCTTTAAAGCCATTCAGCACTTTGGCAATTTCGCACCACGTCGCGATCTCAGCGTTGGCCTGGGCATCGCCGTTCAGCCGGCCCATAATCACATCATGAATCTTCCGATCAAAGCGTGCAGCGACACACAGAAATTCCGGTACAGAGCAAATGTTATCGTTTTCCAACTGCTGCCGTGTGCTGGCACTTTGATAGTCCATGCGGGCCAGTGGCTGTAAAGCAACCAGGATGATCGGCAGGTGTGCATCCCGCAGGATTGGTACAAAGACGCTGGATGTAGCGTAGGTGAGCATGTTGCACATCAATAGATCCAGGCATGCGCCTTTCATTTTTGCCACTGTCTCATAGGCCAGTGTGTTTGAATCCACCATTCCGAAATCTATGATTTCTACGTCGTTTTCCGCGACGATCTGCTTGAACTCCTCGTGGTATGAAAGCAGCTTTTCATATAAGCCCTCAAACTGTGTCCAGTAGGCATCAAACCCGACGCCGAACACACCAATTCTTGCCGTGCGTTTTTTCAATCTTTCTACCATACCGAATCCTCCTTGAAAATCCTACTTGATTTGGCTGCACCAATGTGTTTCAATATTGCTTAAGAGCAGAATTTTTGCAAAATAAACCTAAGGGGGCCATGAAGTGATTCCCCACTTCTCCCTATCATTGCGGGATATACAGCCATTTGTGCGCTACGTGCAGCTATTGCAAATTCATCCAAATGAGTATCCGGTGTTTACGCGTTCTTATGATTGCCGCCTGTTTTATGTGTACCGGGGAGAGGGCTCCCTGCTGATTGGAGACAAAGTGTATCCCATCTCCCACGGTTGTATAGCTTTCTGGCAGCCAGACATCGAATACCGCATGGAAAGTGACGAGGGCGGCATGCAGTTTTTGTGCGTCAACTTTGACCTGACGCAAAATCACCGGGACAAGGACTATCCAATTCCGCCGGACCGCAGTGACTTATTCGACGCTGCACGCGCTACCGAGCATATCTCTTTTACGGACATTGATGCGCTTAGGCATCCTGTTTTCCTGCGCGACATGCAATCCATCGAGGATGGTCTGCAGGAGATGAAACGCGAGTACCAGGCACAAAAGCTGTTTTGGCGCGAGCGCCTTGGCGGGCTAATGCATGCTATTGTTGTCTCTATCGCCCGCAGCCTCTCTCACGCAGCGCTGGAAGGCGTCCGGGGGGACTCGTTTATCGATCCTGTGATCAGTTACATCCAGGCTCACGCGAATGCGCGGCTGACCAATGAAGCGCTAGGCCGGCATTTCAACTACCATCCCAATTACCTGAACAAGCAGATGCTGCTGCATACAGGAAAGTCGCTGCACCAGTATCTATTAACGTGCCGGATTGCCAATGCCATCGAACTATTGGAGAGAACTGCCATGCCCATAGCCAAGATTGCTGAAACGACAGGCATCGGAGACATCAGCCATTTCTCGAAGCTGTTTAAAAGCAAAACCGGTCACAGCCCTAGCTACTACCGCAGACCTCGATAATTACAGCTGAAAAAAGACCAGCTCCGGATCCGCTGCCCGTTGACCGTCTATTTCTTCATATGAAATGAGATCCGCCATAAATGCGCTCCACCGAGCCGCTACCGAGCTTGCCCGCTTCCGATTCTCCGTTGCGGCCACATCTTCGGATTCCCAGTAGCCAAAGAGCAGGTCGCGATACCACCAAATCGAGTAATTGGTCACACCTGCTTCGCGCAGCATATCAGCCATCTCCGGCCAAATAGCGCTGTGGCGCCGCATGTACTCCTCCTTACCGCCCGGTTTCAACCGCATCACAAAGCTCTTGCGCTGCATGCTATATCTTCCTCTTGAGGCTTCCGCTCTTGATTGCATCCACCGATACGGACAGCAGCAGTACGAGGCCCACTATCACGTCCTGCCAGAATGAGGAGATTGACAGCATGGTCATCCCGGTACTCAGTGAGCAGAGCACCATGACGCCGATAAAGGTGCCTACGATCGTGCCGCGTCCGCCTGATAGGCCTGCTCCACCAAGGATGACCGCTGACAATGCTTGCATGTTGGTGTTGGGTGCTGCCATTGGCAGACCTGCGCCGGACTGGGAGGCCAGCATGACTCCCGCGATACCAGCCATCAGGCCGTTCAATGCATACAGCATGAATTTCGTTCGCTGCACCTTGATGCCTGAGAGAAAACTGGCCTGCGGGTTGCCACCAATCATGTATATTGTTCGGCCAAACACCGTATGGCGCGATAGAAAATGGAAAATCAAGTAAAATATAACCAGCATAATCAGGGGGAAAGGAATTGGACCGATGTATCCGCGACCGTAAAATTTGAAGGATTGATCGGAGATCACCAATGTTTGACCACTGGAGATCAGGTAGGCGATGCCCCGGAACATCTGCATGCTGGCGATGGTGGTGATGAACGCATTGACCTTGAACACCGTGATGAAAAAGCCGTTGAGCATGCCGCAAACCATGCCGGTCAATACACCGACCGGGATGCAGATCCACAGTGGCACGCCGCCACGCACCAGCACCGCCGTCACCATACCGACAATGGCAATTTGTGAGCCGCCGGAAATATCGATGTTGCCCGACACATTAATGAACGTCATCGAACAGGCCAGCGTGCCCATAATCGCCGCGTAGAGGCCGATGTTGAGGAAGACAGTGGTGTTGAAAAAATAGGGGGAGGCCAGGGAGAAGAAGACGATTACAGCCACCAGCGCGGTAGACACCGTTAGCAATGACGAAGCGTCACCTGTGGAAAGCATCCGGCGCAAATCCTTCCAAAAAGTCTTTTCAGTCGTTGTAATTTCCATTTTCATCCTCCAATCGCGAATTTTAAGACGTTCTCCTGTGTCGCTTCCGAGGCGTCCAAAAATCCGCCGATCTTACCTTCGTGCATTACCATGATTCGGTCGGACATCGTCAACAACTCCAGCATCTCGGATGTAATCATGATCACGCACTTTCCCTTTTTGCATAGATCGTCGAGGATTCTGTAGATTTCCGCCTTTGCACCGACATCGATGCCTCGCGTGGGTTCGTTGAGAATCATCACATCTGGAGATAGCTCCAGGCACTTGGCCAGCACAACTTTTTGTTGATTCCCGCCTGACAAAAGCTCAGTCTTCGTCTCAGCGGACGGCGTTTTGATCTTAAGACTCCGAATCCATTTTTCGGTCACGGTTTGTTCAAACCGGCGGTTGATGAAGGGGTGGTTTTTATTCTTGGCGTAGTATGGCGTTAACATATTGACTCGTACTGTGCTATTCAGTACCAAGCCCTCGGTCTTGCGCTCTGCCGGGACGTAGGCGATGCCGTGCGCCAATGCGTCAAGCGGATTGTGTATGATGACCTTTTGCCCACGGAGGAAGATATCGCCGCCGTGCAAGATGGTCTGCCCGAAAATGGCTGCTCCTAAATCCTGATGGCCAGAGCCCAGCAGGCCATAAATACCGAACACTTCGCCGCGCCGCGCAGAGAAGCTTACATCATTCAACGCCTCGTTTGTCAAGGATCGAACCTCAATAAGTGTCTCACCCGGCTCGGTGCATGACTTGGGATACATATCGTCCAGTTTGCGTCCCACCATGGTAGCAATCAGCTGTTCACGCGTCACAGTCGCCACATCGAGCTGGCCGGTTACGCATCCATCGCGTAACACCACCACACGCTTTGCAATCCGGAAGATCTCGTCCAATTTGTGCGATATGTAGATCACCGCAATGCCTTGCTCAGAGGCTTGGCCTATGAAGCGGAACAGGTTTTCTGTTTCAATGTCGTTGAGTGCGGAGGTGGGCTCATCCATGATGAGCACCTTGACGTTTTCGGCAATGACTTTTGCAATTTCGATAAGCTGCTTTTGTGCCACCGTGCACCGGCCGATGGGCATTTTGGGGTCAATATCTACTCCGATGCGCGCCATGATTGCCTTTGCCCCGGCGTACATTGCTTTATAATCAACCATGAATCCCTTTTTCGGGATCTCGCCCATATAGATATTTTCAGCTACGGATACGGTTGCGACATAGTTGAGTTCCTGGTGTATAATGCCGATGCCGGCGGCCTTGGCCTCTGACGGGAAGTGGAACTTTACGCTTTTGCCTTCCAGTTCTATCGTACCGCTGTCCATTGAGTATACGCCGGCCAGGATCTTGATCAGCGTTGATTTTCCTGCGCCATTTTCTCCCAGCAGCGCTACCACTTCCCCGCGGTGTACCTCAAAATCCACATTGTTTAGTGCTTTGACGCCTGGGAATTCCTTGGAGATTCCGGTAGCACGCAAAATGATCTCACCTGTTTGCTGCACGGATCCTCCCCCTCCCTAATTCATTCAATGTATGAAAAAGGGGAGGGCCGAAGAACCCTTGCGGCCCTCCCAGTCAGTAGAGTTGCTTATAGCCCGGCCCAAGGCAAGTTGTCCTTGGGGAACCACTGTGCGATATTGTCCCAGGTAATCGCGATGTGGTCGACGTAGTAGGCCGGTTCGATCTGTTCACCTTTGACCATCTTGTCGATGATGTTGAACACGAACTCGCCGTACCTGAACGGGAAGTAGGCGATTGACGCGATCCAGTTGGTCTTTCCCTCAGCCGCATACATCGGTTCGACGAAGTCAGCCGTGGCATTCTGGCTGACCAGCACGATGTCCTGCGCACGGTTGGCAGTTTCAGCCGCCGCATACACGCCGCTGGCCGCTACGTCGTTGATGGTTGCCACAGCGATGTGCTTGGCATCCGGATGCGCCAGCAGGAAATCCGTGAAGCGGGCCTGGGTGAACTGCGCATCGTTCTGACCATCAATCTTCACGATGACAGAATCATCAAACTCGATGCCTGCGTTACGCAAGCCGGTGGGATACATTTCCACACGCGGTGCGACGGCTGGGCCTGATACCGGTTGGATGATAAGCACGACGTAATCGACCTTGCCATCCCAATTCTGCTTGATCCAATTGCCGGCGGTTTCGCCCGCCAGTTGCCCGGCAAAAGCGTTGTTCGCTCCAAAGAAGGTAGCGCCTTCGTGCGGGATATCGATAGCGATCACCGGAATCTGTGCGGCGTTGAATTTTTCCATGATGACCGGTGCAACCGACTGGTCGACGTTGAACTCGATCATGTAGTTGATGTTCATCGCAAGCAACGTGTCTGCATTCGCAACTGCGGTAGCACCATCCGAGTTGTTATCGACGCAGACGATTTCATACCCGCGCGCCTCGGCGGTCTTTTTCATGTTTTGCAGAACCATTTTTCCAAAGGAGCCTCTTTCGTTAATGTTGGCGAATCCAACGCGGATTTTTGCTTCTGCCAGGGAGAAGCTGCCAACCATTGAGAGAACCAGAACCAGCACCAATAAGATGGACAACCATTTTTTCACCTGAGTTCCTCCTTTCATTTTGGACAAAGCGTTACTTATTTGAATGCCCGATATGCCTGGGCATGATCAACAAAAATCACAAATAATCCACGCATTATTTTTCCGTGTTCTACAAAATCCTCTTGCGTAGATTATAGCAACGCCATCTGAGTATTGTCAATCCAGTGGAACGGTTTCGTTCAAAAAGCACAAATCGTGTCGATTTGCACAATTTGAGCTGAGAGATGTACTCCTCCTATTTGTGCTGCCACGCTTTCAGGGAACCGTCTTGATGGTGAACGATGCCAGGGTCATTCACATCAACTGGGACAACGGTATGACACTGGCTGAGATGAATGGTTTTTAGAATAATTGTTACGTTGAAATATACATCTGGGTAGGTGTGTATGATTGACAGGATTCGACATATGGCGATATAATCTATTATAATGATTCAAGCGAGGTGAGCATCGCATGACGCAGGAAAAAGAGCCGAGCCAACCATCTCTCTTCAGAAGGTTGGATCAATTTTTCAAAAAGCATCAATTGAATCCAAATATAATAAAATTTGCTGCATTTACTGCATTCGTCATCATTATTTTCTGCGTTGCTCTTGGTGTAGTATCCGTTACAACTGTAAAAAGCGAAACGGTTCATTTTGATCTTAAGGACATCGGTGAATTGGCAACACAAGCGGGATTCTATACAAACGTCCAGATGATAAAGGGGTCTCGTCAGCTTTTAAATGTCGATATTCCTTTTACAGAAAGCAAATATATTTTTAGTTACGATGGCGTGATAAAGGCAGGTCTTGACTTTGGAGATGTTGACATTGACGTCAATGAAGAAGCACACATCATTGCTGTCAAATTGCCACCCATCAAGATATTAAGCAACGATATTGACCACAACAGTTTAGAGGTATATGACGAGATGAAGAACATCTTTAACCCGCTCAAGTTGAGTGATGTCAATCTATCTCTCATAGAAATGGAAAAACAGGCGGAAGTAACAGCAATCGAAAACGGTCTATTAAAGAACGCGCAGGTAAACGCGGAAGTGCTGATACGAGGATTCCTAAGTGGAGCATTTGACCTTGGTGAATATTCCCTAGAGTTCGAATGGCTACAATAACGTAAGTATAGCTTCACGCAAAGGAGGAACTTCCTAATGAAAATACTAAAAAGCATTCTGCTTGCCATCATTGGTGTTGTTGTCCTTTTCTACTTAATTCTCTTGTTGACCGCATAATGCAGCACGATCTACAAACAAATAGCGTCATTCGCATGGATGGCGCTATCTCTTTACCATTCGAAGGTGACAGCATTATAATGATTGTGTTCTGACTTGTACACTTTTGTTTCCTCCGGCAGCAATGCATATCCTGAAAACTGGGACCGTACTCCTCCATTTCTTTGGGATAGACCGCGATAAGGGTGGCAAGGATGACGATGCATGACCAGCCAGGTCTTCATCAAAATTTCTTCGTGCCTACGAGGACTAACCGTTTTATGAGCTATGGAAACCGCCACAGCCATGATTAGGCATGGCGCGAACAAAAGTGTTTTGCCCTGATTATGCGGCATGATGTCAAGCTGTACCTGAACATCAAGTACAACACGCTCGAGGCGGACATCCTGCAACACCGGAAACAACCATTAAGCATCGGAGGTGCGAAGTGTCACACAATACCGCGAGAGAAGCATACGAGAAATACCAGCAGCGGTTGAACCGCTTTCCGCAAGGTGCGCCGCCGTCGGAGACGCTATATAAGATTTTATCCGTGTTGGTCAACGAGCAAGAAGCCGCTTGCTTGGCTTCGCTGCCGATTCGCCCATTCACCGTGCAGCGTGCCGCAAAGGCACTGCGCATGACTGAGTCAGAGACACGGAAAATTCTGGATGGTTTGGCAAGCCGTGCCATGTTGCTGGACTTGGTGAAGGAAGGCGAGGAAACGGTCTATACGATGCCGCCGCCCATGGCGGGCTTTTTGGAGTTCGCTTTCATGCGTGTGCGCGACGACATCGATCAGAAGCTGCTTAGCGAGTTATACCACCAATACCTGAATGTCGAAGGCGAGTTCATGCACGACCTGTTCCTTGGCATGGAAACGCGGCTGGGCCGCATCTTTGTGCAGGAGCCCGTACTTTCGCCTGAGCAGGCAGTACACGTGCTGGATTTCGAGCGGGCCACACACATCATCGAAACCGCCAGCCACATCGCGGTGGGTATGTGCTATTGCCGTCATAAAGCGGAGCACCTTGGCACAGCCTGTGCCGCGCCAATGGATGTGTGCCTTACTTTTGGTGGCGTTGCCGAGTCGCTGGCCCGCCACGGCAACGCGCGGGAGATTGGCATCTTGGAGGCCAAGGATGTACTCGCGCTTTCCTATGAACACAACCTTGTGCAGTGCGGTGAAAATGTGCGCGAGGAGGTCTCCTTCATCTGCAACTGCTGCGGCTGCTGCTGCGAAGCGATGATCGCAGCTAAGAAATATGGCCTGCAGCAACCGATCTACACCACGTACTTTTTGCCCGATGTACAGGAAGATGCGTGCACCGGCTGCGGCAAGTGTACGCACGCCTGCCCGGTGAATGCATTGAACATGGAGACCGTGCGCATCGGTGAGCGCGAGCAGCGCGTTGCCAAACTGGATGAGCAACTTTGCCTGGGCTGCGGCGTTTGTGTACGCAACTGTCCCAAGCATTGCATCAAACTCAAAACCCGTGAGCAGCGGCTGTTGACGCCGATTAACTCCACGCACCGCATCGTCTGCGCCGCCATCGAGAAGGGGCAGTTGGCGAACCTGGCCTTCGATACGCCGGCATTTGCCAGCCACCGTGCGCTGGGCACGTTGTTCACCGCTATCTTGCGGCTGCCGCCGCTAAAGCGCGCGCTGGCATCCAAGCAAATGAAGTCAAAGTATTTGGAGCGGTTGATAGCCGGTAAACGGTAATAGCTTGTTACATATCGGCGTGATGCCGGGTGTAGGAGCCGCCAACCAGGTTGTGACGAAAGTACCACGCCCATCTCAAATGACGTTATGTACCTTCTGTAAAGGCAAAATTACGTTGTATCCGAGGCTTGTGTTATAAGCTGGATTCATGATGAACTCCTGGGTTGGGAACACTAACGACGGGAGGTGATTATGTATGGATTATTGGAATGGCATGTGGCCAATATACTCACTTAGGCTGTATATAAAAGATAAGCTAGGCCTTAAGAAAAAAGAAAAACCTAAAGAGAAGGATAAGGGAAAAAAAGATTCCCTTCCGTGAGGCTGTTTGATATCGATCCATAAAACGGGTTATTCTTCTGTTGCTACAGAGGAATGTGCAAAACTTCAAATTCTTAAGAGATGCACCACCAAACAATCAGGGGGTGCATTGTATCAATTTATAGTACCTTTGCCAAAGAAAGGGACATTCGTTAGAACAAAAGGGGTCACCAAAGGCGGTGGCTTCTTTTGGTATTCCGGGAATATGGGAAGTGTTGGTTTGACGATCTGTCAATGTTCACGGTGAAATAGTAGATGCCTGGCATCTGTACCCGATTATTATTCTGACGATTCAAAAGGGTGCCATTTATGGCAGGAGGAAGACATCACCGCAGCCGGTATGACACCAAAGAGGGGAATGTGGTGAGCCGTGGCATAAAGTGCAGGAAAAAAAGGCCTGCATTGCCAGACCTCTTTTAAATCCTTACAATGTTTTTTGTCTTTGACCTTACCCTATCTATTACGGTTCTGACCACCACAGTCAACACATGGGATGGTTCCTTGTGCCGTCCCGTGATGTTCGATACGCAAGAATAAACAGATGAACTCTGCTCAAATCAAGGATATTTTTTCCATTTGCATAATGGAGAACAGGCTGGCTTTTTTGCCAGCCTGATTCGCATAACTCTTCAATACACATTTCCATGCTCACGGAATTCCCGCCAGATGTTTTCAAAAAAGCAGTCATCATCGGGAATGGGGCGAACCTTGCGCCAGAGGAAGGTGTTCCCTTCCTTGTTGTGCGTAACTTCCTGCACCTGATCCCCGCGGCTTCCGTCGTCCAGGGCAAAGGTGAAAAGATCGGGAAGGCTTTCATGGGCTTTCTTTCCGTTTGGATTGGTGTACATAGCGCTGCCGCGGCTTTTCCCGCCGTTTGCAAGGTAGTCTGCCATCGCGGAAAGATAGACCTCCTGGCAGATGAGTATGTCACGCAAGCGAAGCGCCAAATGCAATCTGGAGAAGGAGCTGATGCGCACAGTGTCTGAAAACGCGGACAGAAGCCGGCGTGTTTCTTCAAGGGCCCTTTGGATGCCTTCAGCGCTGCGGATGGCCCCGCCGACCCGGCTCATGCGGCTTGCGGCCTCATCCCAAAGCGCTTGCACATTCTCCTTTTCATTCAAAAGACCGCTGGCCATATGCAACAGTACTTCCGCCTGGGGGACTGCCGCCTGTTCAAAAACGCCGTCCGCCATGGGCTCGCCCCTGCGTCTTGAAGCAATGTACTGTGCCGCACGGGTACTGCCCACCTGCCCCGCATTCAGGGCGCTGCCGCCAGGGCGGTATACGCCGTGGCTTGCGCTTACTTCCCCGGCCGCAAAAAAGCCCTCCAGGTTGGTCTGCCACCAGCAGTCAATGGCCAGGCCTCCGTTGTTGTGCTGCGCACACAGCGCGATCTGAAGCGGTTCTTTTGTCAGATCGACGCCCTTGGCAAGGTAATGCTCTACGGCCGGGCGGTTCATGTGCAAAAGCCTTGTGATGGGCGTGCCAAAGCAGGCGCCGGCGTATTGCAAATAAGCACGGGCTTCCTTGGTTAGGCTTTCATAGTAGATTTCTTCTCCCCTGGGATTTTGCCGAAAGTCCAAATAGACTTTGCGGCCCTTGCAGGTTTCGATGTATACGGCGATATCGATGAGGGACGAGCCGCCGGCGGCCTTGCGCACATCAAAGGGCCATTGGTATCCCTTCAAAAACACATTGGTAAGCAATTCGCCTTTGTCCCTGAAATAGTCAAATAAAAACTCCCGCTCATCGCCCCCCTGCGGACCTATGGAGATGAAGCGCGGCAGCACCTGCATATACGTGCCCGATACATTCCAGCGGGGGTGAAGCGAGGCGAGGCCGTATTGCCATTCGGTCAGGTTCTTCCCGGCCACACCCGCCTCAAAAGCCAGGCCCGTAGCACCCAGATGCCCGTTGGGGTATACGCTGTCCTTGTACATGCCGGCGGGGCCGCCGGTGGCGTACACGATGTTTTTGCAGTTGAAAAGCACAAAGGCGTTCTGCACGTCATGCTTCCTCAAAAGATCAAGGCACAGCAGGCCATGGGCCTGCTTTCCGTCGCCGAGCACCTTTACCACCTGCATTTGGTCAAAAATGCGGATGCCCTTTGCCTCCACCGACGCTTGCAGGCATTCCGTCATTTTCTTGGAGGTATAGGGACCGACGCTGGTAGCCCTGCGGCGCGGGTCATGATCTGTTTTGTAGCCGATGTATTCGCCGAAACGATTCTGGGGGAAGGGCACGCCCAATTCCGCCAGGCGCAAAAAACCCTGCACGGACAGCGCAGCCTCGCACAGCGCGATATCACCGTCCACGCATTGACCCGAAAAAAGCGTTTCCGCCATCTCCCTTATGCTGTCGGGATCATCGCCGGACAAAGTCAGCTTGTAATATGTCTGCTTGTCACTGCCCGTGTTGCGCGATGTACCGCCAAGGACATGCTCCGTGACCATTGCGATGTCTTTTTGCCCGTACAGAAACAGGCGGTCTGCCGCGTTGTAGCCCGCCGCTCCCGTGCCCACCACAACCGTATTGAGCGAATAGACAGGCAGCGTAAACGATCCTATGGCAATACGCTTTTCCCTCAACTTCCCATTCTCCTCTACAGCCGCCTGATATGGAAGCCGCCGTCCACATCGATAGCGCTCCCCGTTGTATACAGGAATTGGTCGCCTGCAAGGACGGATACCACCTCCGCCACATCCTCCGGGGTACCCCAGCGGGCGATGGGGAATACCCCCGCTTCAATCAGTGCATCATATTTCGCTTTGACAGCGCTGGTCATATCCGTTGTGATCACACCCGGGCGCACTTCGTTGACGTAAATGCCCTCCGGCGCAAGGCGGTCTGCAAAAAGCATGGTCAGCATGGATACCCCGGCCTTGGATACGCAGTATTCCCCGCGGCTGATGGACGAAACCACCGCGGAGCAGGAGCTGATGTTGATGATGGCGCCGCGCTTTTTGCCTGCATACTCCTGCCTTAGCATTTGCCTGGCCACAGCCTGGGTCAGGAACATGGTACCCTTTGTGTTGATGCCCAACACGTGGTCCCAGCTATCCTCGGTCATGTCCAGCAGATCGCTTCTCACCTTCGGCCCAATGCCCGCATTGTTCACCAGCACGTGTATGCCCCCAAAGGTGTTTACCGTTTCTAAGACAAGCGCTTCACGGTCCGCCGCTTTTGCTATGCTTCCTTTGACGTATAAAACCTGCGCGCCAAGTTCCTGTATCTTCTGTATATTTTCCTGGTGGACCGTAAGGTCCTGGGTAGCCATAACGACGATATTGAAACCATCCTTCGCCAGTTGTTTGGCAATGGCCAGGCCGATGCCGCGGCTGCCGCCTGTTACGATTGCAGTCTTTTTCACCAACAGGATCCTCCCTTGCTATGGTTTCAACAATACCTTGATGGTATTTTGTGTCCGGTCCGAAGCCGTTTCCAGCGCCGATTGCAGGTCATGAAGCGGAAAACGGTGGGTAACCAGCCGCTCCAGACCGATCTCACCCGCCATTTGAAGGGCGATGGGGAAGTCCCAGCAGTAGCCCTGCGACCCCTGCACGCGGATCTCATGACTGACAAGGCGCATTACGGGAATGGTGATCTCCGTCTGCTCAAAGATGCCCACCACTGTGGCAAGGCCCTGCTTGCATAGTAGTGTCATGGCCTGCACAAAGGTTTCCTGGCGGCCCACGCATTCCAGCACCTTGTCAGCGCCCTTGCCGCCTGTGGCCTTGCGGACAGCCTCCGTGAGGCTCTCGCCCTTTTGCAAATTGACGGTGCGGGTCGCCCCCAGGGCGTTTGCCATATCCAGGCGGAAGGCGGAATAATCGGATACAATCACCTCTGCGGCACCGGCCCGCCGGCACAGTGCTGCCGCCATGAGGCCGATGGCGCCGGCGCCGAGCACAAGCACCTTTTCGCCCAGTTTCACATCCGTCCGGCGCACCGCGTGTACCGCAACGGCCAGCGGTTCGATCAAGGCTCCCGCCTCGTAGCTTAAGGCTTCGGGAAGCTTGAACACGCTGGAGGCCCTGACAGTCACATAATCCGCCATGGCCCCGTGCCCTTTGCGGTAGAGAAAGGAGATTTCATCGCAGGAACCATACTCCCCGTGGCGGCACGCATCGCATGTGCCGCAGGTCACGCAGGGCTCCACCGTCACCCGGTCGCCCACAGAAAGACCCTGTACGCTTTGTCCGACGGCTGCGATATCCCCCGAAAACTCATGCCCGATGGTGGCCGGGAGGGGTACGCTGGGATGTTTGGCCCGGAATATATGCAGGTCGCTGCCGCACAGCGCGCTGGCCCTTATACGGATGACCACTTCATCCGAACCGGGAGGCGGCACCTGACGAGTGAAAAAATCGGTACGCCCTTCCGTGACCACGCGCCCCACACGGCTTTCCATAAAAGTGCTCATTGCTTTTCCCTTGCCTCCGCTTCCTCGCGGTATTGCTTGTACAGCGGTGCGTATACCTTGGCATCGCGGATCGCACAGCCCGTGCGGCCGTGGTCACGCATGATTTGAGTGCACTTGGAACAGGTGATGCAGCATTTTAGGGGATCCATCGCACCGCTGTTGAGGATGTCCCTGGGCGCATCGGGATAGGCGAAGCCCATGCGCCCAAGCCCTACAAAGCGGCAGCTCCCGGAGGCCACATTGGCTGCCCCGGCATTGGGTATGAACTGCCGGAGCCACGTATACCCGTTGCCGACCACCGGCACATCCCCCGCCTCCTCCTGGATCATGCGGGTAAAGGAAAACAGCCTTTCAACGCTTTGAAGCGGGTGCTCATCCGGCACCGGCACGCCCGAACTGGATAAGTCAAAAGGTCTGGTCACCTGCGGATAAATGTAGTAAGGATTGCCTGCCGAGTTGCTGAGGAGCCCCACGCCAAGGTCCCTGAGCATCCTTACCAAAGCCATGGGCTCGGCGGGATCAAACTTCCAAAAGTCCTCCTTGTCCTCGCCAAAGCCGTAAGGGTAGGGGTGGGCGTCAAACACATTGAAACGGCACGCGATCAGGAAATCATCTCCCAGCTCAGCGCGCACGGCCTTGATCACATCGCGCAAAAAACGGGTGCGGTTTTCAAAGCTGCCGCCGTACTTGCCCTGGCGGGTGTGGCTGGCCAAAAGCTCGCTGAGCAGGTAGCGGTGGCAGCTTTTGATATCCACCCCGTCAAAACCTGCTTCCCTGGCCAGGATGGCGGACTTTACATATTTGCCGATCAAATCGTCCAGGTAGGCATCCGTCACCACGGGTGCATCCGGCGCAAGCCGCACCCAGGGATCCAGAATGGGATCGTGCTGCGGCACGATGGGCGCGGGCTGATGCCCGTGGGGGCGCGAATAGCGGCCGGAGTGGGTAAGCTGCAGGAGGTTCACAGGGCGGTGCTCCGACCCGTTTTTACGTGCAGCCTCGTCATTGGATTTTTGGAGCAGTGCGGCAAACCGCCCCACGTTTTGCGCTGTCAGCATCATTTGCAGCTCATTGGCGCGCCCTTCTTCCACCACTGCGCAGGCCTCCCACCAGAGAAGCCCGGCCCCGCCGCCGGCAAAGCGAAGATAGCGGCGCGTGACAAGCTCGCTGGGGGAACCGTCGGGTTCGGAATCGCAGCCCTCCATGGGCAAAACAGCCATGGCGTTGGGTGCTGTCAAATGCCCGATGGAAACGGGCTTTGCAAGTGGCGATAGGTCCTCCGACAGCGCAATGTCCACGCCCAGACAGGCAATTTTGTCACGCAGTTCCTCAAGGGATGTAAAACTGAATTTTTCATGGGCCGACATGATATAGCCTCCTGCCTTAACGCGTTGATTTACGGATGATCAGTTCTGTTTTCAAAATGTCCACCTGGGGCGGCGCCAGTTCGCCGGTCTTTTCCTTGTGATGGATCTGACGGATCAGCTTGGTTGCGGCAAGCGCTCCGATTTCATACAGGGGCTGGGCCACGGTGGACAGCGGCGGTTCGATTTGTGCGCTGGTTTCCACATTGTCGATGCCCATCACCGAAACATCGTCCGGGATGGAAAGCCCCGCGTCATGCAGCGCGCGCATCACCACAAAGGCCTTGGGGTCGCTGCTGGCCAGCACCGCATCCAGTTGAATGCCGTTTCTCAAAAGATTCCGCATCAAATAATAGAAGCTGCCGGTCCCGCCGGTTTCATGAATCACCAACTGCTCGTCATAGGGAAGTCCCGCACTTTCCAGTGCGCGCCGGTACCCTTTGTGCCGGTCCATGTACAGCGGGATCTCCTCCCGGCCCATGGCAAAGGCGATTCTTTTGTGGCCGGAGCGGATGAGGTAGCGGGTGGCGTCAAAGGCTGCGCCTTCGTTGTCGATGCCCACCGCGTCGATGGTATCGTCATAGATGCGGCTGGTCAGCACCACCGGGAACCCCTCCTTCCACAGCTTGCGGATATGGTCGGAGCCCGGCATCATGGAGGCAACGATAAACCCGTCGATAAAGCGCGTGCGAAGCTTGCTGATGTACCGCTTCTCCTCCTCCACGTCCTCATCCGTGTTGCAAAGAATGACGGAATACCCTGCCCTGCGCACAGTGTCCTCCACGCCGCGGGTGATGGGCGGAAAAATCAGGTTTTCAATGCTGGGGACCATCAGCGCAATGGTGTTGCTGCGCCCCGATTTCAAGCTTTTTGCCAGCTCGTTGGGCCGGTAATCCAACAGCCGTACCGCTTCCATCACGCGTGTCCGCGTATTTTCATTGACCACCGGCTTGTCGGACAGCACGCGGGATACGGTGCTTGCGGAAACGCCCGCGCGCTCGGCCACATCCTTTAAACTGACCATGCCTTGATGCTCCCCTCATATCAGTCCCAATAGACGGTTGCCCCCTGATGTGCACCGGTGGTGCATTTCCGGTACAGCGCGAGCCAACCTGAGGCAGGCTTTTGAACAGGCTTCCAATCGGCCCGCCGGCGTTTGAACTCCTCTTCATCCACGTCCACCGTCAAAGAGCGGGCGGCGATGTCGATGTGGATCCGGTCCCCGTCCCTGAGCAGCGCGATATTGCCTCCCTCATAAGCCTCGGGGTTGACATGGCCGATTGCCAGGCCGCCCGTGGCCCCGGAGAACCGCCCGTCGCTGATAAGAGCGATTTTCGTACCCAGGCCCTTGCCCAATACCGCCGCCATAAAGGTCTCCATGTGGGGCATCCCCGGCGAGCCCTTGGGCCCTTCATACCGGATCACCACCACATCCCCGGCCTTGATCTCATCCTTGAGCATTGCCTGCCAGGCATCGTCCTGGGAATCGTACACCCTGGCCGGACCGGAGAAGGTCCAGGCATCCTTTTCCACCGCGCTGAATTTCACAATGGCGCCATTTTTTGCAATGTTTCCGGAAAGAACCGCAAGGCCGCCCTGCTCTTGTATGGGCTGATGGACGGGATGGATCACATCCGGGTTCAGGTTCTGTGCCTTGCCGGCGATCTCCCCGATGCTGCCGAACATGCCCTTTGCCTCAGGGTCCATTTTGCCTGCCATAACCAGTTCCCTCACCACGGCCCCAAGTCCTCCCGCCCCGGAGAATTCCGCCATGGTAAAGCTCGGATGGTTGGGATAAATGGTGCTGATCACCGGCACCTCGCGGCTTAGGCGGTCAAACGTATCGGGCGTGATATCAAAGCCGCCCTGCCTGGCAATGGCGGGAATGTGCAGCAGGCAGTTGGTAGACCCGCCTGTGGCCATCATATAGCGTATCACGTTCTCAAAGCTGGCTTGTGTAAGGAAATCAAGGGGCCGCCTTTGCTCCCTGACCGCCTGCACAACGGCCCGTCCCGCCGCCCTGGCCAGCTCATGCCAGGCGGGCGTCTGGCTGCGTACGCTGGCGTTGCCGTGAGGCGAAAAGCCCAGCACCTCCGCCGTGGCGCACATGCTGTTGGCCGTGCCCATAAAGGGACAGGCTCCCGGGGTGGGGCAGGCGTTTTTCACCACCGCCTTGTACTCCTCCCGCGACTTGTCGCCCGCAATATAGGCCGCATACGCCTGCTTGGTATGGGTGAGGGTGAGCATGCGGCCGTTCAGCTCTCCGGGCGCCATGTAGCCGCCGGTAAACATCACGGTGGGGATGTTCACCCGCAATGCGCCCATCAGCATGCCGGGCACCACCTTGTCGCAGGTGGCCATGATCACCATGCCTTCCAGCATGTTCAACTCCGCGACGGTTTCCACCTCGGCGGATACCAGGTCCCTTGCGGGCAGGGTATAGCGGTCGCCGGGGGTGTTGCTGCAAATGCCGTCGCATATCCCGCTGATGGGCAACTCCAGCGCCAGTGCGCCTGCCGCGTAGATTTCACGCTTCAGTTCATCAACCACATCCCGAAAGGGGAAATGGCCGGGATTCATTTCATTCCAGGAATTGATCAGGCCTATGACCGGGCGCGCGGCGTCCTCCTCGCTGATGCCCATGGCATACAAAAGCGCGTTGCGGTGGTCCAGCGATTCCTCGTTCCAATTTCGAATCATGCGTCTTCTCCCTTTCTATGCGCCAAGATATGCCTTTTTCACCACGTCGGAGCAAAGCAGGTCCTTGCCGGTTCCGCAGACCGTGATCACACCGTTTTCCAGCACGCATGCCTTGTCGCAAATGGACAGCGCCTTGTGGGCGTTCTGCTCCACCAGAAAGATGGTGATGCCCGAATCGCGGATTTGCTGGATCAGCTGGAAGATCTGGTTGACGATGATGGGTGCCAGGCCAAGGCTTGGCTCATCCAACAACATGATGCGCGGCCTTGACATCAGGCCTCTGGCAATGGCCAGCATCTGCTGCTCGCCGCCGGACATTGTACCGGCAAACTGGTGCTTCCGCTCCCGCAGGATGGGAAAGCGCTTGTACTGGTCTTCCAGGTCCGCCGCCAGGTCTTTGTACAGATAGCCTCCCACCAGCAAATTATCCTGGATGGTAAGGCCTGAGAAGGTCCGGCGGCCTTCCGGCACGTGCACGATACCCTTTTTGACAATTTCATGCGGCTTTGAAGGGAGCTTTTGGCCCATGAACTCCACATGCCCGGACTGCGGCTTGACAAGCCCCGATATCGTCCGCAGCAGCGATGTCTTGCCCGCGCCGTTGGAGCCGATGATGCTGTAGATTTCGCCCTCATCCGCTTCAATGGAGACGTTCTTCAGCGCCTGGACATGGCCGTAGCTGACCGAAAGGTCCTTTACTTCCAGCATGGCCACTCAGCATTCCCCCTTCCCCAGGTAAGCCTCGATCACCCCGGCGTCATTGCGCACTTCGGCGGGTGAGCCCACGGCAATGGTCTTGCCGAAATTCAGCACATGAATGATCTTGGAAATGTTCATGACAAGCTCCAGGCGGTGCTCGATCAAAAGGATCGCAAAGCCGATTTCGCGGGAAAGCGTTTGTATAAGCTCCGTCAGCTCGCCCACCTCCACAGGGTTCAGGCCGGCCGCCGGCTCGTCCAGCAGCAGCACCTTGGGCTTGCAGGTCAGCGCCCTTGCAATTTCCAGCCTGCGCCGGTGGCCATAGGACATGTTCTCCGGGCGTTCCTTGGCGTAATTTTCCAAGCCGACCGTTTTCAGATGCTGCATGCAGATCTCCCGGCCACGCTTTTCCTCCGAAAAACGCGCAGGCGTGGGCAGGAGGGAGCCGGTCACGCCATACCTGCTTTGGGGATCAAAAGCGCACATCACGTTTTCCAGCACCGACAGACCCTTAAACAGCCGGATGTTTTGAAAGGTGCGCCCCATTCCTTCCCTTGTGATTCTGTGCTGCTCCAGTTGGGTGATGTCTTTCCCGTCCAGGATCACCTTGCCTGAATCGGCCGGATAGATCCCCGATATCACGTTGAAGATGGTGGTTTTTCCCGCTCCGTTGGGGCCGATGATGCCATGAATCTCGCCCTTTTCCGCTTCCATGGAGAAATCCTGGATCGCCTTGACGCCGCCAAAGCTTTTTAAAATGTGCTCCACCTTGAGTATGGTCATCAAACTACCTCCCTGGGCTGTTTGCGCCGATTGCCCCGATGAAAAATGCGTTTTACGTTGGCGGGTGTCAGCTCCCATTCACCCAGCAAGCCGGAGGGCTTGAAGTTGATGATCAATAGCACCAGCACAGCGTAGATGATTGCCCGGTAGTTGAGCAAAAAGCGCAGCACCTCGGGCAACCCAGACAGCACGAAAGCGGAGAGTATGGACCCCGTCAGGCTGTTGACGCCGCCGAAGAACACGATGATGACCCATTCTGCGCTTTTCCGCCAGCCAAACAGCGTCGGATCCACATAGGCGGTATAAAACGCGTACAAGCAACCGCTATAGGCCGTGACGGCCACAGAGATCAGAAAGGCGACCATCTTGACCTTGGGCACATTGATACCCATGGCTTTGGCGGCCAGTTCGTCGCTGCGCACCGCGATGCATTGCCTGCCATATTTGGAGTTTTTGAAAAAGGCGATCAGCACAATTGCCAGGACCGCGGAAACAAGCGCGATGGGGAGGGTGGTTTCCTTGGGGATGCCCGTCAATCCCGACGCGCCGCCCGTCAGGGTGGTGGCCCGGTTTAAGAGCGCGGTGATCGCCTCGCCAAAGCCCAGGGTTACCAGGGAAATATAGTCCCGGCGAAGGCGCACCGTAGGCAGGCCCACGATAAAGCCCACCGCTACCGCCAGCAGGACGCCTGCAGGCCAGGCCAGGAGGATCGGCACGCCAAGCTTTATGACCAGTATGCCGGATGTGTACGCGCCGATGGCCATAAAAGCGGCCTGTCCCAGGCTGAACATTCCGGTCATGCCCGTCAGGACAAAGACACCCGACACGCTGACCACCGTGATCAGAATCTGCGTGAGGATATGCGTATACAGCGACATGAAAAGCCCTCCTTAAGCCTTTTCCTGAATGTTGGAACCGGCGATGCCGCGGGGGCGCACCAGCAGGAAAACCAACATGATGAGGAAAGTAAACACCGGCGCGTAACCGGACCCGACGGTTGAAACCAGGGCTGTTTCCACAATGCCAAGCAGCATGGCGCCGATAACCGCGCCCGGCAGGCTGCCCAGGCCGCCGATGACCGATGCGATAAAGCCCTTTACCACCAATGAGCCCAGTGTTGGATAGAGCGTATAGTTGATGCCCAAAAACACCCCGGACAGCCCCGCCAGCGCTCCCGAGATGATAAATGCGAACTGAATGGTGCGCGCCACGTTGATGCCCATCAGGCTTGCGGTGTCGCGGTCAAAACTTACGCTGCGCAATGCGCGGCCAAGCCGTGTCCTTTGGATGACGAATGCCAGTATGATGAGCGCAAGCGCACTGATGCACAAGATGATGATATCCGACTGCGATATGACAAAGCTGTTAAGGCGAAGCGGTTTTCCGAAAAAGCGCGGGTAGTTGTGGAAGTTGGCTCCCACCTGAAGCACCACGACCCCTTCGAACAATGTACCCAGCGTAATGGAGGAAACGAAGAAATAAATCGGCGAGGTATTGCGGATCAATATACGGCGGAAGGCCACGAACTCACCAAGGACAGCGACCAGGCTCCCGGTCAGGACGGCAACCAGGATCGTAGGCACCAGCCCCCATTTATTGGCCGCTGCGATAAAATATCCGGCGAAGGCGCTGAGTGTCATCAATGCCCCGTGGGAGAAGTTTGAAAATTTGAGTACGTTGAATATCACCGAAAAGCCGGTGGCAATCAACGCATAAACGGAGCCCAGCGCAATGCCGTTGATGATGTATTGCAATATCTGCATGGAAGACCCTCCTATGCATACGAATCCGTGAAAGATTCGCGCGGATGACCAAATTTCCTGAGAAAAGCCCTCCCCCGCCGCGAAGGATGAGGGAGGGCGGATCAATAGCATCTGCCGGTGGCCGCCCGCCGCATGGTTACACCGTCAGGCGTCTGGCCGGGCGGCCCCGTTTGATTTGACCGCGCCCTTTTACAGGGCTTGTATTCGCAGTCTGTTATTGGTCGGCAGAATAGCGCTCCTGCATGATGGGGGTGACATCCTCATACTTGAACATAACCATTTCAAGGCCCTTGGGCATATGATTCGCGGGGTCAATGGTGATGTTCCCTGTCAGGCCGGCGTAACCCGTTACGTTTTCCACGGCATTGCGCACATCGGCAGGAGCAGTCCCTACCGCCTCAAAGATGCCCTTGAGGATGTTGGTGACGTCATAGCCAAGGAAGAACTTGTTGGTGGCGTCGATGCCGGTCTTTTCCTTCACGGCCTCGATCATGGCAACGATGCTCGCTTCGGTGCCGTCGATGTTGTTGATGAAGTAGATGCCGTCGCAGGGCTCGCCAAACAGCTTGTTGAAGGGCGGGCAGGCATCCAGGCCGCAGATCAGCGCGCCTTCATAGCCAAGAGCCCTCGCCTGCTGGGCGATGAGGATCAGCTCCTGGGTGTAGTTGGGCACGAAAATCGCATCCACTCCCGCATCCATGATCGGCTGCAGCAGGGTTTTGAAGTCCTTGTCGCTGGAGGTATAGGTAACAACCTTTGCCACTTCGCCGCCCGCTGCGCTCGCGGTCTCAATAAAGGGCGCCTGCAGGGACAAGGAGTAGGCATTGCCCTCGTTGTAGATCACGCCAAACTTCTTGAAGCCGTTCTTGATGGCGTACTTGGCCATAATGGTGCCCTGCTGTACGGCGCTGGGCTGGAAGGCAAACATGTTTTTGTAGGGCGTGCCATCCGGCTTGACCTGGCACTTGGGGTCAATGGCGAAGCCCAGCACCGGCACTTCGTTGTTTTCGGATTCCGGCGCGATGGCCAGCGCGATGTTGGCCACGGGCGGTCCAATGATGGCGCTGACGTTGTCGCTGGTGACCGCACGGGTATAGGCGTTGATGGCCTCGGTCACATCGCCCTTGGTGTCATAGACGATCAGGTTGATCTGCTTGCCGCCCACGCCGCCGTTGGCATTGATTTCATCCACGGCCCACTGAGCGCCGGCTCTGACCATGTTGCCAAGGCTTGATGTAGGCCCGCTGATGTCCTGCAGGCAACCTACATTGATGGTTTCGCTTCCCGACGCAAACGCCGCAGACGCGGTGATCAGCATCGCCAGCATGAGAACCAGTGACAGAACCTTTTTCATGGATCATTTCCCCCCACTTTGTTTTTATGTCATGCGGTGTTTCACTCCGCAAAACAATTCCGATTTGCAATCGATTGCAAAATTGGCTAAAGAAAAACGCAATCCTGTTCCCTGTACAACATGAACGATCTATCAACTATTTTCTAACTTCCCTTGGGAATAATATAGCATATTGCGCAAAGCCCGTCAAGCCATAGAATCATTTTCTAGGAAGCCTGACTCTCGATTGCAAAGGTTTGTAAAAAGCATCCCATGGGCTGTACAGGCCTGGCTCTCCCGCAAGGTATGGCGGCCTGCCGCCCATACTTATATTTTTTACATGCCTTCAGGCGTCAGTCCCAGCGATTCGGCAAGCTGCGCAAAGTCATTGGCTACATCCTCAAAGCAGAACACCTGATGGCAGCCCAGCGCCGTATTGATGTAGCGGTTGAAATCGTCAAAGCGTACGTACAGTTGTGTGCGGCAGCACTCCTCGCGGGGGCCTGACTCGCCGGTTGCGCCCTGCACCGTATACGTGCCCCATACGCCGGAAATGCGGCATGCGGTCAGCCGTACACCGGAGGGGATTTCCACCTGAAGCGATGCGCCGATGCCGCTTTCATGGTGGCTGCGCAAAATAAACGGACAATCCGAAACGCCATCCACCGCCAGCGGAGCGGTGCAATGGGAGAAGTTGATGATGCCCTGCGGGTGCAGCCCGGGATTGGCCATCCACACCTTCGTACTTGTGAGCTTTTTCAGCATCAGCATGGTCACAGCGCTGTCCAGATCCCCTTCGCAGGCCGCCACCTTGTCGGTACAATCGTTGATGTAGCTCACGCCAATGCAGGAGGTGGTGCCCAGTGACAGCAGGTTGAAGCAGGCGATGGCCATGCCGTCGGCCTGATGGTTTTCAAGCACACGAAGGAGCGCTGCCGTCATTCGGGAAGCGTTTTTCAGATCCTGCTTCGATGGCTCCATGCAAGCCTTGGCACCCTGTTCGTATTTTTCGTAATAAGGCCGGCATTCCTCCTCCGTGATGGCCTGATACAGATCTGCGACTTCCTGCTGTTCGATCTGCTCGATTTTAATGCCCAGCTTGCGGTAGTCCTCAAGGTTACGGCTCACGCTGATCACCCAGGGCTCCGGCTCACCGATGAGCAGCAGCTTTTTCCCCCGCAGGCTTTGGCCGGCAGCCAGTATACGCAGCTTGTGCGAAAGCTCTTCCGCGTTCAGTGCCAGCACAGTCTTGGGATGGCGCTTGCGAAGCACACTCCAGCTATCCATCAGGGTGGGTGCGGCGTTGTATTTGAGCATCATGCCCGTGGCAAGACCGCTGGCATTTCCCTGAATGTATCCCGCGTACAGCACCACGGCGTCAAACAGCTCCGCCGCACGCAGGATGTCCTTTTGCACTGCGCCGCTCATGGGCACAATCACCAGCAAACCGCCGTTCATTGCCGCAAGGCCTTCCACACCATCGCCGTCCACAATGAGGCAACTGGTGTCAGCAAACGATTGCATATTCGTCCTGAGCTCATCAAATACGTGCTGAAGCTCCTGTTGGTTTTGCCAATACCGAGAGGCTGCAAAAAACGCTATGATTTTTTTCATGAAGAAAGCTCCTTTACTTCTGCAAAAAATGTACCGCAAACCCTGCGATTTCCCGATCCAGATAATATAGTATTGCACGCCCCGACGCATCGTTTTTCCGGCTGCTTAAATCAAATGAGAAGCCTGCGCGCTGCGCATAGTACATCCCGCGCTTAAGATCATCCGTGCCGATGCCGATGTGCCCGTTTTGTCCGCGTCCCTTTTCCTTCATTGCCTCGATGATGGTTCCGGCATAATCGGAGGATGTTCCAGGCAGGTATGGCATGCCCAACAGCCTGGAAAAGGTCCTGGCGGTTTCCTCCGCTTCCTGTACGCTTTTCCCGTTGATGCCGATATGCACAAGCGAAAACCCAAGGATCTCCATCCACTCACGTCTGAGCGATTCTGTTTGATCCTTCGTATGTTTGGCGTCTGCCGGCAGCGTCCCAAGAGCTGCCAGCACCTGTGGGAGCGAAAGGAATTTTTTGCGCTGCATGACGTCTGTGCAGCCTGATATCACAAAGCGCGCCTTTGGGAACTGATCCAGCAAGGCCTGCGCGCATTGCGCCTCGCTGCAAAGGAATCCTTCACCTTTTGTCAAAATTTCCCAGGCTTCCCGGGTGTCCTTGACGATAGAGAACACCGGTGCCGGGTGCCCAAGCTCCATCCCTTCCGCCGCCGGCAGCGTGACCCACCTGGCACCTGCTGCCAAGGCCTTGCGGGCCTGATCCTTTGTGCGCACTTTCGCGCCGATGTGAATGCCCGCCTTCAGTGCAAAAACATCCCATATGCCAGGCTCCGGGCTGTCTGACGTAAGGTCTGCCTCAACGCAGGGGAAACCAAATGAGACCAATGCCTCCATGCTTTCGCGCAGCGCCGTTTGATCGCCCGCAAGACAGGGCAATAGTCCGCACAACTGCATGGACGCAAGGATTTCATTCATTATATCTCCCCTTCGCCGTTTCTCCCTACGGGGGATCATGTTCGTTTTCTTGTGACCTTATTGTAATTGAAATCGATTGCAAAAGCAATAGGGGAAAATTCTGGCACTTTTTTTCCACATTATTTCAATTCACCATCCGACTCCTTAGCCCAATGGTCAACGATCATTTTGGGGGCATAGACGAACATCATGTGCATGTCCGTATCACCTGTATTAATAAGGCTGTGGGGTTTTCCGCTTTCGATATACACCATGTCGCCGGGGCCCATGGGCTGCGACTCGCCATCCACGGTGATGACGCCGGTGCCCTGCAAAACCGTATAGGTTTCCACCGTTGCATGCTCGTGCTCGGGTACGCAGCCGCAGGGATAGAGTACGACATATCCCTGGCAGAAATATTCGCCATTGATGGCCCCGTTCTCACCCAGCATCACGCGTGTGCGCCGCCCCGCCGGAAATTCCATGCCCTGAATGTCAAAAATGTTCACCTTGTTCATACTCATAGCAGCCTCCTCTTGTACGAATCTACCTGTTATTATACTAAAGAGAAGCTGTGAAAAACCAGCACCGGGCAGAATGATTTCATGAAATGCCCGGCAGTACCGTATGCTTTATGGGGTTTTATCACAGACGGCGCATCCACTGCGGCCTTGCGCTTTATATAAGGCAGCCATCATAAAAACGGAGAACTAAGGCAAATTCCCCCTTGACAAAGGGGAGCCGCCCCAATATAATCACAGTATCAGGAATGTAACTAGTTACATTATTTTTACATAAAATGTGGAAGCCCATCGGGGCTATTGATGCTGTGCAGGATAGGAGCAAACTGTGCTGTGACAATACACGATATTTCCAAGCTGGCCAACGTTTCGGTAGCGACGGTGTCCCGCGTGCTGAACGGGAATCCCAACGTAACGGAGAAGACGCGGGAAAAGGTCATGGCCGTGATTCAGGAAAAGAACTATACCCCCAACGCCTTTGCCAGGGGGCTGGGGCTGGATACCATGCGCACCGTTGGCATTCTTTGCGTGGACCCCGCCGACCCGGACGCGTGCCCGTCGCTGCAGTTTGCCATCGGCTATGTGCAGCGGGAATTGCGCAAGCAGAATTTCGACTCGCTTTTGTATTGCGTAGGCTATGACATGCAGGAGAAGGAGCGCTCCATCCAGGCGATGCTGGACCGCCGTGTGGACTCCATCATCATCATCGGTTCGTTTTTTATAGAAAGCAATGCGAAAAACAACCTGTGCATCCTGCGTGCTGCGCAATCTACGCCCATCTGGCTGATCAACGGCCGGCTGGACAATGTGCCCAACGTGTATTGCGCCTGCTGTGATGATTTTGACGGGGCGCGCGCCGCCACGAAGGCGCTGATTGACTCCGGCAGCCAGGATATTCTGATGCTGCACTACTCCGACACCTACTCTGAGCATCAAAAGATCGAGGGATACAAAAGAGCGCTTTTGGAAGCCGGTCTTGTTTTGCGGGAGGATTACATCTGCGAATGTGCCACCGATGTGCAGGAGGTCGCCGAAAAGCTTTCCACGCTGCTCAGCCGGGGCATCCGCTTTGACGGGCTGTTCGCCACAGAAGACGAGCTTGCGGTGGGGGTATTGAAATACATGGGTGAAAACGGCATTGCCGTTCCGGAGTCCCTCAGGGTGTCCGGCTATTCCAACTCAAAGCTTTCCCTCTTCTCCACGCCGGAGTTGACAAGTGTCGACCAGAACATCGAGTCCCTTTGCATCATGACGGTGGCGCTGCTGATCAACCAGCTTCGCGGTATGAAAACCCCGGCCCTGACAACCGTGAAGGCCGATGTCGTATACCGCAAATCCCTTCCCGGTCCCCAGTGAAATTGACATCCGTGCAGAAGGCGCGGGTGTTGATAATAAAACAAAAAGGAGTGTCCCCATGAAGAAAACCATTGCTATGGTCCTGGCGTGCCTGATGATTCTGACCGCAGGTTCCTCTCTGGCAGCAGAATACCAGCTGCGCACCTCCACCAACCTCGCCGCCGCCGGCACAGTAGGCCGCGGGCTGCAAAAATTCGTGGACCTGGTAAACGAGAAGGCGGCAGGCCGCATTGAAGCGGTTTGCAACTTCGGAAGCGAACTGGGCAGCCAGGCCGAACAGGTTGAAATGTGCCAGCTTGGCACGCTGGAAATGGTCGTCGCGGCCCCCGGTACCGGCCCTGGCGCATGGGTGCCCGAGCTGCTGCTCTTTGAGTTCCCCTACCTGTTCAAGGACAACGCCCAGTACCGCCGCATGCTCAAGGGCATGGAAACGGAAGTAACCGCCCGGGTGCAGCCCTTCGGCTTCATCGCCATGGCCGGCCAGAGCCAGGGCGCTCGCCACATGCTTACCGTAACGCCCGTTCAAAAGCTGGAAGATCTGCAAAACCTCAAAATGCGCGGCCCCAACGCCATGTACATCAGCATGTTCAACAGCCTGGGCGCTGCCGGCACCACCATGGACTGGAACGAAATCTATACCGCCCTGCAAAACAAAACCATCGATGGTATGGAAGCGTCCCCCTCCATGATCCATTCCATGAAGTTTGAAGACAACGCCAAGAACCTGACCATCACCAACCACATCATCGCCTGCGTGTACTATTTCTTCAATGAGAAGTGGTTCAACGCCCTTCCCGAAGACCTGCAGGCCATCGTCAGGGAATGTGCCGACGAAGCTGCCGCCTATCAGGCGGAGATCGACGACATCGACCAGGGCGCCGCGCTGGAGGCCATGAAGGCGGAAGGCGTAACGGTGCACGAGCTGACCGACGCGGACATGTGGGTTGCCGCCTGCTCGAACATGCTGGCGGAATACCGTGCCAAGGGCGAAAACTGGAACAGCTTCATCGACGCCATGATGGCCATTGAGTAACATGTAAACGGGGTCCCGTTACCCCCCCGGTACCGGGCGGGGAACTTTTCAAAACCTTCCTGCCGGTAAAAGAGAGGTGCTTGAAATGCTCAAAAAATGTTATCGCATATACAACAGCACCCGTGCGGGGGCCATCGTCGCGCTGCTGTCGGCCATTATTCTGCTATGTGTGGTACAGGTCATCCTTCGGTATTTTACATCCTCATCCCTGAAGCCCTTCGCCTGGGGGGATGAAATCGTGCGCCTGAGCAGCATCTGGGTTTCGTTCCTTGCAGCCAGCGTCGGCGTGAGGGAGTCATCCCACTTGAGCGTTGATTTTTTTATGGAGAAATTTGTGCCCAAAAGGGCTTTGAATATTGTTAAGCGCATCGCCACCGTGTTTGTGCTTGTCATATTGGGCCTGCTTATTCGCTACGGCATTTCGCGCACCATTGCCAACGTTCCCACCATGCTGCAAAACCTGCCCATCTCCATGGCCTGGTTCTACGCGGCGATCCCCGTAGGCAGCCTTTTCCTGTTTTTTGATTACCTATTGATCGCCATCTATGGCAAGCACCCCTTTGGCCGGAACACACAGGCAGAAGCAGCGGCGGTGCCGCCCGCCATGGAGGCAAATCCTTCCCCGGAAAGCGAGGAAACAAGCCATGCTTGAAGTCGCACTGGTCTTTGTGGTGCTCCTTGTGCTGATTTTCCTGGGCTTCCCCATTTATCTGTCCACCATCATCACCGCCGCCATCTTCACCATCGCCATGGGGATGCCCCTGGACATGGTGGTCATCAAGATGTTTGGCTCGGTCAACTCCTTCTCCCTGATGGCAATCCCGTTTTTTATCATTGCCGGGAATATCATGATGAAGGGCAGGATCACCGACAAGCTGGTGTCCTTTGCCTCGGCCTGCGTGGGGCAGCTAAAGGGCGGCCTTGGCCATGTGAACATATTGACTTCCATGCTCTTTGGCGGCATCCAGGGCAGCGGCGCGGCGGACGCCTCCGCCATCGGCGGCATGCTGATCCCTGCCATGGAAAAACAGGGTTATGACAAGGACTACGCTGTTGCCGTCACCGCCGGCTCCTCCATGCTGAGCCCCATCATCCCCCCCTCCTTTGCCA